>NZ_JBEYJD010000001.1:427226-513023 GCF_040636125.1 Streptomyces sp. NPDC006733 | reverse complement strand
TCCTCGCTGTGTAATTGCCTCCCACCAGTTCCCGTCCCGAAGGACCGGAGGGCGAAAGGACTTTGTTTCAAAGGAACCACCAAACGAAACCCGATTGGGTTCCGCCCGGGGTGTTTTAAGTCTGGCGTTGACTTTTGGCACGCTGTTGAGTTCTCAAGGAACGGACGCTTCCTTCGGTGCCGTTTCACCGGCGCCCTCCGGGCTTCCCTTCGTGTTTCCGACTCTATCAGACGCTTTCGCGTCCGATTCCCAGTCAGCGGGAGTTGTGCAATTCCTGCTCCAGCGTTTCCGCCTTTCGGCTTTCCCGCTGCACCCGACTTTAGCAGAAGCTTTCCGTCGGATTTCCCGCCTCCGTTTCGAGGACATGCGTATCCGCTCAGAGAATTCACTCGGATTGGATTTGCGATGTCTTCGTCGCGAAGAACGAAGAAGCAAGGAGACTCTATCGAGCCGCCTCGACCATGTCTAGTTCGTGACAACCGTTCGAATCTACCTACCCTGTCCTCCCGTGTCAACGGGTTTCTGGGGCGAAGAGGAGACTAACAGGTTTGGGACGCCGGATGCACATCCGGGGGGCCGGGGTGCTCAGGCAGCCGTCGGGAGTGTCGCGCTGCGGTCCGCGACGTCCAGGTCGCCGGTCTCGCCGTTGAGGGCCGCACGGCGGCCGACGCCGTAGACGTAGGCCAGGAACAGCAGTTCCGCGACGATGCCGATGGTGATGCGGGCCCAGGTCGGGAGGCCGGACGGGGTGACGAAGCCCTCGATGGCGCCGGAGACGAAGAGCACCGCGGCAAGGCCGATGGCCATGCCGATCGCGGCACGGCCCTCCTCGGCCAGTGCCGTTCTGCGGGAGCGGGGGCCCGGGTCGATCACCGTCCAGCCGAGCCGCAGGCCGGTGCCCGCCGCGACGAAGACGGCGGTGAGCTCCAGGAGGCCGTGCGGGAGGATCAGGCCCAGGAAGGTGTCGAGTCGGCCCGCCGAGCCCATCAGGCCGAGGCCCACGCCCAGGTTGAGCACGTTCTGCCACAGCACCCAGAGGACCGGCAGCCCGAGGAACACCCCGAGGACCAGGCACATCGCCGCGGCCTGCGCGTTGTTCGTCCACACCTGCGCGGCGAAGGACGCCGCCGGGTGGCTGGAGTAGTACGTCTCGTACTGGCCGCCGGGGCGGGTCATCGAACGGAGCGCCTCGGGGGCGCCGATGGCCGCCTGCGCTTCCGGGTGCTCGGCGATCCACCATCCGACGGCTGCGGCGACCGCCGTCGACAG
This sequence comes from Streptomyces sp. NPDC006733, assembly GCF_040636125.1. Lineage (NCBI taxonomy): Bacteria > Bacillati > Actinomycetota > Actinomycetes > Kitasatosporales > Streptomycetaceae > Streptomyces > Streptomyces sp. NPDC006733. The sequence continues at coordinate 511,754 of NZ_JBEYJD010000001.1, read as the reverse complement.
CAGCGCCGTGGGCACCCACCAGTGCCGTGACCGGTAGACGGCCGCGGGGAAGACGCTGGTGAAGAAGCGGACCACATCCCGCCAGCTCGCCGTCCTGGCGCCGGCGACCGCGCTGCGGGCACGGGCGACCAGGGTGGTCAGCCGGCCGACGAGCGCCGGGTCCGGAGCGCTGGACTGGACGAGGGACAGATGGGTCGCCGTCCGCTGGTAGAGGCCGACCAGTTCGTCGGCCTCCTCGCCGGTGAGGCGGCGACGGCGTCCCAGCAGCGCTTCGAGCCGGTCCCACTCGTGCCGGTGGGCGGCGGCGAAGACATCCAGGTCCATGGGCTGCTGCTCCTGGGCGGAAGGAGGGCCGGACGGCGGCGCCGGGCGGTGCGCCCGGACCGCGGGAAGACCCCGTGTGTGGGAAGCCCCAGCTTGGCAGACCGGGCAGACTGTTCGGGCAGGGGTTCGCGCAACGGTTCGGTCGTCGGGTACGTGTGCGTACGTGGGGAAAAGAGGGGTTCGCGCGTGAGTGGACTGGTGACGGGCGAAGCGGTCGCGCTGGGGATGGACCCGGCCAAGCTGCCGAGCCGGGTGCTCGCTACGACGATCGACCTCGTCGTCTACTGGACCGGCTTCGTCGGGCTCATGTTCGCCCTCGCCGCGGCGACCTCGTCCCTCGACGACGCGGCGATCGCCGCGGTGTCGGTCGGCGCGATCCTGCTCATCCTGGTCGGCGTGCCGATAGCCGTCGAGACCCTCACCCGTGGGCGGTCGCTGGGCAAGATGGCCTGCGGGCTGCGCGTGGTGCGGGACGACGGCGGGCCCATCCGCTTCCGGCACGCGCTGGTGCGCGGGGCCGTGGGCGTCATCGAGATCCAGCTGTCGCTGGGGGTCATCGCGTGCATCGCGTCCCTGGTGTCGGCGCGTGGCCGCCGGCTGGGGGACGTCTTCGCCGGGGCCCTGGTCGTCCGCGAGCGCGTTCCGCGCCAGCACACGCAGCTGATGCCGCCGGCCCCGCCGTGGCTCGCGGCGCAGCTCGCCGGGGTGGACCTGTCGGGCGTGCCGGAGGGGCTGTGGCTCGCCGTACGGCAGTACCTCTCCCGGATGTGGCAGCTCGATCCGCAGGTGGGCTGGTCGATGGCGGAGCGGCTGGCGACGGATGTCGCCGCGTGCACGGGAGCTCGCCCGCCGCAGGGGACCCCGCCGGCGGCGTTCCTCGCCGCGGTGGTGGCCGAGCGGCAGTCGCGGGACGCCCGGCGGATGTTCGGCGCGGGCGGACCGCCGCCCGGCCCCTTCGCCGGAGCGCAGCCGCCCGCCGTACCGGCACCTGTCACACCCGCCCCCGCATACGCACCCGGAGCTCCGTCACCCATGCCGCCGACGGGCTACGCGCCGCCTGTTCCGCCCACGCGGCCCGTTCAGCCGGTGCGGCCCGCCCACCCCGCTCCGCCCGTGCGGCCCGCCCCCGAACCTCCGCGCACCGGCTTCGCTCCCCCGGCGTAGGAAGGTCCCCGGTCGCTCCGGAACCGCAGGTCAGGCGAACGCCGACGGCGGTGACTCGAGCTCTTCGAGTTCGATGCCCGGGGCCGACAGGACCACGTCGCCCGCGATGTGGATCTGCTGCTGCTCACCGGTGTCGAGCTCGGTCACCTGGTAGTTGTCCACAGGCAGCGGACCGCTGTCCGTCTCGTGTGTTGTCCTGTTGAGCAAGGCCCAGGACTGGTCGAGGGTGCGGGGCGCGAGCACGGGGGGTGCGAAGGAGACGAGGCGTACGCGGGTGGCGGGACCGCCCGGTTCGAGGCGCAGCAGTCGTGCGGTGGCGATGAGGAACGCGGGTGAGGCGCCCGTGAAGGCGTGGGCGGGGGCGTTGCCCTCCTGCGCCTGCTCGCCCGCGGGGTCGGTACGGACCCAGGTGACGCCGTCGATGGCCGCGCCGCGGACCTGCCAGCTGGACGCGTTCAGTTCGAGGCGGATGGGACGGCCGAGGTCGTCGACGGTCAGGTCGACGGAGCCGGAGTGATCGCCCGAGGGGGCGGTGAGCTGGGAGACGTAGCGCCAGCCGGAGGGGCCGGTGGCGCAGTGGAAGTGCTCTGCACCGAGGGGGGTGTGGTCATGCGTGTCGTGGAACGAGTATCGGCCTCTGGGCATGGTGGGGACCTTAGACGGCGAAGCCCCCGCCGTGGAAAACGACGGGGGCTTCGCTCGATGACGCTCGGGTGGACCGGCTGGGTCCGGCGCGTCAGGAGTGGATCAGTAGCGGTAGTGGTCCGCCTTGTACGGGCCCTCGACCGGGACGCCGATGTAGGCGGCCTGCTCCGGGCGGAGCGTGGTGAGCTTGACGCCGAGGGCGTCGAGGTGGAGGCGGGCGACCTTCTCGTCCAGGTGCTTCGGGAGCACGTAGACGCCGGTGGGGTACTCGCTCTGCTTGGTGAACAGCTCGATCTGGGCCAGGGTCTGGTCCGCGAAGGAGTTGGACATCACGAACGAGGGGTGACCGGTCGCGTTGCCGAGGTTCAGCAGACGGCCCTCGGACAGCACGATCAGGACCTTGCCGTCGGTGAACTTCCAGGTGTGGACCTGGGGCTTGACCTCGTCCTTGACGATGCCCGGGATCTTGGCCAGACCGGCCATGTCGATCTCGTTGTCGAAGTGGCCGATGTTGCCGACGATGGCCTGGTGCTTCATCTTGGCCATGTCGGCGGCCATGATGATGTCCTTGTTGCCGGTCGTGGTGATGAAGATGTCGGCGATCTCGACGACGTCGTCCAGCGTGGCGACCTGGTAGCCGTCCATCGCGGCCTGCAGTGCGCAGATCGGGTCGATCTCGGTGATGACGACGCGGGCGCCCTGGCCGCGCAGCGACTCGGCGCAGCCCTTGCCCACGTCGCCGTAGCCCAGGACGACGGCGAGCTTGCCGCCGATGAGGACGTCGGTGGCGCGGTTGATGCCGTCGATCAGGGAGTGGCGGCAGCCGTACTTGTTGTCGAACTTCGACTTGGTGACCGCGTCGTTGACGTTGATGGCCGGGAAGAGCAGCGAGCCTTCCTGCATCATCTCGTAGAGGCGGTGGACACCGGTGGTGGTCTCCTCGGTGACGCCGCGGATCTCCGACGAGAGCTGCGTCCACTTCTGGGGGTTCTCGGAGAGGGTGCGGTTGAGCACGCGCAGGATGTAGCCGTACTCCTCGCTGTCCGCGGTGGAGGGGTCCGGGGCCGCGCCGGCCTTCTCGAACTCGACACCCTTGTGCACGAGGAGCGTGGCGTCGCCGCCGTCGTCCAGGATCATGTTCGGGCCGCCGGTGGGCGTGTTCGGCCAGGTCAGCGCCTGCTCCGTGCACCACCAGTACTCTTCGAGGGTCTCGCCCTTCCAGGCGAAGACCGGCACGCCCTGCGGGTTCTCGGGGGTGCCGTTGGGGCCGACCGCGATGGCGGCGGCGGCGTGGTCCTGCGTGGAGAAGATGTTGCAGGACGCCCAGCGGACGTCCGCGCCCAGCGCGACCAGGGTCTCGATGAGCACGGCGGTCTGGATCGTCATGTGCAGCGAGCCGGTGATGCGGGCGCCGGCCAGCGGCTGCGCCTCGGCGTACTCGGCGCGGATCGACATCAGGCCGGGCATCTCGTGCTCGGCGAGGGTGATCTCCTTGCGGCCGTAGGCGGCCTGGGAGAGGTCTGCGACCTTGAAGTCAGTTGCGGTGGTGGTCATACGTGCTGCTCCTCGTTGAGATCTTCGAGGTGGACGGGGAATCGACGCAGCCGCAGGCCGACGAGGCAGCGCCCGTGAGCGGACACACCCGTCCCCTTGCAGCAGCGCATTCCGTCGGAGGCCCTCTCTCCCTCGCGCGGCGACCGCTTGCGCGGTGCCGCCCGACCGCCATCAGCAGCGACGTCTGGCTAATAACGAACTTACACCGGACGGCCGGGCGGCCCCCACCTCGTACCGGTTTCGGCCAGTGGTCGCCGTCACGAAGAGCAAGCGAGGGAGGTGGAACACAAGGGGCGTATGGCCACCAAAGCCTTAGGAGTGGAGCGGATCGCCACCCGGCGTCTGCAGGGGGTCGGGTCCGGCGGCCGCCGCGGACTCGTTGTAAATGTCCGGTTCGAGGTAGATGACGCGGGCGATCGGCACGGCGGCCCGGATGCGGGCCTCCGCGGCGTCGATCGCGCGGGCGACCTCTGCGGCGGTGTCGTCGTGCTGGACGGCGATCTTCGCGGCGACCAGCAGCTCCTCGGGGCCGAGGTGCAGGGTGCGCATGTGGATCACGCCGGTGACGGTGTGCCCGTCGACGATGGCCTCGCGGATCGCGGCCACCGATTCGGCGGCCGCGCTCTCGCCGAGCAGCAGCGACTTGGTCTCCGCGGCGAGCACGAGGGCGATCACGATGAGGAGGATGCCGATGCAGAGGGTGCCGATGCCGTCCCAGACGCCGTCGCCGGTGGCCAGCGCGATACCGACGCCGAACAGGGCGAGGATGAGGCCGATGAGCGCGCCGAAGTCCTCCAGCAGGACGACGGGCAGCTCGGGGGCCTTGGCGCGGCGGATGAAGTCCGTCCAGGAGTGCTCGCCGCGGGTCTGGTTGGACTCCTTGATCGCGGTCCGGAAGGAGAAGCCCTCCGCGATGATCGCGAAGACCAGGACGCCGACCGGCCAGTACCAGTGCTCGATCGCGTGCGGGTGCTTGATCTTCTCGTAGCCCTCGTAGAGCGCGAACATGCCACCGACGCTGAACAGCACGATCGAGACGAGGAAGGCGTAGATGTAGCGCTCGCGGCCGTAGCCGAACGGGTGCTCCTCGCTCGCCGCGCGCTTGGCCTTCTTGCCCCCGACGAGGAGCAGCGCCTGGTTCCCCGAGTCGGCGAGGGAGTGCACGCCCTCGGCGAGCATGGACGACGATCCGCTGAACGCGAATGCCACGAACTTCGCCACGGCGATGGCGAGGTTGGCGCTCAATGCGGCGACGATCGCCTTGGTTCCGCCTGACGCGCTCATAGGTGTTGGTTCGTCCCTTCGGTCCTCGGCTCCGGCCCCGGCCACTGGCCGGTCATTCTTGCAGGCTGCCCTGCGGACGGCGCGTCAGGCCACCACCGTGGCGCGGAAAACGGTGGCGCCGGTGCCGGCCCCTCCCGCGCAGGCCAGCTCCACCTGCTCGCCCGCGGGGACGAAGGCGGACTCGCCGGGGGCCAGGGTCAGCTCGCCCCGGGGGGAGCGCAGCCGCGCGGTGCCGCCGGTGCAGAGCAGGATCTGCGGGGTGCGGGCGTCGGGGGTGCGGGCCTCGCCGCCGGGGGCGAGCACGTAGCGCGAGAGCCGGAACTCGTCGATGGGCGTCTCGTAGACCTCCTCGCCGTTCGAGGAGACCTCGGGGCGCAGGACGCCCGGGTCGGTGGGCTCGAAGCGGACGACGCGCAGCAGCTCCGGCACGTCCACGTGCTTGGGGGTCAGGCCGCAGCGCAGCACGTTGTCGGAGTTGGCCATGATCTCGACGCCGAGGCCGTCGAGGTAGGCGTGCGGCACGCCGGCGCCGAGGTAGAGGGCTTCGCCGGGCTGCAGCGTCACGTGGTTGAGGAGCATGGCCGCGATGACGCCCGGGTCGCCGGGGAAGGCGTGGGCCGTCGCTGCGTAGGCGGCGAAGGCGGCCGCGTGCGGGCCGCCCCGCTCGGCGAGGGCGGCGGCGGACAGGGCGGCCTCCTCGACCGTCCGGCCCATCGCGTCGCGGTCGGCGGTCAGGACGGCGGCGAGGACCTCGCGCAGCGCGCCGGTCCCGGGCTGTGCGCGCAGGACGTCCACGTACGGCTTGAGCGAGTCCACGGCGAGGGCTTCGAGGAGTTCGGCGGCCTCGGCGGGGTGCCGGAAGCCGCACAGCCCGTCGAAGGGGGTGAGCGCGACGATGGCCTCGGGCTTGTGGTTCGCGTCCTTGTAGTTGCGGTGCGGGGCGTCGACGGGGATGCCGCGCGCCTCCTCGTCCGCGAAGCCCGTCCGCGCCTGCGCGAGGTCGGGGTGGACCTGGAGCGACAGGGGCGCGCCGGCCGCGAGGACCTTGAACAGGAACGGCAGCCGGGGGCCGAAGCGCCGCACGGCGGGCTCGCCGAGTTCCGCGGCCGGATCGGCGTCGATCACCTCGTTGAGCGGGACCGGTCCCGCGCCCCGGTCGATCCGCGAGGGTGCTCCCGGGTGCGCACCCATCCACAGTTCCGCCTGCGGCTCGCCGGTGGGGGCGGTGCCGAGCAGTTCCGGGATGGCGGTCGTGGAGCCCCAGGCGTAGGGACGCACGGTGTTGGTCAGGCGGTCCATGGCTTCATGATCTTTCGGCAGAGGCCACGGTGAGGTAGACCGAGGCGAAGTCCGTCAGGGCGAGCAGCTCGGCGGTGGTCTCCAGGACGCCGCCGTCGGCCGGGGTGATCTCACTGAGCGGCGTGTCGTGGGCGTAGGCCAGTTCGCGGGCGGCGGGGGCCGCCACTGCCTGGTGCCCGGCGTCCTCCCGCAGCAGGACGACGCGCAGCCGCAGCTCCTGCTGGTCCTCGACGCGGTCCCGGAAGAAGTCGTCGGGGTCGGTGCCGGGCGAGAGCGTGCCGCCGAGCAGGGCGCCGTGGGCGGCCAGCGCCTCGGGCAGCTCCCCGGCCAGCGCGGGGCGGCCGGTCCTGGTGGCGAGGACGGCCGCGAAGCGGCGGGCGGCCGGGGTCGCGGTCGGCCCGGTGCTCCACAGCAGCGGCAGGGCGTCGGCCAGCTCGGTGGCCAGCGTCTTGGCGGGGTTGTTGTACGTCGCGACGGCCGGTCCGCAGCGGGTGGCGACCTCGTCGAGCCGGTCGGCGACGGCCTGCACCGCGGTCGGCGGGGCGGTGAAGAGCCCGATGCGGTCGGCGAGCGTGAAGAGCGGGGTGAGCAGCGCCCACAGTGCGCCGGGGTCCTCGGCGGGGGCGCCGGACGGTCCGGCCAGGAGCGGGGACGCGGGCGCGGCGTACGGGATCGTCAGGCCGCGCGCCTGCTCCAGCGCCTCGGCGAGCGGCGACTTGGCGGGCGCCACGGCGACGACGGTGCAGCCGCGCCGGTAGGCCTGCTCGACGAGGCCGACGAGGCCGGCCTCCCGGCCGCTCGCGGTGGTGAGCAGCACCAGGTCGAGCGGGCCGGTCCAGCCGGGGAGCGTCCAGTGCGGCTCGTACGGGGTCGGTCCGGCCGCCCGCAGCGGTATGACGGGGCAGCTGCCCGCCCCGAGCGCACCGAGCACGTCGGCCACGGCGGCGGCCTCGGGCCCGGAGCCGGCGACGAGCACGGTGCGCGGCCGGCCGTCGGGGCGCAGGTCCTGGACGCCTGCCTCCTGCGTGAGGCGCGCCGCGGTCCGCACGCGGGCGCCCGCGGCCGCTGCGCCGAGCAGCAGCCCGCGGGTGTCGGCGCGGGCGAGGGCGTCGGGGTCGTCAAGCAGCGACTCGTCGAGCATCGGGACCTCCGGGTCCTGGTCCGTCACCCCGGGCACGTCCTGCCCGGGAGGTCACGGGTCCCCGTCCCGGGGGCCCGGTCAGGCCGTGCCGGCCGGTCAGGAGGGGCGGCGGGCCTCGTCGATGAGCAGGACGGGGATGTCGTCACGTACCGGGTAGGCGAGGCCGCAGCTGTCCGAGGTGCACACGAGTTCGTTCGCTTCGGTGTCCTCACGGAGCGGGGCGTGGCACGCCGGGCAGGCGAGGATCTCCAGGAGGCTGGCTTCGACGAGCGACATGGGGTGAGTCCTTCGGACGGTGAGGTTCGGGCAGTGCGTTCGGGCGGGGTGGTTCTGGCCGGTGTTCCCGGTCCGGTGGTTCTCGCCGGTCGGTGCGGCCGGGTGCTGCGCGCGGTGCGGCCCGTTCGGCCGCTTCGGCCGCCGCCTCGCGGCGGCGGGGCACCGCGTGATCAGCCTATCGCCGGGGTCGGGCCGCGTCAGGCCCGGATGACGGCGAGGGCCTCGTCGCGGACGCGGTCGACGGTGGCCGCGTCGCGGGCCTCCACGTTCAGCCGCAGCAGCGGCTCGGTGTTGGAGGCGCGGACGTTGAACCACCAGTCGGCCGTGGTGACCGTGAGGCCGTCCAGCTCGTCCAGCTCGACGCCCGGCCGGCTCGCGTACGCCGCGCGGATCGCGGCCACCCGGCCCGCCTGGTCGGCGACGGTGCTGTTGATCTCGCCGGAGGAGGGGTAGCGGTCGTACTCGGCGACCAGCTCGGACAGGGTGCCGTCCTGCGCGCCGAGCGCGGCCAGCACGTGCAGGGCGGCGAGCATGCCCGTGTCGGCGTTCCAGAACTCGCGGAAGTAGTAGTGGGCGGAGTGCTCGCCGCCGAAGATCGCGCCGGTGCGGGCCATCTCCTGCTTGATGAAGGAGTGGCCGACGCGGGTGCGCACCGTCTTCCCGCCGTGCTCCGCGACGACCTCGGGCACGGACCAGGACGTGATCAGGTTGTGGATGATCGTGCCGCCCGGGTGCTTGGCCAGCTCCCGCGCGGCGACCAGGGCGGTGATCGCCGACGGCGACACCGGCTCGCCGCGCTCGTCGACCGCGAAGCAGCGGTCGGCGTCGCCGTCGAAGGCCAGGCCCAGGTCGGCGCCGGTCTCCAGGACCTTCGCCTGGAGGTCGACCAGGTTCTTCGGGTCGAGCGGGTTCGCCTCGTGGTTGGGGAAGGTGCCGTCCAGCTCGAAGTAGAGCGGCACCAGTTCCAGCGGCAGCCCCGCGAAGACAGTCGGGACGGTGTGGCCGCCCATCCCGTTGCCCGCGTCCACCACGACCTTCAGCCGGCGGATGCCGCCGAGGCCGACCAGGCCCCGCAGGTAGCCGGCGTAGTCGGCCAGCACGTCCCGCTGGGTGATCGTGCCGGCGGTGGCAGCGGGCTCCGGAGCGCCCTGCGCGGTCCACCGCTCGGCCAGCGCGCGGATGTCGGCCAGGCCGGTGTCCTGGCCCACGGGGGCCGCGCCCTTGTGGCACATCTTGATGCCGTTGTACTGCGCGGGGTTGTGGCTGGCGGTGAACATCGCGCCGGGCAGGTCCAGTTGCCCGCTGGCGAAGTACAGCTCGTCCGTCGAGCACAGGCCGATCTCGGTGACGGAGGCGCCGAGGGCGGCCGCGCCGCGCGCGAAGGCGCGGGACAGTCCCGGCGAGGAGGGGCGCATGTCGTGGCCGACGACGATCGCGTCGGCCTTGGTGACGGTGACGAACGCGGCGCCGAAGAGTTCGGCGACCGACTCGTCCCACTGGTCGGGGACCACGCCGCGAATGTCGTAGGCCTTGACGATCTGCGACAAGTCGGACACAGCACACCCCTGTTGGACAGCGCCGGACGGCGGCGCGCGGAAAACTCCCGCTCAACCTACCCCGGCGGGGTGATCGGCCGGCTCAGGGCTCGGGCGAGCGCAGCACCCTCAGGTGGCCCCGGCGGGCGACCTCTATCGGGTCCACTTCCCGGCCGCGGGAGACGTTCGCGGGGCGCTCCGGCGGCCGGGCCGCCTCGCGCACCGCGTTGGCGAGCGCTTCGAGGTCGTCGCCGCTGGGGAGGACGGGGCCGCTGTCCACGGCGAGCCGAACGACTTCCCAGCCGCGCGGGGCGGTGAGGCGCTCGGAGTGCTCGTGGCAGAGGTCGTAGCAGTGCGGCTCGGCGTAGGTCGCGAGCGGGCCGAGTACGGCGGTCGAGTCCGCGTAGACGTACGTCAGCGTCGCGACGGCGGGTCGGCCGCAAGCGGTCCGCGAACAGCGACGTACAGGGCTCACGACGTTGGACGCTACCGCACTCTTGAGCGGGCCGCGACGACTCTCCCTGACCTCACCCTGTCGTGTCGTCCCGGTTCGCCGGGAACGCCGGGAAACCGCGATCACGGGCTGACCTGCGGGGAGCCACCGAAGGGGTGGTGCGCGGGCGGCGATCACGCCCCCGGGCCGACCGGGACACCACCGCAGCCGGGTCGGCGCCCGGCCCGGCTCGACTCCCCCTCGCCGCCGGCTCGGCGCCCGCTCGACAGGGCGCGCCACCCGTCGTCCGCGGTGTACCGGGGCCCCGGGAGGACTAGGCTCAAAGGCGATGGACAGCCCCGTACCTCCCTCTTCAGACCCTCGTCCGCGTCGTCGCGACCGCCATGGCCGCGGGATGCGCGGACCCATCGCGCCCCCGCAGGTGCCGCTCGCGCTCACCCGCGCGGACGCCTTCGACGATCTCGTACGGGACGCCGCCGACCGGCTGGAGAGGCGCTGGCCGCAACTGGCCGACGTCGAGTTCGCCGTGCAGGAGGTGCCGCTCGTCTCCGACGCGGGCAAACCGGCGGCGGCGGACGACTCCGACGACGGCAGTGTGCCGCTCGGCCGGCTGATCAGCGCCCGCAAGGACGCGCCCAGCCGCATCGTGGTCTACCGCCGCCCGGTGGAGATCCGGGCCAAGAGCCATGACGAGCGGGCGATGCTCGTGCACGAGGTCGTCGTCGAGCAGGTGGCCGAGCTGCTGGGGCTCTCCCCGGAGAACGTCGACCCCAAGTACGGCCAGGAGTAGCCAGGGGCGGACGGAAGGGGCGGGCGGCACGGAGCCGGGCCCGCCCCCGGCCGTCGGTCCTGGGGCGGCGCCGTCAGCAGTCGTCGGTCGTCAGTGGTCGAGGATCGTCAGGTCCGGCCTGGTCTTGGGGACCACCACCGTGCCCCGGTCGTCCGGCATCGGCTGGACGGTGAACATCGGGATGCCGTTCAGCGGCAGCGACAGCATGCGCGAGGCGTAGACCGGGCCGCCGGAGACCGGCTCGACGGTCACGGCGAAGGCGCCCTTGCCCGACGAGGGCGCGGGCGGTTCGAGCGCCACGGTGGTGCCGGCCTTCACGGTGATGTTCTTGCTGACCGGCGCTCCGCCGTCGGTGGCCGCCGAGGTGGTGACCTTCACGACCGCCTCCTTGACCGGTGCGACCAGGGACAGCGTCGACGCCTTCAGCCGGTTGTCGGCGGCCGTGGCCCGGGCGTCGATCCTCGGGGTGGCGGGCAGGAAGGCGAGCTCCTGCTTGGCGCCGGTGCCCCGGGTGATCCGCAGGGCGCCGACGACCGGGACGGCGGTGTGCGCCCCGCTCGCGGCCAGCACGAGGGAGCCGGCCTCGCCCTTGGTGACGTCCCCGAGGTCGATGGTGGCCGTCATGCTGCTCTTGACGTGCAGCGTCTCGTGGCCGGCCGGGGTGATGGAGCCGGTCGGCGAGGCGAGCCGCACCGACAGGTCGGCGTCCTCCTGGCCGGGGGCGAACACGACGAGCTGCACGGAGGTCGCGTCCGCGGGGATGCCGGGGAAGACCAGCCCGGCGGCCGGGTCCGCGGCGGCGGGCAGCCAGTCCGCGCCGGCCTTGGCGTCCGTGGCCTGGACGGCCGCGCCGACCCGCCCGCTGCGGACCGTGACGTGCACGGTCAGGTCCGGGGCCTTGTCCGTGACGAGGGTGGAGAGCAGGATCGACGCGCTGCCCTGCGAGGGGACGGTGAGGCCGTCGCTGGTCGTGGGTTTCAGCGCGCCGTCCTTGCCGAACAGTTCGACGTCGACGACGGCGTCCATGTCGTCGGGGTTCACCAGGTGCAGGAAGTCCTGGCGGTCGGCGGCGGTGCTCGCGGCCGGGAACCAGAACTCGCTGTCGGGGGCGACGCAGGACGTGCCGAGCACGCCGCGGCCGGGGCCGGCGCTGACCACGGTCGTCTGCTGGACGCCCCAGCCGGGCGCCAGGGCGCCGTCGGCGGAGCCGATGAGCGCCGGGCCGTCGGCCTTGTCGACCTTGGCGGTGACCGGCGCTCCCGGCTCCGTGAGCGGCGCGAGCGGCTTCGCCTTGGCTCCGGCGGCCCCGGTGGCCGGCAGCAGCTGGGCGGTGCCCTGCTTGGCGGCCTGGGCGCCCTTGGGGGTGAACGAGGTGTATGTGGTGGACGCCAGCTCGGAGGCGGACGGCGCCGGGCAGACGAGCGCCGACCGCTGCACGGGCTGCCGCGCCGCGGAGACGACGGGCGCGGCGGCCGGGTCGCCGGCTCCGGTGAGCACGGCCGCGCCGGTGAGGGCGGCGAGTGCTGCGGTCGCTCCCGCCAGGGAGATGATGCTGCGGTTCACTGACTTTCACCTCGCGGTGTTGCCCGGGGCCGGCCGGTCGGCCTGGTCACGGCCGGCGTGACGTGCGTACGTGCCTGATGTGGGAGGACCCGGCGGACGTTTCCGCGGTCCGCCGGGTCGCGGTGCTCAGGGCCGGCGGTCGCCCCCGTCGCGGTGCTGGTCGCCTTCGGGGTAGTACCCGTTGCCGTCCTCATCCTGGCGGTACGGGTCGTAGGCCGGCTGCGGCCGGCCGCCGTAGGTGTACGGGTCGGCGTAGCCGCCGTTGTTCTGGTCGTACCCGCCCTGGTGGTGCTGCGGGTCGTAGCCGGTGTTCTGGTTCGGGTCGTAGCCGCTGTTCTGCTGGTCGTAGCCGGCGTTCTGCTGCTGGCCGTAGCCGCCGGGGTCGGCGGGGGCGGCGTACTGGTAGCCGTCCCACTGCTGGCCGTACGGCTCCTGCTGCGGGATGGCGGCGTACGGGTCAGCGCCCGGGTCGGCCGGTTCGGCCGCGTACGGGTCGTACTGGTCCGGGATGGCGGCGGCCGGGGACTCGGCCGGTTCCTCCCCGTCCGGATCGCCCGCGTCGTCGTCGGCGTCCGCGGCGTCGGCCTCGGCGTCCGCCGCGGCCTGGAGGCGGCGGGCGCGGCGGCCCTCGCCGGACGCCTGCGCCGGGATCCCGGAGGCGGACATGTCGGCGGCGACCGCTTCGGGCTCCGGCAGGTCGTCGTCGACCTGGCGGCGACGCCCCGGCAGGGCCAGGACCACCACGACGAGCAGCAGGAAGGCCTGCGCCAGCAGCCAGCCGGTGTGGGTGACCGGGTCCTCGTAGGTGACGTCGAGCCGGCCGCCGTCGGCGGGCAGTTCGAAGCCCTGCGCCCACTCGTCGACCTTGGTGGCCTTCAGCGCGCGGCCGTCGAGCGTCGCGTGCCAGCCGGCGGAGGCCGCGTCGGCGAGGCGCAGGACCCTTCCGGCGCCGCCCGCCGGGATCTTGGCGTGCGCCTCGACCCGCCAGGCGGGGACGGGCACCGGGGCCGCGTCCTTGCTGACGATGGCGATCCGGGAGACGGCCGCGTCGACGCGCCACAGGGCGCTGCCGTCGGCCTGGCTGACGCGGGTCAGGCCCGGGGTGCTGTCGAGCACCCGGCCCATCTCGCGCGGGGCGCCGGGCTGCACGAGGACGTAGCGGACGGCGTAGCCGGACAGGCGGGCCGCCTGGTCGGCGCCGGAGCCCGCCACCAGGTTGGCGACCGTGTCGTCCAGACGGCTGTCGCGGCCCGCCTCGGCGGCGAGTTCCGCGTCGCCCAGCCGGGCGCCGGCGCCGCGGACCAGGACGTACGCGACGCCTGCCGGCTCGCCGTCGAGGACCAGGGTGCGGGCCTGGTCGGTGCTGCTGCTCTCCTCCGCGACGAACGCGGGGACCTGTACCGCGTCAGCCCGCTTGAGCGGTCCGTTGGCGCCGTCCTGGACCCACGTGAAGGCGGCCAGCAGCGGGGCCGCCGCGGCGGCCAGGGCGATCAGCGCGGCGACGGGCTGCCGCCAACCGAAGCCCATGGCGGCGATGCGGTCCTTGGCGCCCTCGGCGCCGATCGCGGCGGCGGACAGCAGCGCGAGGCCGTAGACGAGGGTGGCCGGACCGGCCCACGCGTCACCGTTCTCCACGATGGCGAAGAGCAGTCCGATCAGCGCGACGGCCCACGCGGTGAGGACCGCGAGCCGGCGTTCGGAGCGCATCAGGGCGGCGAGCGCGGCCAGCACGAGGCCGACGAGCAGCAGTCCGCCCGAGCCGTTCGGCCCGCCGGGGCTGATCATCAGCAGGTCGACGGCCGAGGCGGCCCGGGTGCCGTAGGGCAGGCCCGCCTCGTGCAGGAACCTGCTGGGATGCGTGAGCAGGGAGAGCGACCAGGGCGCGAGGAGCACCATCGGGGTGACGATCAGCGCCGCGGAGCGCAGCAGGTGCGGGACGAGCAGCCGCTGCTGGCCGCGGACCAGCCGCAGCGCGAGCACGCCCGCGCACAGCACCAGGGCGATCGGCCAGACCAGCGGGGTGAACGCCGTCGTGAACGTCAGCATCAGCGCGAGCGCCCACGTGGCGCGCCAGCTGGGCCGCGCGCCGCGGTCGACGGCGCCGTCGGTCAGCTGCAGTCCCGCGGTGGAGATCGCGGCGCGGGCCATGAGCGGCAGCAGGATGGCGAGGACCGCGGTACCGAGGCGGCCGCCGGCCAGCGCTCCGGTGGCGGCGGGCAGGAACGCGTAGGCGACGCTGGCCCAGGCGCGCAGCAGGCGGGACTCGACCAGCGGCCGGGACGCGAAGTAGGCGGTGACGCCGGCCAGCGGGACGGAGGCGACCAGCAGCACCGTCAGGGTGAGCCCGGTGCTGCCGAACAGGACGCTCGAGAAGAGCGCCAGGACCGCGAGGTAGGGCGGGGCGGGCTGGGTGCCGCCGGTGCCCAGGGCGTGCCAGGCGCCGCTGTACGAGGCCCACAGGTCGGAGGCGCCGGGGGCGGCGGGCAGCAGCGCGCCGCCGAGCAGCGAGCCGCCGCCGAGCAGCCCGCGGCAGGCGGCGAGGGAGACGAGCAGCAGCACGGCGAAGAGCACCGGGCCCGGTTTGCGGGCGATGCGCTTGAGCCGGGCGAACTGCTCGACCTCGATGTAGTCGCCGTCCTCGTCGCCGGGGCCGGACTCGATGCCGCCGCCATGGCGGCCGGCGGCCGCGGCGGCTGCCTCGGAGCGGCCGGAGAAGTTGCTGACGACCTGGTCGACGGTGGCCCGCACGGTAGCGCCGGGCGGCGGGAAGAGCGGTCGCAGTTCGGACGCCGGGACGGCGCCCTGGCCGCGGCGGCGGCGCGCGCCGAGCACCCGGCCGGGGCGCAGCAGCACCCGCAGCAGCCCGACGATCTCGTCGACGGCCTGCACCGGTACCTTGCCGACGAGGTAGGCGAGGGTGCGCAGCAGGGTGCCGAGGACGATCCGCAGCATCACGTACGGCAGCAGCGGGCCGCGGGTGTTGGCCAGCAGCGTGAAGACGGCGCCGGCCTTGTCGACCCGGTGCGGGTTGACGGCGGAGCGGCCGGCGCAGTCCACCGGGCGGCGTTCGCGGGAGGCGGCCTCGGCGTGCCGCATCACGGCGTCCGGGGCGACCAGGACCGTGTGGCCGGCGGCCTGGGCGCGCCAGCAGAAGTCGACGTCGTCGCGCATGAGCGGCACATGGCGGTCGAAGCCGCCCAGCTCGTCCCACACGTCCCGGCGGACCAGCATGCCGGCGCTGGACACGGACAGGACCTGACGGATCTGGTCGTGCTGCCCCTGGTCCTGCTCGCGGCGTTCGAGACCGGTCCAGCGGCGGCCGCTGCGGGCGACGCTGACACCGACCTCCAGCAGCTGCCGGGCGTCGTACCAGCTGAGCAGCTTGGGGCCGATGACCGCGGCGGACGGCGAGGAGTCGGCGGTACGGAGCAGCGCGGCCAGGGCGCCGGGCTCCGGCTCGCAGTCGTCGTGCAGCAGCCAGAGCCACTCGACGGGCTCGCCGTGCGGGTGGTCGGGCTCGTCGTACGCGTCATCGTTCCAGCTGCGGCTGACCGGGTCCCATCCGCTGGCACGCCGCAGGTACGGCAGTTGCTCGGCGGTGAGCCGGCCGGCGGCGCGGGCCGCCTCGTCCACGGCCGCGCCGAAGCTGGTGCGGCGGGCGAGGTGGAGCACCCGCTGGGCGCCGATGGATCCGGCGAGGATCTGGGCGGAGTCGTCGGCGCTGCCGGTGTCGGCGGCGATCACGTCCTGGACCGGTCGGTCCTGGGCGAGGAGGCCCGAGAGCGCGTTGGGCAGCCACCGGGCGCCGTCGTGCGCGACGAGCACGGCGGTGACGACATGGCGCGGCAACTCTGGGGCGGCCGGGAAAAAGGCCGACGCTTGGCTGTTCACGGACATCCGGTTCGGGCCCCGGTTCGCTGGACTGCGGTGGACGCTGTGACCCGTGGGGTCGACGGCGCGCCTCGGACGGGCCCCCACACTAACGGCTTACACGCGCGGCCCCTCCCGAAGCCTGTGGATAACCGGGCGCTGCGGCACCGGGGGTGCCGGGCACGACAACGGCCCGCCTCCCGGCGGTCGGTGCCGGGAGGCGGGCCGTGCGAACCCTGTGGAGCGGACGGGGACGGTGCCCGGTCCTGTACGACGCTCGAAGCGACGCCCTAGACAACGCCCTTTTTGAGACGCCGCCGTTCGCGTTCGGACAGTCCGCCCCAGATTCCGAAGCGTTCGTCGTTGGCGAGTGCGTAGTCGAGGCAGTCGGAACGGACTTCACAGGCGAGGCAGACCTTTTTCGCCTCGCGGGTGGATCCGCCCTTTTCGGGGAAGAACGATTCGGGATCGGTCTGCGCACAGAGCGCGCGCTCCTGCCACCCGAGTTCCTCGTCAGCCTCCTCGGCCAGCAGAAGCTGGAACTGCTCGGTCATGCGCGCCCCTCGTCTGTCTTTGCTTCCCCGTGATGTTGCCGTTACCGGTAGCGGCAGAACGACACGAGTGAAATTACAAGTGTGCCGATACGGGCCAGTCAAGCCGAGATCTGCTATTGGGTCCGTTATTCACTCCGCTGAACCAAGGATTGGCAGAAAGTGTGGAAATCATCCCAAACGCCAGCATCTGTCAACCCCGCTCCAGCTGATCCACCGTGATCCACTGCCCACAACTCGTCAGACGCCCCAGCGCCCGGCCGCGTTCCGCCCCGCGGGGCGAAGCGTTGTGGATCACAGTCCGGCCACGGGGTCGCGACGGCGCCCGAAAGAACGACGCTCCCATGTGCGGTTGCTGCGCCACCTATCCGCACATCTCTCCGCACAAACCTTTCACCACCTCGAACAACCGCTTTTGGTGAAAGATTCCCGACATAACGGACAAGAGGTTGACAAGCGGCCCAAGGGCCCGGTCTTCTATACCCATGCCAGCAGTGACCCATGCGCCCGTTCGGACTCGCCGTCGCGAGTCCCACCGCGCTGTGCCGGTCCGCTGTCGTCGTTCCTGTTGTTGCCGCTGAGTCCTGACTCCCGGACCGCCGAGCACGTCTCCGCTCCCGCTCGGTACCGCGTCCGCCGCCCTCCGCAGCTTCCGGCAAGGAACCTCCGCACATGTACAGCGATGTCTCGATCGCCGGCGACCCGCTCGCCCTCCCGCACCTGCTCCCGCCGGTGCCCCAGCACCCCAGCACCGTCGCCGAGTTCGCCGGTCTGGCCCGTACCATCGCGGCCGACCGCGACCGGTGGGAGCCGCTGGTCCGGTACGACGCCACCACGCGCTGGTACGCCCGGCTGCAGACCGGCCCCGGCTACGAGGTGTGGCTGCTCAGCTGGGTCCCCGGGCAGGGCAGCGGGCTGCACGACCACGGCCCCTCCTCCGGCGTGCTCACCGTCCTGCAGGGCGAACTGACCGAGCGCGCGCTGTCCTCCGGCGCGGGCGAGGTGCGGCGCTCCCTGGTGCCGGGCGGCCAGCGCGCCTTCGCGCCCGGCTACCTGCACGAGGTCGTCAACGACTCGCTGGAGCCGGCCGTGAGCCTGCACGTCTACTTCCCCGGCCTCACCGCGATGACCCCGTACCCCGCGTGCACCGCGCCCTCCGCGCAGGAGCCGGCACAGGAGTCCGTGCCGGGCTGACGGACCGGGCTGACAGACTGTCCCCATGCGAATCGTGGTATTGGCCGGAGGCATCGGGGGGGCCCGTTTCCTGCGCGGCCTCAAAGCAGCGGCACCGGATGCGGAGATCACCGTCATCGGCAACACCGGTGACGACATCCACCTGTTCGGGTTGAAGGTCTGTCCCGACCTCGACACCGTCATGTACACCCTCGGCGGCGGCATCCACGAGGAGCAGGGCTGGGGCCGCGCCGACGAGACCTTCGCCGTCAAGGCCGAACTCGCCGCGTACGGCGTGGGCCCCGAGTGGTTCGGGCTCGGCGACCGCGACTTCGCGACCCACATCGTGCGGACCCAGATGATCGGCGCGGGCTATCCGCTCAGCGCGGTCACCGAGGCGCTGTGCGAGCGCTGGCAGCCGGGCGTCCGGCTCATCCCCATGTCGGACGACCGCGTCGAGACGCACGTCCTCGTCGACGTCGACGGCGAGCGCAAGGCCGTGCACTTCCAGGAGTACTGGGTGCGGCTGCACGCCTCCGTCGAGGCGCACGCCGTGGTGCCGGTCGGCGCGGACCAGGCGAAGCCGGCCCCCGGCGTGCTGGAGGCCATCGCCGAGGCGGACGTCATCGTGTTCCCGCCGTCCAACCCCGTCGTCAGCGTCGGCACCATCCTGGCCGTGCCCGGCATCCGCGAGGCCATCGCCGAGGCGGGCGTCCCGGTCGTCGGGCTGTCGCCCATCGTCGGTGACGCGCCGGTGCGCGGCATGGCGGACAAGGTGCTGCAGGCCGTCGGGGTCGAGACGACCGCCGCCGCCGTCGCCGCCCACTACGGCTCCGGGCTGCTCGACGGCTGGCTCGTCGACACGGTCGACGCCGCCGCGGTCGAGGGCATCGAGTCGGCGGGCATCCGCTGCCGGGCGGTGCCGCTGATGATGACCGACCTGGAGGCCACCACCGCCATGGCGCGCGAGGCGCTGGCGCTCGCGGAGGAGGTCCGCGCGTGACGGCTCCGTCCCTCCCGGCGGACGTGCCCGCCCCGTCCTTCCAGGTGCTGGCCGTCTCCGGGATCCCCGAGGTGCGGCCCGGCGACGACCTCGCCAAGCTCATCGCCGCCGCCGACCCCGCGCTCGCGGACGGCGACGTGCTGCTGGTGACGTCGAAGATCGTGAGCAAGGCCGAGGGCCGGATCATCCGGGCGGACGACCGCGAGGCCGCGATCGACGCCGAGATGGTGCGGCTGGTCGCGCGGCGCGGCCCCACCCGGATCGTCGAGACCCGGCACGGCTTCGTGATGGCCGCGGCCGGCGTCGACGCGTCCAACACCGCGCCCGGAACCGTGCTGCTGCTCCCCGAGGACCCCGACGCGTCCGCCCGCGCGATCCGCGCCGGGCTGCGCGCGGCGCTCGGCCTCGACGTCGCGGTCGTCGTCACGGACACCTTCGGACGGCCGTGGCGCGAGGGGCTCACCGACGTCGCCATCGGCGCCGCCGGCCTGCGGGTCCTGGAGGACCTGCGCGGGGGCACCGACTCGCACGGCAACGCCCTGAGCATGACGGTCACGGCCACGGCGGACGAACTCGCCGCGGCCGGCGACCTCGTCAAGGGCAAGGCGGCCGGACTCCCGGTCGCCGTCGTCCGCGGCCTCGGCCACCTGGTGACGGCGGACGACGGCCCCGGCGCGCGCGCCCTCGTGCGGGACGCGGGCGCGGACATGTTCCGGCTCGGCACGTCGGAGGCGGTCCGCGAGGCCGTCGCCGCCCGCCGCACGGTCCGGGAGTTCACCCCCGAGCCGGTGGACGGGGCCGCGGTCCGCCGCGCCGTGGCGCTGGCCGTCACCGCGCCCGCCCCGCACCACACGACGCCCTGGCGGTTCGTCCTGCTGGAGTCCGAGGAGTCCAGGACGCGGCTGCTCGACGCCATGCGCGACGCCTGGGAGGCCGACCTGCGGACCGACGGCTTCCCCGAGGAGAACATCACCCGCCGGCTGCGCCGCGGTGACGTGCTGCGGCGCGCGCCCTATCTGATCGTTCCGTGCCTGGTCGCCGACGGCGCGCACGCCTACCCGGACGCGCGGCGGGCCGCCGCGGAGCGCGAGATGTTCGTCGTCGCCGTCGGCGCCGCCGTGCAGAACCTGCTGGTCGCGCTGGCGGGCGAGCAGCTCGGCTCGGCGTGGGTCTCCTCGACGATGTTCTGCCGCGATGTCGTGCGGGACGTCCTGGGGCTGCCGGACGGGTGGGACCCGATGGGCGCGGTCGCGGTCGGCCACGCCGCGGCTCCGCCGAAGGCCAGGCCGCAGCGGACGGCGGAGGAGTTCCTCACCGTGCTGTAGCGGTGGCGTAGCGGCTGAGCGGCCCGCGCGGGCCGCTCAGATCGCGCTGAAGTTCCGCGGGGAGAAGCGCGGGGCGCGCCTCGGCGGCACCCTGCCGCTCAGCAGGATCAGCCGGGCCGCCCGGTGGCGCTGGCCCTCGTAGGGGGCCAGCAGCTCGCACATCGTGGCGTCGTCGGTGCGGTGCGCTCCGGTGAGGGCGAAGCCGATGATGTTCGGCAGGTGCAGGTCGCCGACGGTCAGCGCGTCCGGCGCCCCGTTGCTGCGCTGCAGCGTCTCGGCGGCCGTCCAGGGGCCGATGCCCGGGATCACCGTCAGCCGGGCGGTCGCCGCCGCCAGGTCCATCGCGGCGGCCTCCTCCATCCGCGCGGCGACCCGCACCGCGCGCAGGATCGTCGACGACCGCTTGTTGTCGACCCCGGCGCTGTGCCACTCCCAGGACGGGATCAGGGACCACTGGCGCGGGGTGGGCATGACGCACATCCCGCCGGCCGGGCCGCCGGTGGCCGGGCCCGGGGCCGGCTCGCCGTGCCGCCGCAGGAGCAGCCGCCAGGCGCGGTACGCCTCGTCGGAGGTGACCTTCTGCTCCAGGATCGCGGGGATCAGCGATTCGAGGACGAGGCCGGTCCTGGTCAGCCGCAGGCCGGGGTTGCGCCGGTGGGCCTCGTGCACGACGCGGTGGCGCGGGACGAACGGCGTCGGATCGTCGTCGGCGCCGAGCAGGCCGGGAAGCGCCTCCAGCAGCCACTGCGCGCCCTCGCCCCAGGCCTCGCCGCGGACGACGCCGTCGACCGCGGAGATCCGCAGGGTGCCGGGGCCCTGCGGGGTGCGGGCCGCCCGCCAGACCGCCCCGTCGGGCGTCACCCGGTACGACGGATCCCCCGGGCCGCGGCCCAGCGGGCCCAGCGTCCGGCGGAGGTCGGGCCGGTCCTCGGGGGTCCAGCTGCGGATACTCGTGCGCACGCGTCCGAGCGTAACCGGCCCCTCGGACAGTCCCCCGCCCGCCGCTGCCGGCCGCCGGGAAGCCCTCCGCTCCTGGTCGGCGGGGAGCCCGCCGTAACCGGGCGGACCCGCCGCTACCGCTCGGACCCGCCGCTACTGGTCGGAGGAGAAGCGGAGCGAGGCCGCCGGGATGCGGGCGGAGCACCAGACGCGGGCGCCGTGCAGCAGCTCGTTGTCCGCGCCGACGGTGGCGCCGTCCCCGATGACCGCGCCGTCCAGCACGGTGCGCGCGCCGATCGTGGCGCCGGTGCCCACGAGGGAGTCGCGGACGACCGCGCCGTCCTCGACGACCGCGCCGTCCAGCACGAGGCTGCCGTCGATCGTGGCGTCGGCACCGATCCGGGCCCCGGCGCCGATACAGGTGCCGCCGGTGAGCTTGGTGCCGTCGCCGACGACCGCGCCCTCCAGGACGAGCCGCTCGCCGCGGCGCCCCGGGACGGCCGGCGAGGGCGCGCGGCCGAGGACGAGGTCGGCGGAGCCGCGGACGAACGCCTGCGGGGTGCCGAGGTCGAGCCAGTACGTGGAGTCGACCATGCCCTGCAGGTGCGCGCCCGCGGCCAGCAGGCCGGGGAACGTCTCCCGCTCGACCGAGACCGGCCGGCCGGCCGGGATGCCGTCGATCACCGAGCGGTTGAACACGTACGCGCCCGCGTTGATCTGGTCGGTGACGATCTCCTCCGGGGTCTGCGGCTTCTCGAGGAAGGCCGTGACGCGCCCGGAGGGGTCGGTGGGGACGAGGCCGAAGGCGCGCGGGTCGGCGACTCTGGTGAGGTGCAGCGAGACATCGGCGCCGGTGGTGCGGTGGTTGTCGACGAGGGCGCGGATGTCGAGGCCGGTCAGGATGTCCCCGTTGAAGATGAGGACGGGCTCGCCGGGTGCCGACGTGAGCCGGGAGGCGACGTTGCGGATGGCGCCGCCCGTGCCGAGCGGCTCGTCCTCGGTGACGTACTCCAGGTGCAGGCCGAGCGCGGAGCCGTCGCCGAAGTGCGGCTCGAAGACCTCCGCGAGGTACGACGTGGCGAGCACGATGTGCTCCACGCCGGCCGCGCGGGCGCGGGCGAGCTGGTGGGTCAGGAACGGCACACCGGCCGCCGGGACCATGGGCTTGGGCGTGTGCACCGTCAGCGGGCGCAGTCTCGTGCCCTTGCCGCCGACCAAGAGGATCGCTTCAGTCACCTGGGTTCGTCTCTGCTTCCTGGTGGGCGGGCCGGTGGGCGGCAATCTTAGGCAGATAAAGGGATGAGCTGACCAATCGCACCGCCGGTCGCCGCGTCACGCGTCCGCTCCCGCCCGCGGCGCGCACGCGTTCCGCGGCCCCGGGACGTGGTGGTCGCCGGGGCCGCGGAGCGGGTGGGGTGGGCGGCCGGTCAGCGGCCCTGCAGAGCGGCGGCCGTCCGGCGGGCGCCGCCCAACTGCGCGTAGAGCTTCTCGCCGGGGCACTCGGTGGCGAAGCCGTCACGGTGCCCGGAGACCGTGTTGAGCTTCACGCTGGAGCCCTTCTTGTAGCGGTTTCCGCCCCCCGACACCAGGTGGGTGGTGCCGGTCGGGTTGCCTCCGTACAGACCGAGCTTCCAGGCGGCGAGCTGCGCCACCGCCTTCACGGCCGCGGCCGGGGCCGAGGCCGAGGTGAAGGTGCCGATCACCGCGACGCCCGCGCTGTCGGTGTTGAAGCCGAGGGTGTGGGCGCCGAAGACCGCCTTGGCGACGCCGCCCGCGCGGCCCTCGTAGATGTTGCCGCACTTGTCGATCAGGAAGTTGTAGCCGATGTCGCGCCAGCCGCTGCTCTCCACGTGGTAGCGGTAGATGCTGCGGATGACGGCGGGCGCGCCCGCGCAGGTGTAGTTGTTCCCGGTCGCGGTGTGGTGGACGAAGAGCACCTTCACCGCCTTGGTGTAGCCGAAGCCCGCCTCGCGCAGCTTCTCGTCGGCGCCCCAGCCGGCCCGGGTGACGATGCGCGGACGCGCGCCGACGTGGGTCGCGCCGCCCGCCTGGGCGGCGGTCTCCGCCTGGCTCAGCTCGGGAAGCTCCAGGACCGGCTGGGCGTCCGGGACGCTGCCCGTCTCCACTTCGCCGCCGTCCAGGATCGGGGTGCCGGGCTCGGTGCCGGGCTCGGTGCCGGGCGCCGTGTCGGGCTCGGTCGCCGGGGTGATGCCGGGTGCCGTGTCGGCCGGGGTGGTCGCAGTGGTGGGAACGGCGGCCGGCGCGCCCGGCGTGAGCGGGGCGGGCAGGATGCTCGGCGGCGCGGCGGGGGCCGCCGGGGCGGCCGGTGCGGCGACCGGGTCGCTCGGGGTGGCGGGCGGAGCGGCGGGCGCGGCCGGTGCAGTCGGGTTCGCCGGGCCGTCCTCACCCGGGTCGACCATCTCCAGGCGCAGCCCGGCGGGCAGCGGCGCCGCCTTGGTACCGGAACCGGGCTTGGAGCCCGGCTTGGAGCCGGCGCGGGACGCGTCGGACGCACCCGGCCGGACGCGGACCTGGACGCCGTCCGCGGCCCCGACCCACAGCGGCGCGGTGGCGCCGCGCCCGGTCCGGGCGCCCGGGTCGGGCGCGTCGTCGGAGTGCGCCTGGACGTCCTGCCAGCCCGACCAGGTGCCGGTGCCGGAGTCGCGGGTGCGGACCTGGACGGTGGCGTCGAGGTCCGCCGCCGGGTCGTTCCAGGTGACGCCGAGCAGCGAGAACGGTGCGACCTGGCGGGCGGACAGGCCCTGCTCGGAGGGGGTGCCGGGCGCACGGTCGGTGCCGTGGGCCGCGGTGGGGGCGACGAGCGACACCAGGGGAAGACTGCGGGTGCTGCCCGGTTGCTGGGAGGTCGTCGGGTGGGCCGGCCGCGCGGAACGGCCGCTGTGTGCGGCGGCGCCCGTGGGTACGGCGAACGGAAGCGCCAGCGCGGCCGTGCACGCGACGCCGATGGTGGTGGCTAGGAATGCACGCATAGGACAGATCGTTACATAAGCCCCATATATGTCCAGTCGACATCTGACGGGCAGTCCGCAGGAACGACCCCTCCCCCTCGCCCGTACGGGCGAGGCCCGCCAACCCGGCGACGGGTAGCCTGAGCCGGGTGACCGCTACCGCCAACACCCCCGCCGGCCTGCTGGATTACGCCCTCCGCACGGAGCCGGCCCGTCCCCTGGTGACGTTCTACGACGACGCCACCGGCGAACGCGTCGAACTCTCCGTGGCCACGTTCGGCAATTGGGTGGCGAAGACCGCCAACCTGATCCAGGACGACCTCGGCGCGCAGCCGGGCGACCGGCTCGCGCTGCTGCTGCCCGCGCACTGGCAGACGGCGGTCTGGGTGCTCGCCTGCTTCTCCACCGGGGTGGTCGTCGTCCCCGGCGGCGATCCGGCCGCGGCCGACCTCGTGGTCAGCGGCCCGGAGACGCTCGACGCCGCTCTCGCCTGCGACGGCGAGCGGGTCGCGCTCGCGCTGCGCCCGCTCGGCGGCCGCTTCCCGCAGCCGCCGGCCGGCTTCGCCGACTACGCGGTCGAGGTGCCCAGCCAGGGCGACCGCTTCGTGCCCTACGCCCCCGTCGGCCCGGACGCACCGGCGCTCCAGCTCCCGGACGGCTCGGTGCTCACGGCCGCCGAGGTCGTCGAGCGGTCCCTGGCGAGCGCGGCCGAGCTGGGCCTGGCCCGTGGCTCCCGGCTGCTCTCCGGGCGCTCCTTCGACGACTGGGACGGGCTGGCCGCCGGGCTGCTGGCACCGCTGGCCGCGGACGGCTCGGTCGTCCTGTGCCGGCACCTCGACCGGCTTCCCGCCGACCAGCTGGCGAAGCGCGAGGAGAGCGAGCGCGTCACCCGTACGGCCCAGTAGTGGGCCTCTCCCCCGGGCCCTTCGTGCCTCCCTGGGGGATGCTGGGTTGATCACTGAACAAGTGGACGAACGATGTCACGCAACCTTGTACGGGAATCGGCTGTCTGAACGGGTGCCGGTCGGGCTTTCCAGCCCGGGGAGTCCGGCACCGAGTGACTCACCGAGGGATGGGCGCAGACGTGGCCACGCAAGGAGGCACGCCCGCCCCGCCGCCGGAACCGCAGGGTGTGTCCCCTGCCGGGAAAGGCGCCGAGGGCGCTGACACCCCGCCCGCCGCACTCGCGGCGCGCAAGGGGCGTCGCTGGCTGCGCCTGGTCTGCGGCGGCACCGCCGTGGTGCTGGTCGTCGGCGCCGGTACCGCCTGGTTCCTGTACAAGCAGCTCGACGGGAACATCAGGACCGACTTCGCGACCGCCAACGAGCTGGAGCGCATCCAGGCGGAGCGGCCCGAGCCGGGTCCGACCTCCACCGAGAACATCCTGCTCATCGGCTCCGACACCCGCGGTGGCAGCGGCAACAGCGAGTACGGCAAGGACAACGGCACCCAGCGCTCGGACACCACGATCCTGCTCCACCTGTCCGGCGACCGCAGCAGCGCCACCGCCGTCAGCATCCCGCGGGACCTGATGGCCCATGTGCCCAGTTGCACGCAGCCGAACGGAACCATGACCCAGGAGAAGTACGTCCAGTTCAACTGGGCCTTCGAGTCCGGTGGGGCGGCCTGCACGATCAGGACCGTCGAGCGGATGACCGGCATCCGCGTCGACCACCACCTGATCGTGGACTTCAGCGGTTTCAAGAAGATGGTCGACGCGGTGGACGGAGTGGAGGTGTGCGTGCCCAAGGCGATCAACGACCCGGAAGCGCACCTGAACCTCCCGGCCGGGAAGCAGACGCTGCTCGGCGAGCGGGCCCTGGGCTACGTGCGGGCCAGGTACAGCATCGGCGACGGCAGCGACACCCAGCGGATGAACCGCCAGCAGGACTTCATGGCCTCGCTGGTGAACAAGATCCGCAGCGACGGCGTGCTGCTCAACCCGACCAAGCTCTACCCGCTGCTCTCGGCGGCGACGTCGTCGCTGACGGCGGACCCGGGGCTGGACTCGCTGGCCGAGCTGTACGAGCTCGTGCGCGGCCTGGAGAACACCCCGACCAGCGCGGTGCGCTTCCTGACCGCGCCGCGCCGGCCGTACCTGAACAACACCGACCGGGACGAGCTCGTCCAGCCGGAGGCCGACCAGCTCTTCGCCGCGCTCCGCGCCGACAAGCCGGTCGGCGTCTCGGGGAAGGTCGACGAGACGCCGAGGCCCGTCGCGAAGGCGACGGCGGCGGGGACTGCGGGGACGGCCGCGCCGACGGCACCGGCGACGTCGCCTGCGGCCGTCGCACCCGCGACCGAACCTGTGAATGTCGAACCCGCGGACGCGGGCGGGGCCGAGGAGGACGGCAAGTCGAGGCGCGTGGCGGGGACTCCGCTGCCGCCGGGGGGTGAACCGACGTTTCCGGGCACGACCGCTGACCAAGACATCTGTGGTAAAGCGCAATAAAAGGTATGGCCAACAGGCCGGTTGGATTGGATGGTTTGTCCAGTTGTAGGGGAGTGGAATTTGTCACGCACGTGACTGGACACTGAAGTGGGGGGCTAGTGTGAGCGATCCGGCCGGACCGGAGGACGGCCAAACCGGCCCGCAATCGAGACCAGAAGATCGAGCGCCCAGGGGGCAGGCGCCGCGTGGCACCGACGGAGGACCCGAGCAACCGTGGACACGCAAGGCCACAAGGACATCGACCCGGCAGACCAGTGGGTCCTTGATCCGGAAACCGGCAGCTACGTGCTGCGGATCGACCCCGACGAGCGTCCGTCACCGAGCGTGCCCGCGCAGGGCGGCAGGCGTGAGCGCCGCGAGCAGCAGGGCGGCCGCTCCGCCCGGACGCCTACCCCCGAAAGCTCCGCGGATGCGTCGAACCGCGCGAGCCGCCGCCGCAAGGCCAAGCCCGGCAAGTCCCGCAAGAAGAAGGTCCTCATCTGGACCTCGGCCTCGCTCGGCTTCGTCCTGGTCGCCGGCTCGATCGGCGGCTACCTGGTCTACCAGCACTTCAACAACAACATCTCCACGGTCGACGTCGGGGACGCGGGCAACAAGAACGTCACCGCGGACGGTCCGGTGAACATCCTCGTGATCGGCACCGACAGCCGTGAGGGGCTCGGCAAGGAGTACGGCGACGCGGGCAGCGTCGGCCACGCCGACACCACGATCCTGTTCCACGTCTCCAAGGACCGCACCAACGCGACCGCGTTGAGCATCCCGCGCGACCTGGTGACCGACATCCCGGACTGCCCGACGAAGCAGAAGGACGGCTCGACGAAGGTCGTGCCCGGCGAGCAGAACGTCCGCTTCAACACCAGCCTCGGCCAGGCGGGCCGCGACCCCGGGTGCACGATGCGCGCGGTGAAGGCGCTCACCGGGGTGAGCGTGGACCACTTCATGATGGCGAACTTCACCGCCGTCAAGGACCTGTCGAGCGCGGTCGGCGGCGTCGACATCTGCCTGGCCAAGCCGATCAACGACCCCAAGTCGCACCTGAACCTCGGCAAGGGCCACCACAAGGTCTCCGGCGACGACGCGCTCGCGTTCGTCCGGACCCGGCACGCGGTCGGCTTCGGCGGCGACCTGGACCGCATCAAGCTCCAGCAGCAGTTCCTGGGCTCGATGATCCGCCAGATGAAGTCCGGCGACACCCTCACCAGCCCCGGCAAGCTGTGGAAGCTGGCGAACGCGGCCACCAAGGCGCTCACCGTCGACAGCGCCATCGGCAGCATCTCGAAGCTGTCGGACCTGGCGAAGGACCTCAGCGCGGTCGACACCAAGAACATCACCTTCGCCACCGTCCCGGTCATCGACAACCCGGCGGACGGCAAGATCCACAAGACCGTCATCCTCACCCCGGGCAAGGCCCAGCAGGTCTTCTCGATGGTGCGGAGCGACATCTCGCTCACCGCGGTGACGAAGAAGCCCGGTGCGCCGGCCGCTTCGGGGACCCCGGCGCCGGACAAGCTCGCCGGCACCAAGGCACCCGCGTCACAGGTTCGCGTCAAGGTGTTCAACGGGAGTGGCAAGACCGGGGCCGCTCAGGCCACCATCGTCTGGCTGCAGAACAACAAGGCCGTCAACCGCTCCAGCAACGGCGGCAACGCCCCGGCCGGAACGGTCGCGACGACCACGCTCGCCTACGCGCCGAACCAGGCCGACCAGGCACGCGCCCTCGCCGCGATGATGGGGCTGCCGGCGTCCGCGCTGCAGCCGGGGACCGTGGACGCGGCGGCCAAGGCGAACATGACGCTCACCCTTGGCAAGGACTTCCAGGGAGCGGGCACACCGATAGCCGCGCCGACCACGGCGCCGGAGGGAATTCAGAAGGTCGTGGCGGACGACAAGAGCGTCTGCGCGAAATGACCTATCCAGGGGGGGCCATGCGGGACAGCGGTGTACGGGGCGGTGGGGCCCGAGATGCCTCGGAGCCGGGTGATCCGGGTTGGGACGAGAGTCTGTACCAGGACCGGGAGCCGGGCGGGGGCCCGCACGGGGGCCAGGGATGGGACGGGTCCGGTGACGGCGCCGCCTCCCGTACGGGCTCCCACGCGAGCCCCGGCGCGGGCACGGTGACGGGCGCGGTCACGGACCCCTCGCTGGTCGGCACCGGCACGCCCACGGTGCCCGGGCAGCGCGGCGGCGGCGCCCGCGGGAGCGGGGGCCACCGCCGCGCGGGCAGCCGGCGGCAGCCGCGCAGCAGGAAGAGCCGGATATTCCGCTGGGTGGCGGGCTCGCTCTCGCTGCTCATCCTCGCCGGCGCCGGCGCGGGCTACGCGTACTACGAGTACCTCGCCGGGAAGATCCGCACCGGTGACCTGAACAGCGGCAAGAGCGACGTGGCGCCGCCCAAGGCGAACGCGAACGGCGACACCCCGCTCAACGTCCTGGT
Organism: Streptomyces sp. NPDC006733; assembly: GCF_040636125.1. Classification (NCBI taxonomy): domain Bacteria; kingdom Bacillati; phylum Actinomycetota; class Actinomycetes; order Kitasatosporales; family Streptomycetaceae; genus Streptomyces; species Streptomyces sp. NPDC006733. The sequence goes on along the minus strand of NZ_JBEYJD010000001.1, from coordinate 483,009 downwards.
GCTCGGCTCCGACGCCCGCAACTCCGAGGCGAACAAGGACCTGGGCGGGGCCCGCGACACGGCGGGCGAGCCGCCGCGCGCCGACGTCATCATGCTGATGCACATCTCCGCGGACCGCAGCAACATGTCCGTGGTCAGCATCCCGCGCGACACCCGCATGCCGATCCCGGAGTGCACGGACTCCGAGACCGGCAAGGTCTACAAGGCGACCGAGCGCGACATCATCAACGAGTCGCTGGGCCGCGGCGGCGCGGGGTGCACCCGCGCGGCGATCCAGAACCTGACCGGTGTCTACATCGACCACTGGATGACCGTCGACTTCGCCGGCGTGGTGAAGATGGCCGACGCCGTCGGCGACGTCGAGGTCTGCGTCAACCAGAACATCTGGGACCGCTCGACGCCGGCGCAGAAGGGCGGCTCCGGGCTGAAGATGAAGGCGGGCACCTGGCCGGTCAAGGGCGAGCAGGCGCTGCAGTGGCTGCGCACCCGGCACGCCTTCGGCGACGACGCCGGGCGCGCCAAGGCCCAGCACATGTACCTCAACTCGATGATGCGCCGGCTGCAGAGCCAGAGCCTGTTCACCAACCCGAGCCGGCTGAACAACCTGGCGACGAAGGCGATGGAGGCGTTCCGGGTCTCGAAGGAGATCGGGACGCCGAAGAAGCTCTACGACCTCGGCATGGAGCTCAAGAGCGTGCCGGCGAACCGCATCACGATGATGACGATGCCGCACCTCGCCGACCCGCAGAACCCCGACGCGCACTACATACCGTCCCCGGCGGACGCGGGGAAGGTCTGGACGCTGCTGCGCAACGACGTCGCCATGGACTCCAACGGCACGGCGGCGAACACGCCGAAGCCCACGCCGACCAAGGCGGGGCCGCCCGCCGCGGCACCGGCGAGCATCGCGGTCAGCGTCGTGAACGGCACCGCGGGCGACAAGAACGGCCAGGCCGTCGGCAACCGCGCGTCCGCCGTCTCCAAGGCGCTGACCACCGCCGGCTTCACCAGGTCGAAGGCCAGCCAGTCCGCGAAGCCCAGCAAGGGCACCCTCGTCAACTACCCGACGAGCGCCGGTGAGCAGGGCCGGGCCGACGCCCTGTCCGTCGCCGCCGCCCTGAAGATCCCGGCCTCCTCGGTCAAGGCGGCGGACGGGTCCGGCATCACCGTGGTCATCGGTGCGGACTGGACCACGGGCACCGACTACGGGAAGACGGCGCCGAGCGCCGGTTCCGTGCCGACCACGGCGGACGCCCTGAACGGCACGGAAAAGAAGTGCATGGACGTGTACAAGCCCTACCAGTGGAAGTAGAGGACGTGGAGCACCGGCGAAACAGGGGTCAGGCGCCGCGCGAGGACGTTCCCGCGCGGAACCGCTCCGCCGAGCACGGCTGGGACGACAGCCTGTACGGAGCGGACCCCGACGGGTCCGGTGCGAGCGCAGAAACGTCTCGGCACCCTTCCGGCAGCGGCTCCGACGGCGGCTCCGGCGGCGGCTCGGGCCACCGCCGGGCCGGGTCCCGGTCCCAGGCGCAGGCCCAGTCCCGCTCCCGGTCCCGCAAGGCGCCGAAGAGCCGCAGGCGGCGGACGCTGCGCTGGATCGGGATCGGCACCGCCGTGGCGGTCCTCGGCACGGCGGGCGCGGGCTGGGCGTACTACGAGCACCTGAACGCGAACATCAAGAAGGACGAGCTCAACCTCAGCGACGCCAAGCTCTCCAAGCCGCAGGCCAACGCCGAGGGCCAGACGCCGCTCAACATCCTGCTGATGGGCTCCGACAGCCGGAACTCGGACGAGAACGTCAAGCTCGGCGGCGCGAAGGACACCCGCGGCGAGAAGCCCCGCGCCGACGTCCAGATGCTGCTGCACCTGTCGGCCGACCGCACCAACATGACGGTCGTCAGCATCCCGCGCGACACCCGGGTGACCATCCCCAAGTGCACCGACCCGCACGACGGCACGGTCTACAAGAAGTCCGAGGACATCATCAACGCCAGCCTCACCCACGGGGGCCCCGGCTGCACGGTCGCCACCTGGGAGGAGATGACGGGCATCTCCATCGACCACTTCATGATGGTCGACTTCGCCGGGGTGGTGAAGATGGCCGACGCCATCGGCGGCGTCCCGGTCTGCGTCGACAAGAACATCTACGACAAGCAGTCGGGGCTCAAGCTCAGGGCCGGCACCACGACCATCAAGGACGAGCAGGCCCTGCAGTGGCTGCGCACCCGGCACGGCTTCGAGGACGGCACCGACCTCGGCCGCACCCACGCGCAGCACATGTACATGAACTCGATGATCCGCGAGCTCAAGAAGGGCGCGAAGCTCACCGACCCCGGGCAGCTCACCGGCCTCGCCGAGGCGGCGACCAGGTCGGTCACCGTCGACACCGGCCTCGGCACCGTCAAGAAGCTGTACGACCTGGGCAACGAGCTGAAGAAGGTGCCCGCCAACCGGATCACCATGACCACGATGCCGTGGGACTGGGACCCCAGGAACAAGGCGCACGTCATCCCGAAGCCCGGTGACGCCGCCAAGCTCTTCGCGCTGGTGCGCGCGGACAACCCCGTCGACGGCAAGGCCAAGGGGCCGACGCCCGGGGCCGCGGCCACCGTGAGCGCCGCACCGACGGACCCGGCGGCGCCCAAGGGCGAGATCGCCGTCACCGTGCGGAACGGCACCGCCACCGCGTCCCAGGCGGCGGTGAGCGGCCGCGCCAAGACCGTCGTGAGCCGGCTCAGCGGCCTCGGCTTCACCCGGGCCGCGCCCGACACCACCCCGCAGCCGCAGGCCGACACCACGGTCAGCTACCCGAGCGACTCCCTCAAGGGCGACGCCCAGGCGGTGGCCAAGGCGCTGGGCCTGCCGGACAGCGCGGTGCGCAGCTCCAAGAGCGTGACCGGCGTGACGGTGGTCGTCGGCTCCGACTGGCGCTCGGGGACCACCTATCCGAAGTCCGCGGGCGGCTCCGGCGGTTCGTCGGGAGCGCCGGAGAAGGCGCCGTCCAGCTCGTCCGCGCTCAACGGCGCCGACGAGTCGGCGTGCATGAAGGTGAACACCTATCCGGGCGCCCACTACGTCTGGTGACGCCCGCGGAGCCCACGCGGCCCGCCGGCCGGGACCTCGGTGGTCCCGGCCGGCGGGGCGGGCTCAGACCGCGGTCGTCGTCACGCTGGGACGGCGGCTGGCGATGACCTTGTTCGCCAGCGAGCGCGGGCTGGTGAGGAAGCCCCAGCCCCAGCACATGTGCATGGTCGCGAGCGCGACCGGGATCCGTACCCGGGCGGCGAGCGGCAGGCCCTTGCCCGCAGGGACCGACCCGATCCCGATGGCGGCGAGGTACCCGGCCGGGACCACGAAGCCGAACGGGGTGACGGCCGCGCCGACCACGACGCCCGCCGCGATGGCGATGACCGCCGCCGGGGGCGCGAGGTAGCGAACGTTGACGGAGCCGCGGTGGTAGCGGGCGACGACGTGGCGCCAGCGGCCGTAGTTCTTGTACTGCTTCGCCAGCTCGCGCACGTTCGGCCGGGGCCGGTAGGAGACGCGCAGCTCCGGCGAGAACCAGATGAGGTGGCCGGCCTCGCGGATCCGGTAGTTCAGCTCCCAGTCCTGGGCGCGGATGAACTCCTCGTTGTAGCCGCCCGCCTGCTCCAGCACCTCGCGGCGGAAGACGCCGAGGTAGACGGTGTCGGCCGGGGCCGCGACACCGCCGGTGTGGAAGGCCGCGTTGCCGACGCCGACCTTGGAGGTCATGGCGGCGGCCACCGCGTCCTCCCAGGCGTTCTCGCCCTCGGCGTGCATGATGCCGCCGACGTTGCCCGCGCCGGTCTCGGCCAGCAGCCGGACGGCGGTGGCGATGTAGTCGGGCGAGAGCATCCCGTGCCCGTCGACCCGGACCACGATCGGGTGCCGGGACGCCTTGATCGCGGCGTTCAGCGCCGCGGGCGTACGGCCGGTCGGGTTGGGCACGGTGTGGACCCGGGGGTCCTCCGCGACCAGTTCGGCGGCGATCTCGTCCGTGCGGTCCGCGGAGGGGCCGAGCGCGATGACGACCTCCAGCTCACCTGGGTACTCCTGCTCCAGGATGTGCCGTACGGAGTCGCGCAGATGACGTTCCTCGTTGAGCACCGGCATGATCACGGAGACAGCGGGGGCGGTGGGGTCGTTGGCAGCGTTCATCGCGGGAAACGTTACCGCGAATGGGGGACACCGGCGCGTACGCAGCTTTGATGACTGTCCGATTTGTCTACTCTGATCAGGTCCCTTGTCTCCCCGCGGAGGTGCGCCCCGATGACGGTTCCGCCCGCTCGACCGCCCGCCACCCCACCGCGCAGGCCCCGGCCCCCGATCGGCTCCGACCGGCGCGCGGGCGGGCGGCCCGGACCGCGCTCCGGCAAGCGGCCCGCCGGGCCGGACGCCCGGCGGCCGGTGCGCTGGAGCACCCGGATCGCCGGCGGGCTGGCCCTGGCGATCATCACGACCAGCGGGGTGGGCCACGCCGTGGTCAGCGGGGTGGGCGACGACATCGGCCGGGTGGACGCGTTCGGCGGGATGCACGACCGCCCCGGCAGGTCCACGGGGGTCAACTTCCTGCTGGTCGGCACCGACGGGCGCGACGGGCTGGATCGGGACGACAAGGAGCGGTACCACCTCGGCGGAGCGCCCTGCCACTGCACCGACACGATCATGCTGGTGCACCTGTCGGCGGACCGCTCCCGGGTGAGCGTCGTCAGCATCCCGCGCGACAGCTACGTCATGCTGCCGCCGCACGACGAGGCGTTCAGCGGCGCCAAGCACGTCAGCCACCCCGCGAAGATCAACGCGGCCTACGCGGACGGCGGTCCGCGGCTGACGGTCGCCACCGTCGAGCAGCTGACCGGGGTGCACATCGACCACTACCTGGAGGTCGACTTCACCAGCTTCATGAAGACGGTGGACGTCGTCGGCGGCGTCCAGGTCTGCACGGTGCGCCCGCTGAAGGACTCGTACACCGGCCTCGACCTGCCGGTCGGCGCCTCGACGCTGAACGGCGGCCAGGCCCTGCAGTACGTCCGCTCCCGGCACCTCGACGGCGCGTCCGACCTGGGCCGGATGCAGCGCCAGCAGCGCTTCCTCGCGGAGCTGATCCACAAGATCACCGGTGGCGGGCTGCTCACCGACCCGCTGAAGCTCAGCCGGATCGCCTCCACCGTGCTCGGGTCGGTCCGCGCCGACCAGGACCTCACGCCACGGGACCTGATCGCGCTCGCCCAGGGCCTGCGCGGCTTCTCGCCCAAGTCGTCGGAGTTCACCTCGGTGCCGATCGGCGACATGGGCTACCAGGTCAAGGGCGTCGGCTCGACGGTGAAGTGGGACGACGCCAAGGCCGGCAGGCTCTGGACGGCGATCCGCGCGGACCAGCCGCTGGCCGTCCGCACCCCGGCCGCCCCGGCGACGGCCGCCAAGCGGCCCCAGCGGCAGGTAGCGGTGGACGTCGACCCGCGGTCGGTACGGGTGCAGGTCGACAACGGGACGTCCGTCACGGGCCTCGGCGGCCGGGTGGACAGGGCGCTGCGCGCCACCGGCTTCGCGACCACCGGCACCCCCGCCAACGCGTCCGCGCACAACGCGACGCACACCGTCATCCGCTTCGACCCGCGGTGGGACCGCTCGGCGAAGTCCCTGGCGGCGGCCCTGCCGGGCGCGGAGCTGGTGCAGGTGCCCGGGCAGGGGCCGCTGATGAAGGTGACCGTCGGCGCCGGGTTCAAGGGCGTCACGCCGATCCGGGCGCAGGACCCGGCACCGGCGGTGAGCAACGGTGCGGGGGCGGTGACCGGCGACCAGGTGGTGTGCCCGTAGGCCCTGGACCGGCCCGGGACCGTCACCGGGCGGGCTCGGTCTTCGGCAGGGCTCAGTCGTGGGCGCGCTCGGTCTTCGGCCGTGCGGGGGCCGTGCTCAGTCGTCGAAGCCCTCGGCGGCGCGCTTCTCGCGCAGCTCCTTGATGGCCTCGCGCCGGGCGAGCCGGTGCATGCGGCGGATCTGGGCCTCCTGGTAGCGCCGCTTGTCCGTCTCGGTCTCCGGGATCACCGGCGGGACCGGCCGCGTCCTGCCGTTCTCGTCGACGGCGGCGAACACCAGGTAGGCGCTGCCGACCTGGGTCGCGGGAGTGGACTCGTTCCACCGCTCGGCCATGACGCGCACGCCGATCTCCATGGAGGAGCGCCCGGTCCAGTTGCACTGCGCGCGCACGTGGACGAGGTCGCCGACCCGCACCGGCTCCAGGAAGACCATCTCGTCCATCGACGCGGTGACCGCCGGGCCGCCCGAGTGCCGTCCGGCGACGGCACCCGCCGCGTCGTCGACGAGTTTCATGATCACGCCACCGTGGACGGTGCCGAGCAGGTTGGTGTCGTGCGCCGTCATGATGTGCGACAGCGTCGTGCGGGCTGCCGCGGTCGGCTTGCCCGGGAGCTCGGCCTCCGGGGTGCCGGCGGCAAGATCGGTGGTCATGCCTCCACCATAAGCCGGGCCCCGCACCCGCTCCTCCCCGGCACGGCTCCCCCGGTCGCCCGGCCGGTCGCCGGCCGGGCACGCGGTCAGCGGAGCGGTGCCGTCAGCCGCACGGGGAGCTCGCGCAGGCTGTTGACCAGGATCGACGGGGTGTTCTCCAGTTTCTCCTCGGGCACCGCCAGGCTGAGGCCGGGGAACCGTTCGAAGAGCGCGGGCAGCGCGACCAGCGCCTCCAGCCGGGCGAGGGGCGCGCCGGGGCAGACGTGCGGGCCGTAGCCGAACGACAGGTGCCGGGCGGCCTCGCGGGTGATGTCGAACTCCTCCGCCGTCGGCCCGTGCTGCTCCTCGTCCCGGCCGATGGCGCCGTAGGAGATCATCACCGCGTCGCCCTCCCTGATGACCACGTCGCCCGCCGGGATGTCCTCGGTGGCGTAGCGGAAGAGGAAGTTGGTGGTCGGCGGCGACCAGCGCAGCGTCTCCTCGACCACCGCTGCCCAGGAGGCGTCCCCCGAGCGCACCCGCGCCAGCTGGTCCGGGTGGGTGAGCAGCCCGCGGACGGCGCTGACCATCAGGTTGATGGTGGTCTCGTGACCTGCGGCGATCATCACCAGCAGGGTGCCGACCAGCTCCTCGTCGGACAGCCGGTCGCCACCCTCGGTGGCGGCGAGCAGCGCGCTGGTGAGGTCGTCGCCCGGCCGCAGCTTCTTCTCCGCCACGACGCCCGCGAAGAACGCGAACAGCTCGCCCATCGCCGCCCGCACCTCGTCGGCGCGGCTGACGCTGCTGAAGAAGGTGTCGTACAGCGCGCGCAGCCGGGTGTCCGCGGCGGCGTCGACGCCCATCAACTCGCTGATGACGCGCATCGGCAGCTTGAACGCGAACACGGACTTGAAGTCGACGACGGCACCGTCCGCGCCCGCCGCCTCCAGCTCGTCGAGGATCGAGCGGGTGATCTCCTCGATCCGCGGCCGCAGCCGCTCCATCCGGCGCGGGGTGAGCGCCTGCGCGGTGAGCAGGCGCTGCCGCTTGTGCTCCTCGCCGTCGGCGGTGACCATGCTGGTGCCGGGGGCCACGAGGCCGATCAGCGGCCACGTGGAGGGGATCTCGCCGCGCGTCCAGGCGCCCCAGCGGTTGATGTCCTTCACCAGGCGCGGGTCGGTGAGCAGCCGGCGGGCCTCGGCGTGCCGCGTGACGGCCCAGCACGCGACGCCGCCCGGCACCTCGATCTCGACCACGGGCCCGGCCTCGCGCAGCCGGGCGCCCTCTCCCACAAGATCGCGTACGAGGGGGTCGAGAGTGATGCGACCGTGGTCGACAGGGCAGGTCATGATGGCCTCCAAGGGGATAACAGAAGCTGACCGTTCCGGCCGCCCTCTTGTCAATGACCGTTCGCCGCACGGCAATTGGAGTCACCGACTTGTAATGCTCCGAGCCTCGTGACAGCGGGGTGCCGGGGCCCGGACCGGGGCCCCACGGCACGCCCGGAGTCCCCGTGCGGCACCGCCGTGACACCACCCCGCCAACAAACGTTCACAGTCGGACATTTGGCGGCGCTACAGTGCGGCAACCGAAAGCCGAGGACGGGGAGGGGGACAGCACATGCCGCGGAACCGCGCGGTGACCGGCGGGGAGCAGGCCCTGGGCCACCCGTTGAGCTGGATACGCGCGGAGCGCGGCTGGACGTACCAGGACGTGGTGGACATCGTGGCCCGCCGGGTCGGCAACATGTCCGCGCGCCGCGAGAAAGCCTGGCGCTGGGAGCACCGGGGCGTCGTCCCCGACCTGGAGACGCAGCAGGCCCTCGCGAGCGAACTCGGCGTCCCGCAAGCCGTGTTGTCCGCCTCCCCGTGGCCCGGCTGGCTGCCGGTGGGCGACCGTACGACGGCGCGCGTCGCCTGGACGCCGCAGGACTGCGTGGCCGCGCTCGACGCGACGGCCGGCGCCGCGCTGCACGACCGGCGCGGGTTCGTGGTCACGGCCCCGGGCAGCGCCGCGGCGGCGGCGCAGCGGTGGCTCGCGCTCGCGCCCCTGGCGTGGCCCGACCCGGCGACGGTTCCGGCGCCCGCCTCTCTGCTGACACCCGTCCCGGGACCGGCGCCGGAAGTCGCGCCGGGACCCGAGCCAGGACCCGCCCCAGGACACACCTCGGGACCCGCGCCAGGACCCGTCCCCCTGCCTGTCGCCCTGCCCGTCTCCCTGCCGGCGCAGCGCACGGGCCCGTCCGCGGTGCTCGACGCTCCCTCCGACCCCGGCGTACCGTCCGTGCGGCCGGCCGTCCTCGCGGCCCTGGAGGAGCGGGTGCCGGCGCTGCGCAGGATGGAGGCCGCGCTCGGCGGCGGACCGGTCCGCGCGGTGGCCGACGCCGAGCTGCGCCTCGTCACCGACCTGCTGGCCAGGGGCCCGGCCGCGCGGCCGGGGCCGGCCGCCGCCGAGCCGCCCGTGCGCCGGCTGTTCGCGCTCGCGGGCGAGCTGGCGCACCTGGCGGGACGCGCCTGCCACGACACCGGCCACGAAGCGGCCGCCGAGCGGTACTGGACCGCGGCCCTGTCGGCCGCGCACGCGGCCGGGGACCGGGAACTCGGGGCCCGGGTCCTCGCCGCCGTCAGCCTCCAGTGCCTGGGCGCCGGGCGCCCGCAGGAGGCACTGACCGTCGCGCGGGCCGCCCGCGCGGGCCTGGCCAGGGAGGCCGCGGGAGACGGCCGCACCACCTCCCCGGCCGCACCCCCGCTCACCACCGGCGACGCTCCCGTCTCCGTGCGTCACTCCTCGGCGCTGCTCGTGGCCCGGCAGGCACGGGCGCACGCCGTGCTGGGGCAGGCCGACGTCAGCAGGCGGCTGCTCGCCGCAGCCGGCGCCGTCCTGACGCCCGACGCGCGGGGCAGCGCCGACCACCGGGCCGACTACTGCGCGGAGGCCGCGGCCTGCGAGCTGGCGCTCGGCCGGGCCGCCGCGGCCGACCACTGGCTCCGCCGGACCCTGGCCGCGCTGCCCGAGGGCCGGGCCCGCGACCGGGCCGGCACGCTGGTCCTGCGGGCCGCGGCCGCGCTCGACCAGGGAGCCGTGGAACGGGCCCGCACCCTGGCCGCCGAGGCCGGACGGGCCGTCGAGGGCGTCGACTCCCCCCGGGTGCACCGGGCCCTGGAGGCGCTCTGGGAGCGGCTGCACGGCCGTCCCGAGCGCCATGGAGGCGGCCGGGAGACCCCCGGCAGGGACCTCGCGATGACCGCGCTGTGACATCCGCGGCGAAATGCATCGGGTCTGCCACAGAACCGTCGGCGATTGCCGGTACCCGGCGTTCAGCGGGCACACTTTCCCCATGAGCGGATGGACCAACGAAGCAGAGCAGCGTCGCGGCGCGGAGCCGCCGCTGCCCCCCGAGCTGTCGCCGCGCCGCGCCGCGGCCGCCGCGGGCGGGGTACCCCCGCAGCCTTCGCACGGGGGCGGACCCGGTGGTGGCGGCTACGGCCCGCCCAGCACCGGCGGCGGTCGCGGACCGGGCTCCGGCCGCCGGCCGCGCAACCGGGCCCGCATCGTGAAGTTCACGTTGCTGGGTCTGGTCGTGGCGCTGCTGGTGGTCTCCGTCAGCACCTACTTCTGGGCCGACGGCAAGGTGCGCCGCGAGGTGGACCTCAGCAAGGTCGAGGACCGGCCGTCCGGCGGCAAGGGCACGAACTACCTCATCGTCGGCTCCGACAGCCGCGAGGGGCTGTCCAAGGAGCAGGAGCAGGACCTGCACACCGGCGCCGCCGAGGGCAAGCGCACCGACTCGATGATGGTGCTGCACGTCGGTGACAACGGGAACACCATGCTCAGCCTCCCGCGCGACTCGTACGTCACCATCCCGGCCTTCACCGGCCAGAAGTCCGGCAAGCGCTACCCCGCCGCCACCCACAAGCTCAACCGCGCCTACGCGGACGGCGGCCCGGAGCTGCTCACCCGGACCATCGAGTACAACACCGGCCTGCACATCGACCACTACGCCGAGATCGGCTTCTCCGGCTTCGTGAACCTGGTGGACGCGCTCGGCGGCGTCGACATGTGCCTCGACAAGCCGCTCAAGGACAAGGCGTCGGGCGCGGACTTCCCGGCCGGCTGCCAGACGCTGGACGGCAAGCAGGGCCTCGCCTTCGTCCGCCAGCGCCACCAGGAGGCCGACCAGGACCTGGGCCGGATGCGCAACCAGCAGAAGTTCCTCTCCTCGCTGGCCCACCAGGCGGCCTCGCCGGCCACCGTGCTGAACCCGTTCACGCTCTACCCGGTGATCAGCTCCGGCCTCGACACCCTCATCGTCGACAAGGACATGAGCCTGTGGAACATCACCTCGATGTTCTGGGCGATGAAGGGCGTGACCGGCGGCGACGGCAAGTCGATGACCGTCCCGATCTCCACGGCGAACCTGCCGACGCGCAGCGACGGCGTCGCGGTGAAGTGGGACCCGGCGAAGTCGAAGCAGCTCTTCTCCCAGCTGAAGAACGACGAGACGGTCACCGTCACCTCGAAGTGACGCGGCCCGGGGCGACCGGTTCAACAGGGCTGTCCCCACTCGTTTCTCTGTGTCCCCTTTGACAGTCATATCTAACTAACTTCACACTGACCTCTCAGGAATCGAACCAGTGGGGCGCCCTCCGGGAGACCGGAAGGCGCCCGCCGGTCTTTGATCAGCAGGCCGCGGCGTCGCACACCACGCACGGCGATCTCGATGGGATGTCATGGGAGCCGCACGAAGGCGCCGGGGTTCGTACCGTTGGTCGCGGGGGACGGTGGCCGAGCTCTTCTCCGGGCGGAACAACAGCCTGGGACTGCTGCGGCTGTTGCTCTCGGTCTCGGTCCTCGTCTCGCACTCCCTGATCCTGGGGTTCGGCTGGAAGGAACCCCTCGCGCGGTTCTCCCAGGGCCAGACCACCCTCGGCAACGTGGCCGTCTTCGGCTTCTTCGTCCTGTCCGGGATCCTGGTGACCCGCAGCGGCAACCGGCTGACGATCGGCCGGTTCGTCTGGCACCGCTCCCTGCGCCTGCTGCCTGGCCTGTGGGCCTGCCTGCTCGTCACCGCCCTTCTGGTGGCCCCCTTCCTGTTCTGGCGCCAGCACGGCGACCTGGAAGGCTTCTGGGGGCACCCGCACGGGCCGCTGCACTACCTCCACCGCAACTGGGGCGCGGGTTCGCGGGAGTACCCCATATCCGGCGTGATGGAGACGGCCAAGGCCCGCGGCCTGGCGTACAACACCTCCTTCAACGGGGCGCTGTGGTCCCTCAAGCTGGAGATCTTCTGCTACCTGGGCGTGGCCGTCCTGGTCCTGACCGGCTCGGTGCTGCGGTCGCGCCGCGTCGTGGTGGCCGTGGCCGTCCTGCTGGGCTGGCTGGTCCTCACCGACGCGCTGAAGCACCCGCTCCGGGACGGCGCCCCGCACGCGCCCCACGGCGGGAACCTGAACCTCCCGCTGCTGGGCGGCCTGAGCATGAACTGGCTGGTCTACCTCGGCCTCGCGTTCGCGATCGGCGCCCTGTTCGAGCTCTACAAGGAGTACGTGCCGGTCAGTGACCCGCTCGGGGCGCTCGCCGCCCTGGTCATGATCGGCACGATGCACTACGGCGCCTTCTACCCGCTCGGGGTCCCGGCCTTCGCCTACCTGCTGCTGTGGCTGGCGATCCGGCTGCCCGGGCCCTTCCAGCGGGTGGGCCGCAAGCACGACTACTCGTACGGCATCTACATATACGGCTTCGTGGTGGAGCAGGCGCTGGCCGCGCTCGGCGGCGCCCGCTGGGGCTTCGGCATCTACCTGGGCATCTCCATGGCCGGCACCCTGGTGGCGGCCATGCTCTCCTGGCACCTGGTGGAGCACCCGGCGCTGGGCCTGAAGGACGTGCGGTCCAAGCACCAGAAGCCGACGATCCCGGCTCAGGCGACGGCGGAGCGGCAGCCCGACGCGGCCGTCCTGGCGGGCGCGGACCGCTAGCGAACGGCGTACGCGAAAAGCCCCGGACGGGAATCCGTCCGGGGCTTTCGTGTGGCGACGTGCGGGGCGCTTCGTGCGCCGTGCGGGTTACTTCGGGAGGTTGCGCGCCATCACGATGCGCTGGACCTGGTTGGTGCCCTCGTAGATCTGGGTGATCTTGGCGTCGCGCATCATGCGCTCGACCGGGTAGTCGCGCGTGTAGCCGTAGCCGCCGAGCAGCTGGATGGCGTCGAGCGTGACCTCCATCGCGACGTCCGACGCGTAGCACTTGGCGGCGGCGCCGAAGAACGTCAGGTCCTCGTCCTTGGCACCGCCCGAGGTGCGCTCGGACTTGGCGGCGGCCGCGTACGTCAGCTGGCGGGCGGCCTCCAGCTTCATGGCCATGTCGGCCAGCATGAACTGCACGCCCTGGAACTCGGCGATGGCCTTGCCGAACTGCTTGCGCTCCTGGACGTACCCCTTGGCGTAGTCCAGCGCGCCCTGCGCGATGCCGATCGCCTGGGCGGCGATGGTGACGCGGGTGTGGTCGAGGGTCTTCATCGCGGTGGCGAATCCGGTGCCCTCGGCGCCGATCATGCGGTCGGCGGGGATGCGCACGTTGTCGAGGTAGACCTCGCGGGTCGGCGAGCCCTTGATGCCGAGCTTCTTCTCCGGGGCGCCGAAGGAGACGCCCGCGTCGGACTTCTCGACGACGAAGGCGCTGATGCCCTTGGAGCGCTTCTCGGGGTCGGTGACGGCCATCACCGTGTAGTACTCGCTGACGCCCGCGTTGGTGATCCAGCGCTTCACGCCGTTGAGGACGTAGAAGTCGCCGTCGCGCACCGCGCGGGTCTTCATGCCCGCCGCGTCGGAGCCCGCCTCGGGCTCGGACAGGGCGTACGAGAACATCGCGTCGCCCTTGGCCAGCGGGCCGAGGTACTTCGCCTTGAGCTCCTCGGAGCCGGACAGGATCACCGGGAGCGAGCCGAGCTTGTTCACGGCCGGGATGAGGGAGGACGACGCGCAGACGCGGGCCACCTCCTCGATCACGATCACGGTGGCCAGGGCGTCCGCGCCCGCGCCGCCGTACTCCTCGGGGACGTGCACGGCGTGCAGGTCCGCCGCGACGAGCGCGTCCAGGGCCTCCTGCGGGAAGCGGCCCTCCTCGTCGACCTCGGTCGCGAATGGAGCGATCTTCGCCTCGGCGAGCGAACGGACCGAGTCGCGGAGCATGTCGTGCTCCTCGGACGTCCGGTAGAGGTCGAAATCGGAAGAACCGGCCAAGGCTGTCTCACTCCCCGAGTGCTAACTACCGTTAAGTAACCCTACGATCGTAGGCCGGATCGGGCCGTTCGGCCCGTCCGGCGCACGTGAGCTTCACGACACCTTGCTACCCAGCTTGTCCAGGGTGTTCGACGCGACGTACTCCGCCATCGTGTCGTTGCGCAGGGCCTCCCACAGGGCCGCCGTGCCGTTGCCGTCGAGCAGGACGACCGACTGCCCCTTGATCATGTCGAAGCCGGCGACGGGCGCGTTCATGAACGCCATGTCCGAGGACCTGACGCTCTTCATGCCCCAGATCAGATCCCGCAGCTCGCCGTTGGAGAGCGAGTCGTCCACGCTCACCGAGTTCGTGACCTCGTCCAGCATCCGCTTCGCCGTGAGCGGGTTGCTCAGCGTGCCCCCCGACAGCACCTTGGCCAGCACCGCGCGCAGGAAGTTCTGCTGCCGGTGGGTGCGGTCCAGGTCGCCGCGCGGCAGGCCGTACCGCTCGCGCACGTAGTCGAGCGCCTCCTCGCCGTTCATGTGGTGGGAGCCGGCGTCCCACATCCCGGCGCCGTTGCGGCGCGAGACGGTCTTGTCGACGGTGATGTCCACCCCGCCGACGGCGTCGGTCAGCTTCTTGAAGCCGCTCCAGTCGACGACCGCGAGGTGGTCGATCCTCACCTTGGAGAGCCGCTGCACGGTGTCGATCAGCAGCGGGGGCCCGCCCCAGGAGAAGGCCGCGTTCAGCTTGGCGCTGCCGTGGCCGGGAATCGGCACCCAGGAGTCACGCGGCAGCGAGACCACGTACGCGTGCTTCCCGTCGGCCGGCAGGTGCACCAGCATCATCGTGTCGCTGCGCTGCGCACCCGGCTGCCACTCCGGCGCCTTCGCGCCCCTGCCGGTGGTCGGCAGGTCGGAGCGGGCGTCGATGCCGACCAGAAGAAACGTTTGTCCTCCCTTGCTGGGCGCGGGCTGCGCCTCAGCCGGCACGTTCGTCGGGAACGCGTTCGGGATCCGGTCGACGCGACCGGTGTAGTGCTCGTACGCGTACCAGCCCGTACCGACGACCAGCAGCGCACCGGTGCACAGCAGCACCACCGCGCCGAGCAGCACCCGTCGGGTCCTGCGCCGCCGCCGGACCCTGCGGGCCGCGTCGTCCCGCGGGCCGTCCGCCCCGGCGGGGATCAGTCCCCCGGCCTCGTCCGGCTCCGTCCCTGCTGCCTGCTGCCCGGCCCTCTCGTCCCGCGGCCCGGCCCCCTCGTCCTGCTGACCCGTCACGGACTCCTCCACCTCGGAGAGCCCTTCCTCGGGTCTCGGTACCGCATCTCCCCGGCCGGCTCGATCCACGGCCACCACCCCCTCGCGCTTTCCCCGCATTCTGTCCTTCCGACCTGCACATTGGCCATGGGCGGCCCTGGATTTCGCGCAACGGACGGCGACTATGCTCTTCGCATGCCTCTGAAGCTCACCGTCATCGGCACCGGTTACCTCGGCGCCACCCACGCTGCCGCCATGGCGGAGCTCGGTTTCGAGGTGCTGGGGCTGGACATCGACCCCCGCAAGATCGAGCTGCTGTCCGCCGGCAAGGTGCCGATGTACGAGCCCGGCCTCGAGGACCTGCTGGCCCGGCACGTGGCCGGCATCGAGGGGTCGACCGGCCGGCTGCGGTTCACCTCCTCCTGGGAGGAGGTCGCCGAGTTCGGCGACGTCCACTTCGTCTGCGTCAACACCCCGCAGAAGCACGGCGAGTACGCCTGCGACATGTCCTACGTGGACAGCGCCTTCGAGCTGCTCGCCCCGCACCTGCGGCGGCCCGCGCTCGTCGTCGGCAAGTCCACCGTGCCG
The DNA here is from genome assembly GCF_040636125.1 of Streptomyces sp. NPDC006733. Lineage (NCBI taxonomy): Bacteria > Bacillati > Actinomycetota > Actinomycetes > Kitasatosporales > Streptomycetaceae > Streptomyces > Streptomyces sp. NPDC006733. Next base: position 467,473 of record NZ_JBEYJD010000001.1, on the reverse strand, counting down.
GTCGGCAGCGCCGCCCGCCTCGCCGCCCGCCTCGCCGAGCTGGCGCCGGTCGGCGACGGCGCCGAGGTGGCCTGGAACCCCGAGTTCCTGCGCGAGGGCTTCGCCGTCCAGGACACCCTGCACCCGGACCGCGTCGTCGTCGGTGTCGCCAGCGCGCACGCCGAGAAGCTGCTGCGCGAGGTCTACGCGACGCCGGTGGCGGAGGGCACGCCGTTCGTCGTCGCCGACTACCCCACCGCCGAACTCGTCAAGACGGCCGCCAACGCCTTCCTGGCGACGAAGATCTCCTTCATCAACGCCATGGCCGAGGTGTGCGAGGCCGGAGACGGCGACGTCGTGAAGCTCGCCGAGGCGATCGGCCACGACGACCGGATCGGCCACAAGTTCCTGCGGGCCGGCATCGGCTTCGGCGGCGGCTGCCTGCCCAAGGACATCCGCGCGTTCATGGCCCGCGCCGGCGAACTCGGCGCCGACCAGGCGCTGACGTTCCTGCGCGAGGTCGACTCGATCAACATGCGGCGCCGCGGCCACATGGTCGAGCTCGCCCGCGAGGCGGTCGGCGGCAGCAGCTTCCTCGGCAAGCGGATCGCGGTGCTCGGCGCGGCCTTCAAGCCGGACTCCGACGACGTACGGGACTCGCCCGCGCTCAACGTGGCGGGCCAGATCCACCTCCAGGGCGGCCAGGTCACCGTCTACGACCCCAAGGGCATGGACAACGCCCGGCTGCTCTTCCCGACCCTCGGCTACGCGCCGACCGCGCTCGACGCGGTGCGCGGGGCGGACGTGGTCCTGCACCTCACCGAGTGGCGCGAGTTCCAGGAGCTGGACGCGGCGGCCCTGGGCGAGGTGGCCGCGACCCGCCACATCATCGACGGCCGCAACGCGCTCTCGCCCGAGCTGTGGCGCTCGGCGGGCTGGACGTTCCGCGCGATGGGCCGGCCCTCGGCGTAGTCCGAAGGTGCTCCCGGGGCCCGTACGGCCCCGGGACCGCGCGGCGTACCCCGCGGGTCAGCCGTCCAGCTCGGCGATCGTCGCCAGGGACGGCCCGCGCTGCTTGCGCGCCACCGAGGCGGCGGACTCCGCGTCCCGCAGCACGCGCACCGCGTTGCGCCACGTCAGCTTCGCGAGGTCCCCGTCCGACCAGCCCCGGCCGAGCAGTTCCGCGATGAGGTTCGGGTAGCCGGAGACGTCGTCGAGGCCCGACGGGGTGAACGCGGTGCCGTCGAAGTCGCCGCCGATGCCGATGTGGTCGACGCCGGCCACCTCGCGCAGGTGGTCGAGGTGGTCCGCGACGGTGGCGGCGGTCGCGACGGGGCGCGGGTTCGCCGCCTCGTAGGCGCGCTGGACGGCCATCCCCGCGGGCGTGGTGTCGAGGTGGTGCAGGCCGTGGGCCCGCATGTTCTCGTCGGCGGCCTGGGTCCAGGCGACCGCCTCGGTCAGGATGAACTTCGGGACGAAGGTGGCCATCGCGATGCCGCCGTTGGCGGGCAGCAGGGCCAGCACGTCGTCCGGGATGTTGCGCACGTGGTCGCAGACCGCCCGCGCGGACGAGTGCGAGAAGATCACCGGCGCCTCGCTGACGCGCAGCGCGTCCCGCATCGTGTCGGCGGAGACGTGCGAGAGGTCGACGAGCATGCCGCAGCGGTTCATCTCCCGCACGACCTCCTCGCCGAAGGCGGTGAGGCCGCCCGCGCGGCGCTCGTCGGTCGCCGAGTCCGCCCACGGCAGGTTGTCGTTGTGGGTGAGCGTCATGTAGCGGACGCCGAGCCGGTACAGGGCGCGCAGCGTCGCCAGCGAGCAGTTGATGCTGTGGCCGCCCTCGGCGCCCATGAGGGAGGCGATCCGGCCCTCGGCGCGGGCCGCCTCCATGTCGTCGGCGGTCAGCGCGAGCCGCAGGTCGCCCGCGTAGCGCTCCGTCATCCGGCGCACCACGTCGATCTGCTCCAGCGTCGCGGAGACGGCGTCGTCGCCGGCCAGGTCGCTGCGCACGTACACCGACCAGAACTGCGCGCCGACGCCGCCCGCGCGCAGCCGCGGGATGTCGGTGTGCAGCGTGGCGCTCTGGTCGACGGCGATGTCGAGCCGGTCGAGGTCGTAGCGGACCTGCTCGCGCAGCGCCCACGGCAGATCGTTGTGCCCGTCCACGACGGGGTGGGCGGCGAGCAGTTCCGTGGCGCGGGCGATCAGGTCCATCGGGTCTCCTTGGTCACTTGCCGAACCCGAAGCCTGCCGCACCCTGGACCTTCGCGCGCAGCCGCTTCCCCTTGTCGGTGGCCTGCTCGTTCAGCTCCTCCTGGAAGTGCCTCATCCTGCCCAGCAGTTCGGGGTCGTGCGCGGCCAGGATGCGGACGGCGAGGAGTCCGGCGTTGCGCGCGCCCGCGACGGACACCGTGGCGACCGGCACGCCGGCCGGCATCTGGACGATGGACAGCAGCGAGTCCATCCCGTCGAGGTACTTCAGCGGCACGGGCACGCCGATGACCGGCAGCGGGGTGACGGAGGCGAGCATGCCGGGCAGGTGGGCGGCGCCGCCCGCGCCCGCGATGATCGCCTTGATGCCGCGGCCGTCGGCCTGCTCGCCGTAGGCGATCATCTCGCGCGGCATGCGGTGCGCGGAGACGACGTCGACCTCGTACGGGACCTCGAACTCGTCCAGCGCCTTGGCCGCTGCCTCCATGACGGGCCAGTCGGAGTCGGAGCCCATGACGATGCCGATGAGGGGGGAGGAGGTCATTCGGTGATCGTTCCTCGCAGGTAGTCGGCCGCGTGCCGGGCGCGCTCGCGCACGTCCGCCAGGTCGTCGCCGTAGGTGTTGACGTGGCCGACCTTGCGGCCGGGCTTCACGTCCTTGCCGTACATGTGGATCTTGAGCTGCGGGTCCCGGGCCATGCAGTGCAGGTACGCGGAGTACATGTCGGGGAAGTCGCCGCCGAGGACGTTGCTCATGACGGTCCACTTCGCCCGGGGGCGCGGGTCGCCGAGCGGCAGGTCCAGCACGGCGCGCACGTGGTTGGCGAACTGGGAGGTGATCGCGCCGTCCTGCGTCCAGTGGCCGCTGTTGTGCGGGCGCATCGCCAGCTCGTTGACGAGGATCCGGCCGTCCCGGGTCTCGAACAGCTCGACCGCGAGGTGCCCGACGACGCCCAGCTCGGCGGCGATGGTCAGCGCGAGCTGCTGGGCCTGCGCCGACAGCTCGGCGTCGAGGTCCGGCGCGGGGGCGATGACGGTGTCGCACACCCCGTTGACCTGCACGGATTCCACGACGGGGTAGGCGACGGCCTGGCCGTGCGGGGAGCGCACGACATTGGCGGCCAGCTCCCGTACGAAGTCGACCTTCTCCTCGGCGAGCACCGGGACGCCGGCCAGGAACGGGTCCGCTGCCCCGTCCTCGTCGCGCACGACCCACACGCCCTTGCCGTCGTACCCGCCGACCACGGTCTTGAGGATGACGGGGAAGCCGTCGCCCTCCGCCGCGAACCGCGCCACGTCCGCCGGGTCGGCGACGATCCGGTGCCGCGGGCAGGGCACGCCGATGGCACTGAGCTTCGCCCGCATGATGCCCTTGTCATGGGCGTGCTGCAGGGCGTCGGGGCCCGGCCGGACGGCGATGCCGTCGGCCTCCAGGGCCCGCAGGTGCTCGGTCGGGACGTGCTCGTGATCGAACGTGATCACGTCGCAGCCCTGCGCGAAGGCCCGCAGCGTCGCCAGATCGCGGTAGTCGCCGACGACGACGTCGCCCACCACCTGCGCCGCGGAGTCCTGCGCGGTGTCGCTGAGGAGTTTGAACCTGATGCCGAGCGGGATGCCCGCTTCGTGGGTCATACGGGCGAGCTGGCCGCCGCCGACCATGCCGACTACCGGGAATGTCACGTTCCCCAGGATATCGGCCGTGCGGACCCCCGAATGACGCCACCCACGGGCAGCCTCTCCGCCCGTGCGGTTAGCATGAATAGCCGGTACGACTGGAGCACCAGCGACACCACGGACCCCGGACGGGTCAGGAGAGCCACTCACCGGACGAGCCATCCACCGACAGACAGGGCCGAGCGGACATCATGAGCGGACGCCAGACCGTGCAGTCGCGACTGGGCTCGCTCTACCGCGAGGTCGCCAAATTCGGCGCTGTCGGCGGCGCGGGCGTCCTGGTGAACGTCGGCGTCTTCAACCTGGTGCGGCACAGCACGGGCCTGCAGACGGTCCGGGCGAGCATCATCGCCACCGCCGTATCGATTCTCTTCAACTACGTCGGCTTCCGGTACTTCACCTACCGCGACCGCGACCGGAGCAGCCGCTCGAAGGAGCTGGGCCTGTTCCTGGGCTTCAGCGCCATCGGCCTGGTCATCGAGAACGCGGTCCTCTACGTGGCGACGTACGGGTTCGGCTGGGACAGCCAGCTGCAGAGCAACTTCTTCAAGTTCGCCGGCATCGGGGTGGCCACCCTGTTCCGCTTCTGGTCCTACCGGACCTGGGTTTTCAAAGCCCTGCCGGCTCGTGAGCTGGCAGAGCAGGCAGAGTCGATCCTGGCCGAGGCGGACGCGGACCCCGACGCCGCACCGCACAGCCGCGCCGCCCAGTAGGGTCCACGCCGCCCCCCGGCAGAGCCTGCGTGACGCCCGGCAGGGCGCACGTGCCGCCCGCAGCGCTCACCTGACGTCGCCGGTGTCCTCGCCGGCCCGCCGCGGCTCCGCCGACAGGCCCTCCTGGGCCAGGAACAGCGCGAAGACCGGCGGCCGCTGCTGGAGCAGCTCCAGCCGCCCGCCGTCCGCCTCCGCCAGGTCCCGGGCCACGGCCAGCCCCAGTCCGGTGGAGTTGCGGCCGCTGACCGTCCGCTCGAAGACCCGGGCGCCCAGGTCGGGCGGTACGCCCGGCCCGTCGTCCGTGACCTCCACCACGGCCTGGTTGCCGGTGACCCGGGTGTGCAGGCCGACCGTGCCGGCGCCGTGCATGAGCGAGTTCTCGATGAGCGTGGCCAGCACCTGGGAGACGGCGCCGGGGGTGCCGACGGCCCGCAGGCCCTGGGTGCCGGAGCGGGTGATGGTGCGCCCCTCGCTCTGCGAGGCCGGGCGCCACTCCTCCATCTGCTGCTTGATCACGTCGTCCAGGTCGAAGTCGACCGCGGAGCCGGAGCGCGGGTCGCGGGCGTTGGTCAGCAGCCGCTGCACCACGTCGGTGAGCCGCTCGACCTGGCCCAGCGCGATCGTCGCCTCCTCCTTGACGGCGTCCTCGTCGTCCGCCGTGGCGACGATCTCCTCCAGCCGCATCGACAGCGCCGTCAGGGGCGTGCGCAGCTGGTGCGAGGCGTCGGCGGCGAGCCGCCGCTCCGCGGTGAGCATCCGGCCGATCCGCTCGGCGCTCGCGTCCAGCACGTCGGCGATCCGGTCCAGCTCCGGCACCCCGTAGCGGCGGTGCCGGGGGCGCGGGTCGCCGGAGCCGAGCCGCTCGGCGGTCTCGGCCAGGTCGGTGAGCGGGCTGCCGAGCCGGCGGGCCTGCCGCACCGCGAGGATCACGGCCGCCAGCACCGCCAGCAGCGCGACGGCCAGGATGACCAGCAGGGTCCTGCCGATCTCCTGGCTGATCTTGGAACGGGACTCCTCGACGACCACGGTCGTGCCGTCGTCGCCCCGCTGGGTGGAGCTGATCACCCGGCCGGAGGGCCGCTTCCCGATCTCGATGGGCTCGCTGCCCGGGATCTTCACGACGGCGAACCGGTCGGCGGCCACCTGCTGGGCCAGCGAGCCGGTGTCGACCTTCTCGCCGCCGGCCCGCCGGCTGTCCACGCTGCCGGCCAGCCGGACCGCCTCGGAGTCGACGCTTTCCTGCGCGCTGGCCTCGATCGTGCGGGTCTCGACGATGACGAGCGAGATGCCGAAGACCGCGATGACGACGAGGACGACAGCGAGCGTGGAGGAGATCAGTCGGCGGCGCATGGGTGAAGCGTGTCAGCCTTCGGCTAGTTCTTCTCGAACCGGAACCCGACACCGCGCACGGTGGAGATGTACCGGGGCGCGGTCGCGTCGTCGCCGAGCTTCTTGCGCAGCCAGCTGATGTGCATGTCGAGGGTCTTGGTCGACGACCACCACGTGGTGTCCCAGACCTCGCGCATCAGCTGCTCGCGGGTGACGACCCGGCCCGCGTCGCGCACCAGGACGCGCAGCAGGTCGAACTCCTTCGCGGTGAGCTGCAGCTCGTCGTCGCCCATCCACGCCCGGTGCGACTCGACGTCGATCCGCACCCCGTGGGTGGAGGGCTGCGGCGCGTCGGTGGTGCCGCGGCGCAGCAGCGCGCGGACGCGCGCGAGCAGTTCGGCGAGCCGGAACGGCTTGGTGACGTAGTCGTCGGCGCCCGCGTCCAGGCCGACCACCGTGTCGACCTCGTCGGCGCGGGCGGTGAGCACCAGCACGGGGAAGGTGTGCCCCTCCGTACGGATCCTGCGGCATACGTCGAGGCCGTCCATCCCGGGCAGCCCCAGGTCGAGCACCACCAGGTCGACGGCTCCCAACAGGGCGGCTTCGAGCGCGGTGGGCCCGTCCTCACGCACTTCGACCTCGTACCCCTCGCGGCGCAGGGCGCGCGCGAGGGGTTCCGAGATGGATGCGTCGTCCTCGGCAAGAAGTACGCGGGTCATGGGCTGATGGTAGTCCGCGCGGACAGGGGCCGAGGTGGCGGTGCCAACACCCTTGTGAGGTAGCTCTCAAGACGCCCTATACCACGTGTGGCGCTGCCATAAAGTAATGAATCGCCCGTAGCAGCACCGAGGGCCCGTACGCGCGCAACCCGCGCCGAAGGCCCCTTCTGTGACGGGGCCGGTACAAACCGGCATCGAGTGATTGACCTGACGGCCGGGTCCGCCGCGCGTACGCGCGGCGGGCGTGGATCCCGGCGCGCCCCCATAGCGCGCCGGTGCCGGCCACCCCCACCGGGCGCGCGGTTGAGTTCCGTCGCGCGTCCCGAGCGAACAAGGATCGACCATGGCGTCCAGCCTGACGAAGGACCCCACCCCGCAGGGGACCCCTGCTCCGGGTGGCCCGACCTTCTTCGGCCACCCCCGCGGCCTGGCCACTCTCTTCATGACCGAGATGTGGGAGCGCTTCAGCTTCTACGGCATGCGGGCCCTGCTCCCCCTGTACCTGATCGCCGGCGGACCCGGCGCGGAGAAGGGTTCCCAGGGCGGCGGGCTCGCGATGAACGCGGCCACGGCCACGGCCATCTACTCCATCTACCTCGCGATGGTGTACCTGCTCGCGATGCCGGGCGGCTGGTTCGGCGACCGCGTCTGGGGGCCCCGCAAGACGGTCGCCATCGCCGCCGGCATCATCATGGTGGGCCACCTGACGCTGGCCGTTCCCGGCGAGGCGATGTTCTTCGTCGGCCTGGGACTGGTCGCGCTCGGTTCCGGGCTCCTCAAGGCGAACATCTCGACGATGGTCGGCCACCTCTACGACGGGCCGAACGACCCGCGCAGGGACGGCGGCTTCACCGTCTTCTACATGGGCATCAACATCGGGGCCTTCGCCGCCCCGCTCATCATCGGCACCATCGGCCAGAACTACAGCTGGCACCTGGGCTTCGCCCTCGCCGCCGTCGGCATGGCGCTGGGCCTGGTCCAGTTCCTGCTGGGCACCCGCCACCTGAGCGAGCGCAGCAGCGTCGTCCCGAAGCCGCTGACGGTCCAGGAGCGCAACTCCACCCTGCGCAAGGGCCTGATGTGGCTGATCGCCGCCACCGTCTTCTACGGCGTGGTCGGCTTCACCGGCCACTACACGCTCAACTGGGCGCTGGTGCCGATCACCGTGATCGGCCTGGTCATCCCGATCGGCGTCCTGGTGCGCATCAAGCGCGACAAGGAGCTGTCGACCGCCGAGCAGTCCAAGATGAGCGGCTACATCTGGTTCTTCGTCGCCGCCGCCGTCTTCTGGATGATCTACGACCAGGGCGGATCGACGATGTCGATCTTCGGCGAGACGAAGACGCGGGGCTCGGTCTTCGGCATCGACTTCCCGTCCTCGTGGTTCCAGTCCGTGAACCCGCTGTTCGTCATGGCGCTGGCCCCGGTCATCGCCTGGGGCTGGCTCTGGCTCGCGAAGCGGAACCGCGAACCGAGCACCACGGTGAAGTTCGCCATGGGCCTGTTCCTGATCGGTGCCTCGTTCGTCGTCTTCGTGATCCCGATGGGCCTGGCCTCGGACGGCACGAAGGTCAGCCCGATGTGGCTGGTCATGATCTACATGATCCAGACCATCGGTGAGCTGTGCCTCTCGCCGGTCGGCCTCTCGGTCACCACCAAGATGGCCCCCGCCAAGTACGGCAGCCAGATGATGGGTGTGTGGTTCCTCGCCGTCACCGCGGGCGACTGCACCACCAGCCTGCTCTCCATCGCCGGCGTCGATCTGAACGGCCGCGGCATGGTCGGCCTGGAAGCGGCGCTCGCCATCCTCGCCGGCGTCGCCATCTGGATGTACCGCAAGAAGGTCGTCGCGCTGATGGGCGACGTCCGCTGACGTCCCCTCCCGCGCACGCGTGACGAGGCCCCGGTGACCGTGTCCACGGTCACCGGGGCCTCGTGCGTGCGGTGTGCGTCATGCGGTGTGCGTCGTGCGGTGTCAGCGGCGCAGCCTGCGCCACGGGGTGAAGGTGAAGACAGCGCCGCCGAGGAGGATGACGGTGCCGGCGACGAGCCCCAGGGCGCGCAGCGAGCCGTTGTTGTCCGCGCCGGTCTGGGCGAGGCCGCCGCTGCTGGTGGTCGCGCTGTTGGCGGCCCCGCCGTCGGTGCCGCCGCTGTCGGATCCCTTCGCCGTGATGTCGAGCGTCAGCGACGCGGCGACGGCGCCGGTCGGCGTGCAGGTCGCGACGGGGGTGCCGCCCTGGGCGAGCTGGACGGCCAGGGCGCCCGGGTGCAGCGTGACCTTTCCGGTCTTGCGCGGGGAGTAGACGCCGGTCAGCGGATCGAGGGTGACCGGGTCGTTCTGGGCGAACGCCTTGCTGTTGGGCGGCGCCTTGACCTGCGCCGTACCGCTGTCGGCACCCGCCACCTTGACGGCCATGGTCGCGGTGATGAAGTTCTTGGGGAGGGGTGCGGGGGTCTTCATGACCGAGCCGAGGAAGCGCACGGTGAGGGCGTAGCCGGCACTGCTCTTGGTGGCGTCGACGACGGCCTGGCCGGTCGGCTTGCCGAACGACCCGCAGTCGAAGGTGACGGAGACGGGCGTGCCCTTGTGCACGGTCCCGTTGGGCTCACCACCGCCACCCGTCGTCCCGCCGGAGGTGGTTCCACCGGCGGTCGTCCCGCCGGAGGTCGTACCCCCGGACGTCGTTCCACCGGAGGTCGTACCCCCGGACGTGGTCCCGCCGGACGTGGTGCCGCCCGAGGTGGTCCCGCCGGACGTCGTTCCGCCCGTCGTGCCCCCGGACGTCGTACCGCCCGAGGTCGTGCCACCCGACGTCGTCCCGCCGGTGGTGCCGCTGCCCGTCACCTTGATCGTGACCGCGACCGGAACGGCGCCGGTCGGCGCGCACGCCGTGTCCGTCGACATGATGTAGTTCGCGTTGATGTTGTACGCGCCGGGCGAGAGGGTCACGTCGCCCGCGGCGGTCAGCTTGAGCTTGCCCTTCATGTCGGACAGCACCATCGGGCTGTTCTTCGGGATCGCCGGATTGGTCCGGGTCCCGGTGACGGCCAGCGACCCGGTCTGCGCACCGCCGATCGTCACCTTGCCGGTGGGCAGCACCGAGTTGGCGGGCAGGTCCGCGACGCCCGGGTTCTGCGACGCGGCCTGCACCGTCTTCCACGTCACGTCGATCGTGTCGCCGACCTTCGCGGTCGCGGGCGCGGTGATGTCCGCCTTGGTCGTCCCGTTGACGTCCGGCAGGTTGGCGATCTTCGGCGGTATGCACTTGGTCGCGAAAGAGGACACGGCGGCGTGCGCGGGTGCCGCGATCAGCAGCACCGAGCCGCCGCCGAGCATGAGCGCGACACCGGCCGCGGTGGCGGCCCCGCTCCGCCGCCGTCGCGATAGTCGATTCGTCACGTGCTTCCCTTCGAAGATGGACGGTCGGTACTCGGTGCGGACGTCGGTGGGGGCTCCTCTGCGGCGGCCGGAGCCGGCAGGGTGCCCTGGGTGAACCAGGGCAGCGCGCCGGTGTCGTCCGGGGGCCGGGAGCCGGGAGGGTGCCCGCCGTCGGGCTGCGACCCGGACGGGCGGGCCGGCGCTGCGCGCCGGGGTGGTGGCAGGTGGAGCAGTGCGGCGGGCCGCCAGGGGGCCTTGCGGCGGCGGCCGGAGGCGTAGATCGTGCCGGGCAGCCGGGGCCTCGCCCGGTCCACGACGGCCATCCCGATCCGGAAGACCGCGGCGGGCACGACGACGCAGAGCAGGATCCAGAAGAGCGTCACGCCCCAGGGCCGGCCGACGTCCCACGGCTCGGTGACGAGCACCTTGCCGCCGTACCTCAGCTGCACGCGGTAGTCGCCGTGCGCTCCCGAGGCCAGCTCGACGGGCAGCTTGATCTGCTGCTTCCGGCCCGCCGGCACGGTGCCGCTCCACTGCTGCTCCTCCCACTGCGGGGCGAAGACGCCGTGCGAGACGCCGACCTGGAACACCGGGTCCTTGACCGGCCCGGAGCCGAGGTTGCCGACGGTGAAGACCAGCCGGCGCTGCGGCGGGGAGCCGAACCAGGTGAGCAGTCCGCCGCCGCCCTCCAGCCGGGCGGTGAGCACCGCGAGCCGCCCGGAGCCGGACTGCTGCGGCAGGTCGGCGACCGGGTGCCCGGTGACGGTGAAGGGCGCGTCGACGGTGACGGAGTCGCCCATCACGGTCGCGACGTGGACGACGCAGGGACAGGGCTTGGGCGGTGCCGCGGCCGGCAGTTTCTGGGTGAAGCCGCCCTTGGCGTCGGTGGTGACGGCGCGGCCCGACGCGTTGGAGCAGGAGTTGGTGCCGCCGATCGCGTTCTGCCCGCAGACCAGGAGGGTGAGCAGGGTGGCCGGCTTCCAGCCCCGGCCGGTGACGGTGATCTCGGCGCCGGGCTTGGCCTCCGGCGGCGCCAGCGCCACCGCGGGTTTCTCGTCGGCGCCCGGGGCCCGTACGGCCGCCGGGCTCAGGAGCGCCTCCGGGGCCGCCGCCTGCGACGGCTGCGCGGTGAGCGCGGAGAGGGCGAGCAGCGCCGTGGCGAGCACGGCGGCCGCCACCGCCCGGACCGAATCCCTGTGCATGGTGCTCACGCCTGTACGCCCCTGCTTCCCACGCTCGTCCCGCCCGTCACACCGACCGCCGCCCCTGCTGTCCCGCTTCCGGGTGCGTACTCCTCGGCCTCGTCCTCGTCCTCCACCGGCCGCGGCCGGTTCCTGCGGTGCCTGACGAGGAGCCAGGCGGCAGCCAGCGCCAGTCCGGCGAGCAGGATCCCGGCGGCGAGCCAGGGCACGGCGAGGAACGACGCGGCGGCGGTCTCGTTGAGCTCGCCCCGGTCGGTGGTGACGGTCAGCCGCACGCTCACCCGGTCGAACTGCGGCGCCCCGGCCCACTGCTCGGTCAGGCGGACCTGTTGCCCCGGCAGCAGTTCCAGTGGCAGGCCCTTGGCCTGCCGGTCCAGCAGGGTGCCGCCGAACAGCCCGGTGGCCTTGACCCGCAGCCGCGGCAGCAGGGAGACGTTGCCGCGGTTGACCAGGGTGTAGTGGATGGTCGCGCCGCTCTTCCCGGTGCCGGGCAGCCAGGGCTGGCCGTGGTCGACGCGGACGTTCTCGATGGAGAGCGCGGGCAGGCTGGGGCCGCTCACCCGCAGGTAGATCCGGGCCCCGACGGCCCGCCGGACGCCGACCGCCACGCTGCCCTTCGTCCGGTCCACCTCGGTGTTGAGGGCGACGATCGCGCCGGGGTGGTCGCCGGGCGTGGCCGTGTCGGGGACGGTGAGGGTGAACGGGATGTCGGCGCGGGTCCTGGGCGGGACGGTCAGGCTGCCCTGGGCGAGCTTCACCCAGGTGCCGACGTCCTTGCTGACCTCTTCCGGGCCGCGTACGGCGAAGCCGCCGTCGCGCGGGGTGTTGTACGCGTCGGCGCCGTAGACCTTGAACCGCATCGGCGCGTCCGAGAGGTTGGAGACCGAGACCTTGTCCTTGAGGGTGGTCCCCGGGCCCGCCTCCAGCGTGAAGAACTGGCGTTCCTGGCTGGTGCTCGTCCGGTCCGCGGCCCCGCCCGCCGGGGCGGGGAAGACCGACCAGCGCCCGTTGTCCGCCGCGCCGGCCGGTCCTGCCGCGGGACCGAGGCCGATGCCGAGCAACGCGGCGACCGTCAGCAGCACTGCGCACGCCTTGGCCCTCGACATGTCTGGCATCTCCCTCGGTCCGAGTTAACTGACTGTGCGTCAGGTAAGGGTCAGGGTCAATACTCCGGAATAGGTTCCTGGCGCCGAGTAGGCCGGAACGTTCAGCGACAGACCCGCGTCGGCGGTGAACTCACCGCCGGTCACGGTCCCGTTGGGCGTCGTGGCCAGCGTGGCCGCGGTGCCCACGGCGCCGGGCGAGCCCGCCGCGCAGACGCTGGGGCTGCCGGCCTTGGTGGCGCAGGCCGGGGTCCAGCTGAGCTTGTCGGCGCCGATGACGGTGCCTCCCGGGCCCTTGAAGTCGGTGACCGAGCCGGTCAGCGACCAGCCCGCGGCGCCGCCGCGGAAGTCCTTGACGGTGACCGTCCGCAGGGCGCCCGTCGAGGAGCCGCCCTCACCGAAGTTCACCGGGGTCATCTCCACGGTGTCGCCGGCCTGCGTCATGGAGAGCGTCCCGGCGGTGACCGAGGCGTTGAGCTTCTGGCTGCCCGGCGGGATGGGGGTGTTGTCGTTGACCTTGTACGCGATCGGGCCCGCCGCGGTGGCCGGGTCGTAGCTCGCGCCCTCGAAGGCCACGATGCCGGTGGTCGCGAGGTCGTTGACGACGAGCGAGGCGGTGAAGCCGCCCTGCGCGTCGGCGGTCGCCGAGGTCATGTCGGCCGTCGGGTTGGACCCGGCGACGGCCAGGACCGTGACGGCGGCACCCGCGGTGAAGTGCCCGCCGGTGACGGCGACCGCGGTACCCGGGTCGCCCTGGGCCGAGCCCAGTGCCAGCGTGCGCGGGTTGGGGGTGGTCGCCGGGCTCGCGGTGACGGTCTCGGAGACCGGCGCGGGCGGGGTGATGACCGTACAGACGGTGTCCAGCTCCAGGATGTAGCTGGTGTGGATGGTGTAGTCGCCGGGCGACAGGGTGATGGCGCCGGGGGCGGTGACCACGAAGGTGCCGGTCATGACCAGCGCCGGGAAGGCGCCCTTGCCCGGGATCGGCGGGTTGCTCTTGGGCCCGGTCACGGCGACCGCACCGGTCTGGGCGCCGCCGAGCGCGACGCTGGCGCGGGGCGTGACGACATCGGCGGGCAGCGCGATGTCCGTCGGGTTGCTGGCGGCCGCCTTGGTGAGCGTGTAGGTGACGGTGACGGTGTCGCCGACCTTCGGATTCGTCGGCACGGCCGTCACGGTCGCGTTGGACACACCGTCGATGGGCGGCAGCCCGACCACGGCGGGCGGGATGCAGTGCGTGTCGAAGTCCACGGCCGTCGCCGCCTGGGCGGGCGCCGCGAGGACGGCACCACCCCCCACCATGAGTGCGGCGGCCCCGAGCACGGCGGCCAGTCTCCGTCCGCGTCTGACGGATCTTCGCGCGTGAGCGATCATCTTGTCCCCTTGATCACGGTCCGGGCGCAGCGTCCCTTTTCTCTGCGCCGACGCTGGACATTGGGACCCGGTGGCCAGAAGAAGTCAATGGAGGCGGGCGACCAGATTTGACTGACCGTCAGATACGATGGAGACCCAGGTCGGAGGCGTTTTGGCAGCGGACATGCCGAGCCGCGGCACCGGCACGTTCGCCGGTGCCACGGGTCCGGGTCAGCGGGTCCGAGCGGCTCTGCGGGTGAGCCAGAGCACGCCGGCGACACCGGCGAGCAGTACCGTGCCGCCGAAGGTGCCCAGCGCCACCGCGCTGTCGGCCGGACCGGTCTGCGGCAGGGTGTCGGCCCCCGACGGGGCCGTGGCTCCGCCGCTGCCGCCCGCCGCCGTGACGTCCAGCGACAGCGAGGGCTTGGGGCTGTTGGTGGCGTTGCAGGTCGTCACCGTGCCGAGCGCCTTGATGGTGAGCACCCCGGCCGTGAAGGTGACCTTGCCCGACTTCTTGGGCGTGTACGTTCCCGTCAGGTCGTTGATCTTGATCGGGGTGTTGGCGGGGATCGCGGCGTCGTTCGGGGCGCCGGCGACCGACACCGTACCGGGGTCCGCCCCGCCGACCTTGATCGTCGCGCTGGGGTTCATCGCCCCCTTGCCGAGCTCGATCGGGCTGGAGGAGACCCCCTTCTTGAAAGTCATCGTGAGTCTGTAGCCGGAGCCGGACGGGACGCTCGTGATGTCGATGGGCGACACCGCGTCCTTCTTGCCGATCGGCGACTGACAGCTGTAGGCGACGTCCACCGTCTCGGCGTGTGCGGCCGGGGCGACCAGTAGCGCCGCACCCGCCGCCGTCACCGTCGCGAGGGCCAGCACTCCCCCGCGGGCGGCCGCTCTGCCGCGGACGCTGCTCCTGACGTTCTGCATAGGCTCTGCTCCCTTCCGCCACCAGTTACTGACGGCACATCAGATTCGGCGGCCGACAGTACGCCCGGGATCTTGGAGAGGGAAGAGACAATGCCTGCCCGCGGCCCGGCCCACGAAAAAACGCCGGACCGCCTGCGTACCGCAGGGTTCCGGCGTTTCAGCGTTGGTGGCGGCCGCGGCCGCTTCGAGCGGGCTCAGGCGTCGGCGGGCGCCGCCAGCTCGGCCCAGACGGTCTTGCCCGGCCGCTCGGGGTGGCGCGTGACGCCCCAGTCCGAACAGAGGCGCTGCACGATGAACATGCCGTGCCCGCCGGGCCGGCCCGCGCGGTGCGGGACCCGGGGCGTCGGCTCGCCGTCGCCGCTGTCGGCGACTTCCAGCCGCAGCGTCTTCGGGGTGTGGACCAGTCGCAGCTCGTCGGGGCCGTTCGCGTGCAGGCACGCGTTGGTGACCAGCTCCGAGACGACGAGCAGCACGTCCTCGGCCGCGGCCCGGTGCTCGGGAGTGGAGGCGGGCAGCCATCCCCAGGCCTGCAGCGCCTCGCGAGTGAAATCGCGGGCGCGCGGCACGATGGCACTCTCCCCCAGGAGCCGCAGAACGCGCGCGGTGCCGGCTTCGGGCTCGACGAAATCGCCCGGGTCCGAACCGCGGTCGTCCGCCGCGTGGGGCCGAGTGGTGCTCATCGACGCCTCACCTCACCGATGTCCGACAGTTTCAGGAGTCTCCTGCCCGACGAATTCCCGAGGACACCTCGGAACCTCTACGAAACAGGGTGGAGTGGGAGATCGCCACCGGCGACGCTTCCGTCACTCCTGCAATGCCTCGTCCACAGTGGCGTGGACGGTGAACACGGCCTCGGCGCCCGTGATCTCGAACACACGCGCGACTACCGGCAGCATACCCGCCAGATGTACCTTTCCACCCGCCGCCTCGGCCTTCAGCCGGGCGCCGAGCAGCACGTTCAGCCCGGTGGAGTCACAGAAGTCCAACTCCGAGCAGTCCACCACGAGCTTGGTGCAGCCCGCGGCGACGCAGGCTTCGAGCGGCTCGCTGAGCAGCTCGGCCGTGTGGTGGTCCAATTCGCCCGCAGGCGTGACAACGGCGTACGTGCCGTGCTGCCGCACGTCCACGTGCAACCGGTCCCGGCCGGCTGTCCCGACCATCCCGCGGTCCATGTGCGCTCCTCTGGAATCTTGGGTCATGCGCACACCGAACCCTACGCGCATCGCGAATCGCGCGGAAGCCATGGCTTGGCTGCCCGGCGGACGCCCCTTGAGTGCCTGCCGCCTGCCCCTCCAGGGCCGCGGTAATCGCGTTTCGAACCGATGACCGAAAATTTGCGCTAGTAGCTCGAAACGCGGTAGGGCTTGAACAACAGCTATCGACAAACGGCCGCCTCGGAGGCGCAGCACACCGTACAAGAGGCATGGCACCGGCAGCCTGATGCCGCAACCGAGGGAGGAGAGCATGACACCCCGGCCTGACGCGATCACCGCGACGAAGACCCGCCCGTTCACAGGCTCGGACCAGGAACACCTGGACGAGCCGGAGGGCCTGGAGGGCCTCCCCGAGATACCCCCGTTCGACACGGTGGGGCCGGTGGACGCACGCGCCCTGTCCAAGACTCTGTTCCTGCGCCTGGAGACGCTGGACGAGGGCACCTACGAGTACTCCTACGTCCGCAACACCCTCGTGGAGCTCAATCTCGCCCTGGTCCGCTTCGCGGCCGCCCGGTTCCGCACCCGCAGCGAGCCGATGGAGGACATCATCCAGGTCGGCACGGTCGGCCTGATCAAGGCGATCGACCGCTTCGAGCTGAGCCGCGGGGTGGAG
Organism: Streptomyces sp. NPDC006733; assembly: GCF_040636125.1. Lineage (NCBI taxonomy): Bacteria > Bacillati > Actinomycetota > Actinomycetes > Kitasatosporales > Streptomycetaceae > Streptomyces > Streptomyces sp. NPDC006733. The sequence goes on along the minus strand of NZ_JBEYJD010000001.1, from coordinate 451,051 downwards.
TTCCCCACGTTCGCGATGCCGACGATCATCGGCGAGATCAAGCGCTTCTTCCGCGACACCAGCTGGTCCGTGCGGGTCCCGCGCCGGCTGCAGGAGCTGCGGCTCGACCTGGCCAAGGCCGGCGACGAGCTCGCCCAGCAGCTGGACCGCTCGCCGAAGGTGGCCGAGCTGGCCGCCAGGCTCGGGATCAGCGAGGAAGAGGTCATCGAGGGCATGGCCGCGAGCAACGCGTACACCGCGAGCTCGCTGGACGCCCAGGCCGACGAGGACGACTCCGAGGGCGCGCTGAGCGACCGCATCGGCTACGAGGACACCGACCTCGAGGGCATCGAGTACATCGAGTCCCTGCGCCCGCTGATCGCCGAGCTCCCGGTGCGCGACCGCAAGATCCTCTCGCTGCGCTTCACCGGCAACCTCACCCAGTCGGAGATCGGCGAGGAGCTGGGCATCTCGCAGATGCACGTCTCCCGGCTGCTCTCCCGCACCCTGGCGCGCCTGCGCCGCGGGCTGCTCGTCGAGGAGTGAGCCGTCGGTGTGCCCCGTCGGGGAGTGAGCCTCGGTGTGCCCCATCGAGGAGTGAACCGTCGCGGCGGCCGGGCCCGCGGTGCCGGGCCGCCGCTCAGAGCGCGGGCACCCCGTCCTGCCACACACGGCTGACCAGCGGCACGCCGGGCCGGTAGGCCAGGTGGACATGGCTGGGGGCGTCGAGCAGCGTCAGATCGGCTCGTGCCCCCGGCGTGACCCTTCCCACGTCGTCCCTGCGCAGCGCCCGCGCGCCGCCGAGCGTGGCGGCCGCGACCGCCTCGTCCGGCGTCATGCGCATGTCGCGCACGGCGACGGCGATGCAGAACGGCATCGAGCTGGTGAAGCTCGACCCCGGGTTGCAGTCCGTCGACAGCGCCACCGCCGCGCCCGCGTCGATCAGCCGGCGGGCGTCGGGGTACGCGGCCCGGGTGGAGAACTCGGCGCCGGGCAGCAGCGTCGCGACGGTCGTGCCCCCGCAGGACGCCAGCGCGTCGACGTCCGCGTCCGTCAGGTGCGTGCAGTGGTCGGCGGACGCCGCCCCCAGCTCCACGGCCAGCAGCACGCCGGGCCCGTAGGTCAGCTGGTTGGCGTGCACCCGCGGGATCAGCCCGGCGCGCGCGCCCGCGGTGAGGATCGCCCGCGCCTGGTCGCCGTCGAACGCGCCCTTCTCGCAGAACACGTCCACCCAGCGGGCGTGCGGCGCGCAGGCCTGGAGCATGGGCCCGGTGACCAGGTCCACGTAGCCGGCCGGGTCGTCCGCGTACTCCGGCGCGACGATGTGCGCCCCCAGGTACGTGGTCTCCGGGGTGTGCGCCGCGGCGATCCGCAGGCTGCGCGCCTCGTCGTCCGGGGTCAGCCCGTAGCCGGACTTCGTCTCGATGGTCGTGGTGCCCTGCCGCCGCGCCTCGGCGACGTAGCGGGCCACGTTGGCGTCCAGCTCGGCGTCGGTGGCGGCCCGGGTGGCGGCGACCGTGGTCCTGATGCCGCCCGCGGAGTACGGCGTGCCGGACATCCGGGCGTTGAACTCCGCGGTCCGGTCGCCGCCGAAGACCAGGTGCGAGTGCGAGTCGACGAACCCGGGCAGCACCGCCCGCCCCCGCGCGTCGAAGACCTCGTCCGCGGCGGGGGCCCGGTCGGCCGGGCCGACCCAGGCGATCCGGCCCTCCGCCATGACGACCGCCGCGTCGGTGAGCAGGCCGAGCGGCCCGGCACCGAGGGACGGGTCGTTGGTGACCAGGCTGCCGATGTTGGTGATGACGGTGGTGGCGGTGGTGGGCATCGCGGTCCTTCTTCTGGTGCGGAGGGTCAGGAGCGCCGAAGGCGGGCGATGGCCCCGGCCATCGCCGCCGGGACGTCCGGCACCAGCTGGTGCGCGCCGTCCCGCACGATGTGCCGGCCGCCCACCACCGTGTGCCGCACATCGGCGGCGGTGGCGGCGAAGACGGCCGTCTCGGCGGCCAGCCGCGGCAGCGTCCCCGCGGTGCGGACCGAGTCCAGGGCCACGGTGGTGAAGTCGGCGAGCGCGCCGGCCTCCAGCTGTCCGGCGTCCGGCCAGCCCAGCGAGGCGTGGCCGTCGGCGGTGGCCGCGCGCAGCAGCTGGGCCGCGGTCCAGTGCCCGCGGGTGCGGGTGCGCAGCCGCTCGTCGAGCTCCAGGGCGCGGGCCTCTTCGAGCAGGTCGATGACGGCGTGGCTGTCGCTGCCCAGCGACAGCGGGCTCCCCGCCCGCTGCACGTCGCGCGCCGGGCCGATGCCGTCGGCGAGGTCGCGCTCGGTGGTGGGGCACATGCAGACGACGGTGCCGCTGCCGCCGAGCAGCCGGATGTCCTCGCCGGTGAGGTGGGTGGCGTGCACGGCGGAGGTGCGGGGGCCCAGCGCCCCGTGGTCCGCGAGGAGCGCGGTCGGCGTGCGGCCGTGGGCGCGCAGGCAGGCCTCGTTCTCGGCCGGCTGCTCCGACAGGTGGACGTGCAGCGGCGCCTGCCGGGCCGCCGCCCACTCCGCGGCCCGGACGATGCCGACCGGCGGCACGGCGCGCACGGAGTGGACGGCCGCGCCGATCCTGGCGTGGTCGCGGTCCTTGAGGGCGTCCGCGCGCTCCGCCCAGGCGTCGGGGCCCGCGTCCGCGAAGCGCACCTGGTGCCGGTCGGGCGGCGCGCCGAACCCGGACGAGAAGTAGGCCGTGTCGAGGAGCGTGATCCGGATGCCCGCCTCGCCCGCGGCGGCGATCAGGGCCTCCCCCATGGCGTTGGGGTCGTCGTACGACGTGCCGCCGGGGGCGTGGTGCAGGTAGTGGAACTCACCGACGCAGGTGACGCCGGCCAGCGCCATCTCCGCGTACACCGCCCGCGCGAGCGCGTAGTAGGTGTCCGGGTCGAGTTCCGCCGCGATCGAGTACATGATCTCGCGCCAGGTCCAGAAGGTGCCGGACCCGACCTGGACGGTGCCGCGCAGCGCCCGGTGGAAGGCGTGCGAGTGGGCGTTGGCCAGCCCCGGCAGGGTGAAGCCCCGCAGGGCCACGGCGCCGGGCGGCGGGGTGCCGACGCCGGTCCTGACGGCGGTGATCCGCCCGTCGGCCGTGTCGAGGGCCACGCCCGGCTCCACGGTCCCGTTGAGCCAGGCGTGTTCCGTCCAGTACGTCAGCTGCACGCGAGACCTTCCAGTACGTCGGCGAGCGCGGTCACCCCGGCGAGGCAGTCGTCCTCGGCGGCGGTCTCGGCGGGTGAGTGCGAGACGCCGGTGGGGTTGCGTACGAACAGCATGGCGGTCGGGGCGCTCGCCGACAGGATCCCGGCGTCGTGTCCCGCGCCGGTCGGCAGCACCGGGGCGGTGCCGCCGAGCAGCTTGGCGACCTCGTCGCGCAGCGCGTGCTGGAACTCCACGACCGGGGTGAACGACTCGCGGGTGACGCGGACGTCGACGCCGTCGCGGCCCGCGCGCTCGGCGGCGGCCGCCTCGATCCCGGCCACCACCCGGTCCAGCGTCTCCTGGTCGGCGGCGCGTGAGTCGAGCCAGCCGCGCACCAGCGAGGCGATGGCGTTGACGCCGTTGGGCTCGACGCTCACCTTGCCGAAGGTGGCCAGCGCCCCGGCGGCCCGCGCCTCCCGGCGGGCGGCCAGCACCGTTTCGGCGTAGCTGAGCATCGGGTCGCGGCGGTCCTCCAGACGGGTGGTGCCCGCGTGGTTGGCCTCGCCGTGGAAGTCGAACCGCCAGCGGCCGTGCGGCCAGATGGCGGACGCGATGCCGACGGCGTCGCCGCTCAGGTCCAGCGCCCGGCCCTGCTCGACGTGCAGCTCCACGAAGGCGCCGATGCGGGCGAGCCGCTCCGGGTCCGGGCCGATGGCGGCCGGGTCGTAGCCGGCCCGCTCCATGGCCTGGGGCAGGGAAACGCCGTCCGCGTCCCGCAGTTCGTACGCCTTGTCCTTCGTCAGCTGTCCGGCGGCGAGCCGCGAGCCGACGCAGGCGAGCCCGAAGCGGGCGCCCTCCTCGTCACCGAAGTTGACGACGGCCAGCGGCCGGTCGAACGCCGCGCCGCGCTCGCGCAGCTCGTCGAGTGCCGCGAAGGACGAGACGACGCCGAGCGGGCCGTCGAAGGCGCCGCCGTCCGGCACGGAGTCCAGGTGCGAGCCCGTGACGACCGCGCCGCCCGCGGCGGGGTCGCCCAGCCAGGCCCACTGGTTGCCGTTGCGGTCGACCTCGTACGTCAGCCCGCGGGTCTCGGCCTGCGCGCGGAACCACGCCCGGCACTCCAGGTCGGCGCCGCTCCAGGCGTAGCGGCGGTATCCGCCGGAGACGGAGCTGCGGCCGATGGGCAGCAGCTCCGTCCACATGCTGTGGAAACTCAACGCGCTTCGCCCTCGCGCATCGGGATCCGCACGCCGCGCTCGTCGGCGATCTCGTCGGCGCGGTCGTAGCCCGCGTCCACGTGCCGGATGACGCCCATGCCGGGGTCGTTGGTCAGCACCCGGCGGATCTTCTCGCCCGCGAGCTTCGTGCCGTCCGCGACCGTGACCTGACCGGCGTGCAGCGAGCGGCCCATGCCGACGCCGCCGCCGTGGTGGATGGAGACCCAGGAGGCGCCGGAGGCGACGTTGACCATGGCGTTGAGCAGCGGCCAGTCGGCGATGGCGTCCGAGCCGTCGAGCATCGCCTCGGTCTCGCGGTACGGCGAGGCCACCGAGCCGCAGTCCAGGTGGTCGCGGCCGATCACGACCGGCGCGGCCAGCTCACCGCTCGCCACCATGTCGTTGAAGCGCTCGCCCGCCTTGTCGCGCTCGCCGTAGCCGAGCCAGCAGATGCGCGCGGGCAGGCCCTGGAAGTGCACCTTGTCCTGCGCCAGCTTGATCCAGCGGTGCAGGGACTCGTTCTCCGGGAACAGCTCCAGGATCGCCTTGTCCGTCTTGTGGATGTCCGACGCCTCGCCGGAGAGCGCGGCCCAGCGGAACGGGCCCTTGCCCTCGCAGAACAGCGGCCGGATGTACGCCGGCACGAAGCCGGGGAAGTCGAACGCCCGCTCGTACCCCGCGAGCTGCGCCTCGCCGCGGATCGAGTTGCCGTAGTCGAAGACCTCGGCACCCGCGTCCATGAAGCCGACCATGGCCTCGACGTGGCGGGCCATCGACTCGCGCGCCCTGAGCGTGAAGTCGGCGGGCTTCTCGGCCGCGTACGTGGCCATCTCGTCGAACGCGATGCCCACCGGCAGGTACGCCAGCGGGTCGTGCGCCGAGGTCTGGTCGGTGACGATGTCGATGGGGGCGCCCTCGGCGAGCATCTGCGGCAGCAGTTCGGCCGCGTTGCCCAGCAGGCCGATCGACAGCGGCTCGCGCTTGTCGCGGGCCTCGGTGGCGAGCTGCATCGCGTGCGCCAGGGAGTCGGCCCTGACGTCCAGGTAGCGGTGCTCGATGCGGCGCGAGATCGCCCGCGGGTCGACGTCGATGCAGATCACGACGCCGCCGTTCATGGTGACGGCGAGCGGCTGGGCGCCGCCCATGCCGCCGAGCCCGGCGGTCAGCGTGATGGTGCCGGCGAGCGTGCCGCCGAACTTCTTGGCGGCGACCGCGGCGAACGTCTCGTAGGTGCCCTGGAGGATGCCCTGGGTGCCGATGTAGATCCACGAGCCGGCCGTCATCTGGCCGTACATGGTCAGGCCCAGCGACTCCAGCCGCCGGAACTCCTCCCAGTTGGCCCAGTCGCCGACCAGGTTGGAGTTGGCGATGAGCACGCGCGGCGCCCACTCGTGCGTCTGCATCACGCCGACGGGACGGCCGGACTGGACGAGCATCGTCTCGTCCCGCTTCAGCGTCTGGAGGGTGCGGACCATGGCGTCGAAGGAGCGCCAGTCACGGGCCGCCTTGCCGGTGCCGCCGTAGACGACCAGCTTCTCGGGGTGCTCGGCGACCTCCGGGTCGAGGTTGTTCTGCAGCATGCGCAGCGCGGCTTCCTGCTGCCATCCCTGAGTGCTCAGTTCCGTACCGCGCGGCGCCCGCACGATCCTCGGTCCCGACATCGGCCCGGCCTCCCTCTGTCCCTGGTTGCGCCTGATGGATCTATCCATTCACATCCTGTCGTGATGAATACATCTAGTCAACAGGGTCGGGTCGCATGGCGCCTGCGCGGATGATGGGATGACCGGCATGACGCCGGACGCGACAGCACGACGGGGCCACGCGCTGCGCGCGGCGGTGGAGCAGGATCTGATCGCGCCGGACCGGCCGGTCGTCGGGCTGCTGGACGTCGCCGGCGTCGAGGAGGCCGCGGCCGCCCTGCGGGAGGCCTTCGCCACGCCGGGCGTGGCCGTCACCCACACCTTCGCCGTCAAGGCGGCCTCCCTCGTCCCCGTCCTGCGGCTCCTCGCCGGGCTCGGCCTCGGCGCCGAGGTCGCCAGCCCCGGCGAGCTGGCCATCGCGCGCGCCGCAGGCGTCCCGGGCGACCGCATCGTCCTGGACTCCCCCGCCAAGACCGTCGCGGAGCTGCGCGAGGCGCTCGCCCTGGGCATCGCCGTCAACGCCGACAACCCGCAGGAACTCGGCCGCCTCGACGACCTCGTCGCCGCGGGCCCGACCTCCTCCCCCGTCGGCCTGCGCGTCAACCCGCAGGTCGGCGGCGGCAGCATCGGCGCCATGAGCACCGCGACCGCCACCTCGAAGTTCGGCGTCGCGCTGCGCGACGACGGCGCCGAACGGTGGATCCTGCGCGCCTACGCCGACCGCCCCTGGCTCAACCGCCTGCACACCCACACCGGCTCCCAGGGCGTACCGCTCGACCTCATGGCGGCGGGCGTCCGGGCGGTGTACGACCTCGCGGAACGGATCAACGCGGCGGCGGGCCGGCAGCAGATCACCACCCTGGACATCGGCGGCGGCCTGCCCGTCAACTTCGCCTCCGACGAGGTCACGCCGACGTTCGGCGCGTACGCGCGGGTGCTGCGCGACACCGTCCCCGGCCTCTTCGACGGCCGGTACGGGCTCGTCACCGAGTTCGGCCGCTCGCTGCTCGCCAAGGCGGGCACGGTGCTGGCCCGCGTCGAGTACACCAAGTCCGCGGGCGGCCGGCCCATCGCGATCACCCACGCGGGCGCGCAGCTCGCCACCCGCACGGTCTTCGCCCCCGACGCCTGGCCGCTGCGCGTCACGGCCCTCGACGCGCGGGGCCGTCCGAAGGGCGGCGACCCCGTCGTCCAGGACGTGGCCGGGCCCTGCTGCTTCGCCGGCGACCTCGTCGCCGGCGCCCGCCCCCTCCCGCTCCTGGCGGCGGGCGACCTGGTGGCCCTGCTGGACACCGGGGCCTACTACTTCTCCACCCACTTCGCCTACAACTCGCTGCCGCGCCCGGCGGTGCACGGCTATGCCGTGTCCCCCGACGGCGAGGTCGCCTTCGCGCTGGTGCGCGCGGCCCAGACGGTGGAGGAACTCCTCGCGGAGAGCGGCGGGGAGCAGGGCGAGGCCCTGACCCGCCTGCGAACTCCTGTCCGATCCTCATGAAATTCTGAGGATGGCTGAGTAATCTCCCGTGCGGGACGCGCTGGGCGCGACGGCATCGGAGGAGGACGGACGTGGCACGCGGGGCATACACGCTGGCTCGGGTGGGGGTACTGGTGCGGGTCGCCGGTCGCTGGCTGTTCTGGCTGGGGGCGGTGGCCGCCGTCGGCGGGGTCTTCGTCCCGGGCCTGACCGGGCGCCGCATCGGGATACTCGGCGGCGCGGTCCTCTTCGCCGTCGCCGCCGCCGTCACCTTCTCGGTCCGCCGGTCCCGCTACACCGCGCTCGGCGCGGACGCCGCACGCGCCCCCAAGTCCGTCTTCCTCCAGGACCGCCGGGTGACCGCGCGGGTCTGGCTCCGCCGCCGCGCCTGGTGGCTGCTCGCGGCCTTCGCCCTGGCCGCGGCCTCGTGCCTGCTGGCGTCGGCGGCGGGCGGCATGCTGCTGGCGGGGGCCGGGGCGGGGTTGTGGCTGAAGTCCCTGTGGTTCGGGCGGGTGGAGCGGACGCGGGACGTCCGGTACTGGGTCCGCCCGGACCGGGCGAAGGGCCCGGCGACGGGGTCGTACGAGACGACGGGATACCTGGCGGGCCGGTGACCGGCCAGGCCGGTGGGCTCGGCAGGCGACCGGCTCGGTGAGTGGTTGACCCGCCCGGTCGGGGACCCGCTCAGTCGGTGAACAGTCCCCGCGCCGCCGCCCGCGCGTCGAACTCCTCCAGGCGCGCCTGCGCGTCCGGCAGGTGGTCGCACATCGACTCCAGCAGGACGCGTCCGAGCAGCATCGGGGCGCACGCCGTGTCGAAGGCGAGCCCCGTGCCCACCGCGGCCGGCAGCAGCAGGTCCGAGCAGGCGGCGACCGGGGCGAACGCGCTGTCGGCCACGGTCACGACCGTCAGACCGGCCTGCCGCGCGTACGTCAGCGCCTCGACGACCTCGCGGGGGTGCCGCGGCAGGGCGAAGCAGAGCAGCGCGCTCGCCCCCGCCCGGACGGCGCCGTCGACGCGGTCGGCGAACATCGTGCCGCCCTCGTCCAGCAGCCGGACGTCGGGGTGGACCTTCGCGGCGAAGTACGCGAAGCCCCGCGCCTGCGCGCCCGCCGCGCGCAGGCCCAGCACCGGCAGCGGCCGGGACGCGGCGAGCACGGCGCCCGCGCGGGCGACGGGCGCGGGGTCGGCGAGGAGGGCGGCGAGGTGCCGGAGGTTCTCGATCTCGGCGTGCACGGCCTGCTGGTACTCGTTGTACGCGGCGGCCTCGGGTCCCGGCCGCACCGGCGCGACCTCGCGCAGGTGGCGGCGGAGCGCCGGGTAGCCGTCGAAGCCGAGCGCGACGGCGAAGCGGGTGACGGACGGCTGGCTGACCCCGGCCAGTTCGGCGACCTCGACGCTGGACAGGAACGGCGCGTCGGCCGACCGGCGCACCAGGCAGTGGGCGATCCGGCGCTGCGTCGGCGTCAGCCGGTGCGACTCGAACAGCTTCAGCAGCCGCGCCGACGCGCTCTCGGCCGCCCCCTCGCCGGCGCCCGCGCCCGCCTCCGCGGCGTCGCCCCCGTCCTCCGTCGTGCCCATCAACGTCCTCCTGGCCTATTCAGTCGTCGCTGACTCTGCATGAATCCATGCAGCATTGGCAAGGAGGGTCCACCGCGGCGGCCGCGCGCCCTGCCTACACCGGGGGCAGCCGCCCCTTCTGCGGCTTGCCCATCGCGTTGCGCGGCAGCTCGTCCAGGAACCGGACCTTGCGCGGCCGCTTGTGCACCGACAGGTGCCCCGCCACGAAGTCCATCAGCTCGGCCTCACCGACCCCGTCGGCGACGACGAACGCGACGATCTCCTGGCCCAGGTCCTCGTGGGGCGCGCCCACCACCGCCGCCTCCCGGACCGCGGGGTGGTCGAGCAGCGCGTTCTCCACCTCGCCCGCGCCGATGCGGTAGCCGCCGGACTTGATCAGGTCGGTCGAGGCGCGGCCGACGATCCGGTGCATGCCGTCCGGCTCCGCCATCGCCATGTCGCCGGTGCGGAACCACCCGTCGGCGCTGTACGAGGCCGCGGTCGCCTCCGTACGGCCGAGGTAGCCGTCGAAGAGCGTGCCGGAGCGGATCTGCAGCTCGCCGACAGTGGCGCCGTCGTGCGGGACGGTGGCGCCGTCCTCGTCGACCAGCCGGGTCTCGACCCCCGGCAGCGGCAGCCCGACCGAGCCGGGGCGCCGGTCACCGGCCGCCCGCGTGCTGATGGTGATCAGCGTCTCCGTCATGCCGTACCGCTCCACGGGGCGCTGCCCGGTGAGCGACTCCAGGTCGCGGAAGACGGGGGCGGGCAGCGGGGCGCTGCCCGAGACGAGCAGCCGGGCGCCGGACAGCGCCCGTGCGGCGGTCTGGTCGCGCACCACGCGCGACCAGACCGTCGGCACGCCGAAGTACAGGGTGCCGCCGGCCGCCGCGTACGCCTGCGGAGTCGGCCGGCCCGTGTGCACCAGCCGGCTGCCGGTGCGCAGGGCGCCGAGGACGCCGAGCACCAGGCCGTGCACGTGGAACAGCGGCAGGCCGTGCACCAGCGTGTCGTCGGCCGTCCACTCCCAGGCGCCGGCGAGCGCGTCGAGGTCGGCGGCGATCGCGCCGCGCGAGACCACGACGCCCTTGGGCGGGCCGGTCGTGCCCGACGTGTAGAGGATGAGCGCGGCCTCCTTCGCCCCCGGCTCCGGCCCGCTCCAGCCGGCCCGCTCGGCGAGGTCGGCGGCGAGCAGCTCCGCGCCGGAGTCCCCCAGGATGTGGTTCTGCTCGGCCGGCCCCGCGTCCGGCGGCACCGGGACCACCGGCACGCCCGCCAGCAGGCCGCCCACCACGGCGGCCACCGTCTCCAGCGACGCCGTCGCCCGCACCGCGAACGCCGGGGCGCCCGCCACCCGCGCGGCGACCGCGCCCGCGGCGCCGAGCAGCCGCTCGTACGAGCTGGAGCGCCCCGCGACGGTCACGGCGTCGGGCCGGTCCGCGCCGTCGGACGCGGTGAGGGCCGTCAGCAGGGAGGGGACGGGTGGCAGCGGCACGGGTGTGCTCCTCAGAAGGTCTCGCGGCGCGCAAATAGCAAAGCGACTCTACGCATCGCCCGCTCGGAGGGGGCACCCCCGAAAAGAATCGGGGGTTTCCCCCAGTGCCGCGCGCCCCCGCGCTCCGTACGGTGGCGTCATGGACGCCCGCGACCCGGAACTCAAGAAGGAACTCGCCGCCACCCTGCAGGCCCGCAAGGACCTCGGTGCGGAGTACGAGTCGGAACTGGTCGACTCGTTCATGGAGAAGGTGGACCAGCGCCTCGACAGCCATGTCGAGCAGCGGGTCCGCCGCCAACTGGCGGAGCAGCAGACCTCCTTCGCCCGTGCCGGGCGCAGCCCCGGCCACCCCGAGCCCAGCGCGCGCTTCGCCCGCTACGGCTTCGCTGGCTTCACGATGATCGCCGCCATCCCGCTCTCCGCGATCGGCGTGGTCAACGCGGGGGGCGGCGGGCTCTTCATCACCTGGGCGGGGATCGTGGGCGTCAACGTCGCCCAGTCCCTCGGCCACATCTTCGCGGGCGACCGGGGCGCGCGGCGGGCGAAGTCCGACAGCGACTGGGAGTAGCCCCGGCGGCGGCCTCCGGGGCCGTTCCGGGGGCGGGGCGGGAGGGGAGAACCCCGGCCCCCGGAACGAGCCGGAGGAAGACAGGAACGGGGACCGCCGCACCCCCGGTCACCCGGGGGGCGGGACGACGGCGGTCCCCGTTTCGGACGCGGGCCGGGTCAGGACCAGACACCTCGTCCAGGGAGGGTCACTCAGCAGTCCGGGAGCCGCTCCGGAGTTCCTGGGTGCCACATCCTGTGGTGCCGGGCTTCTCTTCCCGGCGAACACCAATCTGCCGGACGCTTGTTAAGCCCGTGCTGCGGTCTCATGACGCGGATGTAGCACTTTGGCCTCCCCGGGTGAACGCCACGCCACGCGCCGCCCGTCCCCCGCCCGTCCCCCGTCCGGCAGTCACCGCTGCGCGATGGTGAGGTTCTTCACGATCTTCTGGGTGAGGCCCACGTTCGCGGCGCCGAGGTCGGAGGACTGGACCGAGTAGAACGTCGTGATCACGCTGTTGCCGACGCGGGTCGCGATCAGCGTGGTGCCGCCCTCCCACTGGTCCGAGGTGAGCACGGCCTTGATGGTCGCGGCCCCGCCGTCCGATCCCTTGGTCACGCTGCTCCGCACCTTCACCGGGACCGGTGCGCCGCTGCCGGAGTCGGTGAAGTGCGCGCAGCGCTTGAAGGCCTGCTCTATGCGCGTCATGACGAGCTGCGCGCCGGAACCGCGGAACGTGTCGACCCCCTGGTTGAACTCCTCCTGCCGGGCGTTGACGAAGTCGCCCTGGGCGAACGACGCGCTCTCGATCCCGGCGATCCGGATCCAGCCGGTCTGCTCCAGCGCCCCGCACGCGCCGGGGGCGCCGTCCTTGACCGGAGGCGCGAGGTCCGGGCCGCTGTCCCGTGTGGCGGCCGCGTCGGCCCGGTAGCCCTTGGGCAGCACGTCGACCCGCAGCAGGACGGCCCGCAGCTTGTCGCCGGTGAGCAGGCGCGCCTTCGCGGCGGCGGGGCTCGCGGCGGCGGTCTGCGGGGTCGCGGCGGACGAAGGGGTCGTGGCCGATGCCGAAGGGCGGGTCCCGGCCGTGGAGCCCGTGCCGGACGAGCAGGCGGCGAGCGCCAGCGGCAGGAGCAGCAAAGTGGCAGCGCGGAGCGCGGCGGGGGTACGGGGGGTCATGGCGGGCCGTTCTGCTGGGGAGGTTCGGGCCCGGCCGGAGCGAAACGTTCCGCCGGGCGAGCAGAAAATATACGAGGCCCCCTCCCGGACCGATCGGGAGGGGGCCTCGTCGTACCGCGCCGGGCGGGCCGCGCGCGCCGCGGCGGCCGCTCGGGCTACTTCGCCAGGAAGGCCAGCAGGTCCTGGCGGCTCACGACGCCGGTCGGCTTGCCCTCGACGAGGACGATCGCCGCGTCGGACTTGGTGCCCAGGACCTTCATCAGGTCGGAGACCGGCTCGCCGGAGCCGACCTGCGGCAGCGGTCCGCTCATGTGCTTCTCCAGCGGGTCGGCCAGCGTGGCGCGCTTGGCGAACAGCGCGTCCAGCAGGTCGCGCTCCATGACGGAGCCGATGACCTCGGCCGCCATCACGTCCGGGTGGCCGGCGCCCGGCTTGACGATGGGCATCTGGGAGACGCCGTACTCGCGCAGCACGTCGATCGCCTGGCCGACGGTCTCCTCCGGGTGCATGTGCAGCAGCTGCGGGATGCCGCCGCCCTTGTGCTCCAGCACGTCGGCGACGCGGGCCTGGCCGTTGCCGTCGTCGAGGAAGCCGTGCGAGGCCATCCACTCGTCGCTGAAGATCTTCGACATGTAGCCGCGGCCGGAGTCCGGCAGCAGCACGACGACGACGTCGTCGGGGCCGAGCTTCTCCGCGACGCGCAGCGCCGCGACGACCGCCATGCCGCAGGAGCCGCCGACGAGCAGGCCCTCCTCCTTGGCGAGGCGGCGGGTCATCTGGAAGGAGTCCTTGTCGGACACGGCGACGATGCCGTCCGCGACCTCGCGGTCGTAGGCGGTCGGCCAGAAGTCCTCACCGACGCCCTCGACCAGGTACGGGCGCCCGGAGCCGCCGGAGTACACCGAGCCCTCGGGGTCGGCGCCGATGACCTGGACGCGGCCCTCGCTGGCGTCCTTGAGGTAGCGGCCGGTGCCGGAGATGGTGCCGCCGGTGCCGACGCCCGCGACGAAGTGCGTGATCCGCCCCTCCGTCTGCTCCCACAGCTCGGGGCCGGTGGAGTGGTAGTGCGACAGCGGGTTGTTCGGGTTGCTGTACTGGTCCGGCTTCCACGCGTTCGGGGTCTCGCGGACCAGCCGGTCGGAGACGTTGTAGTACGACTCCGGGTGGTCGGGGTCCACGGCGGTCGGGCAGACCACGACCTCCGCGCCGTACGCGCGCAGCACGTTGATCTTGTCGAGCGACACCTTGTCCGGGCAGACGAAGATGCAGTGGTAGCCCTTCTGCTGCGCGACGATCGCGAGGCCGACCCCGGTGTTGCCGGACGTCGGCTCGACGATCGTGCCGCCGGGCTTGAGCGCACCGCTCTGCTCCGCGGCCTCGATCATCCGGACCGCGATGCGGTCCTTGACCGAGCCTCCGGGGTTGAAGTACTCGACCTTGGCCAGGACGGTCGCCTGGATGCCCTCGGTCACGTTGTTGAGCCGCACCAGCGGGGTGTTGCCGACGAGACTGATCATCGAGTCGTGGAACTGCACCATTGTCTCCGGGTTCTCCGTGAATGTGCGGCAAGCCTATGGCCTAACGCGCCGACTCTCAGCTCGTCCGTGCCTCGATCGCTTCTCCCTCCCTCCCCCCTAATGTCGGCCGATCACCACTACGGCACGTTGCAGTGGGCGCGTCACGGGGCAACAAGATGTTGTACGCACAAGCACGGGAGGTGAGCGGGGTCGATGTCGAGGGCGAGGGTGGCACGGCGGATCGCGACCGCGGCGGCATTCGGGGGCGGCGGGATCAGCCTGCTCGGCGGGGCCGCCGTCGGAGTACTGCTGGCCGAGGTCCGGCTGGCGAAACGCACGGTGGGCGGCTCGGACGACGTACCACCGCGCGCGGACGGAAGATACGGTTCTGCATTCGCACACCGAACGGGTGACGTCCCACTCCGGCTCGGCTTCCTCGGCGACTCGACCGCGGCGGGGCAGGGCGTGCACCGGGCGCGCGAGACCCCGGGCGCGCTGCTCGCCTCCGGCCTCGCGGCCGTCGCGGAACGTCCCGTCACGCTGGTGAACGTGGCGAACCCCGGGGCGCAGTCCAACGACCTGGCGCGCCAGGTCGCCCTGCTGCTCGACGTGGGCGCGCCGCCGCCGGACGTCTGCGTGATCATGATCGGCGCCAACGACGTCACCCACCGGATGCCGCCCGCCAAGTCCGTCCGGCTGCTGTCGGACGCGGTCCGCCGGCTGCGCGAGGCCGGCAGCGAGGTGATCGTCGGCACCTGTCCCGACCTGGGCTCCGTCGAGCCGGTGTACCAGCCGCTGCGCTGGGTGGCGCGCCGGATGAGCCGCCAGCTCGCCGCCGCGCAGACCATCGGGGTGGTCGGCCTCGGCGGCCGTTCCGTCTCGCTCGGCGCGCTGCTCGGCCCCGAGTTCGAGGCGCACCCGCGCGAGATGTTCGGCCCGGACAACTACCACCCCTCCGCGGAGGGGTACGCGACGGCGGCCATGGCGCTGCTGCCGACGCTCTGCTCGGCGCTCGGCGTGTGGCCCGAGGAGGACGAGCACCCGGACGAGACGCGCGGCGAGGGCTTCCTGCCGGTGGCGCAGGCCGCGGCCGCAGCCGCGTCCGAGGGCGGCACCGAGGTGGTCGCGGCGGCGCACGGCGTCTTCGGCTCCCGCGGGCGCTGGGCCCTGCTCAAGTACCGCCGCCGCCAGCGGCTGCCGCACGCCGCGGAACCGGCGGCCTCCTCGACGTCGGCCTGACGGGCGGGCCCGCGGTCGCGTCCCTGACGCGCGGGCCCGCCCGTCGCACCGTGCCGGCCCTGCCGGCCGGCGGACACCCGCCGGTCGGCACCGTCTTCCGCCGATACGGACGGATACGGGCGGTCGCGTCCCGGCAGCTGACTAAGCGCTCGCTCAGAAAGAGTCCCGTGTCACAGCCCGCAAGCCGTGACTCCTCTCGATACGTGCAGGTAACTTCCCAGAGAGTCCTGAGTCCTGCCGCCTCGACGAGGAGTGTGTCGCGATGCCCGAAGCCGTGATCGTCTCAGCCGCCCGATCCCCCATCGGCCGCGCCTTCAAGGGATCCCTCAAGGATCTCCGCCCGGACGACCTGACCGCCACGATCATCCAGGCCGCTCTCGCGAAGGTCCCGGAGCTGGACCCGAAGCTGATCGACGACCTCATGCTCGGCTGCGGCCTGCCCGGCGGCGAGCAGGGCCACAACCTCGGCCGGATCGTGGCCGTGCAGATGGGCATGGACCACCTGCCGGGCTGCACGATCACCCGCTACTGTTCCTCGTCGCTCCAGACGACCCGCATGGCGCTGCACGCCATCAAGGCCGGCGAGGGCGACGTCTTCATCTCGGCCGGTGTCGAGATGGTGTCGCGCAGTATCAAGGGCAGCTCGGACGGCCTGCCGGACACCAAGAACCCGCTCTTCGCCGACGCCGAGCTGCGCACCCTGGGCCGCGCCGAGAACGGCGGCGGCGAGTGGCACGACCCGCGCGAGGACGGGCTGATCCCGGACGCCTACATCTCGATGGGGCAGACCGCCGAGAACCTCGCCGCGATCAAGGGCATCACCCGCGCCGACCAGGACGAGTTCGGCGTGCGCTCGCAGAACCTCGCCGAGGCCGCCATCAAGAACGGCTTCTGGGAGCGGGAGATCACCCCGGTCACGCTGCCCGACGGCACGGTCGTCTCCCAGGACGACGGCCCGCGCGCCGGCGTCACCCTGGAGGGCGTCCAGGGCCTCAAGCCGGTCTTCCGCCCCGACGGCACGGTCACCGCGGGCAACTGCTGCCCGCTCAACGACGGCGCCGCCGCGCTCGTGATCATGTCCGACGTGAAGGCGCGCGAGCTGGGCATCACCCCGCTCGCCCGCGTCGTCTCCACCGGCGTCACCGGCCTCTCCCCCGAGATCATGGGCTACGGCCCCGTCGAGGCGTCGAAGCAGGCGCTGAAGCGGGCCGGCCTGGGCATCGGCGACATCGACCTGGTCGAGATCAACGAGGCGTTCGCCGCGCAGGTCATCCCGTCCTACCGCGACCTCGGCGTGGACCTGGACCGGTTGAACATCAACGGCGGCGCGATCGCCGTGGGCCACCCCTTCGGCATGACGGGCGCCCGCATCACCGGCACCCTGATCAACTCGCTGCAGTTCCACGACAAGCAGTTCGGCCTGGAGACGATGTGCGTGGGCGGCGGCCAGGGCATGGCGATGGTCATCGAGCGGCTGAGCTGAGTCGCAGCGGAGGGTAGGGACCGTCCGAGGAACGAGGGCGGTACCTGCCCGCAGCGGAGGCGAAGCTCAGCGCGACCAGAAAAGCGAGCGGCTGAGCTGAGTCGCAGCGGAGGGTAGGGACCGTCCGAGGAACGAGGGCGGTACCTGCCCGCAGCGGAGGCGAAGCTCAGCGCGACCAAAAAAGCGAGCGGCTGAGCTGACCTGTCGGTCGTCTTTTCTGGGATCACAGACTGTGATCTAAGTCGCAACAGAACCGCCCCCGGGTTGTTATACGAGCCCGGGGGCGGTGCGTTTTCGCAGGTCAGGGCGGCATCACCCGGATGGCCGAGGACCTCAGACCCACCCAATTCGTGACGTTCCGCACTGCGAAGGGCAGAGGTTTACAGGCACAGTGATGTGTGGGGGATGTTTCACCCACTCGTCAGTGGGCACTGCTCGGGATCACGTCAGTCGGGAGTACGTCTGTGAGCGCCCTGTTCTCCATCTTGCTGGTGGTCGCGGTCATCGCCGTGGCCCTGGGTTCCGCCGCCCTGATCTCCGCCCGCGGCCTGCGCCGCGAGCTCGCCGGTCTGCGCGGTGATCTCGCGATCGCCGGCGCCGACGGCGCCACCTCCGTGCCGGCCGCCCGGCCCGTGCCCGCCGACGAGATACGCGCCGCCGTCGCGGACGCGCTCGCCGACGAGCGGGAGCGCGAGCTGGCCGAGGCGCGCGCCTTCTGGGCCGAGCAGGAGGCCCGCGAGTCCGCGGACACCCCGTTCTTCCGCGGCGGGATACCCGCGGCGGGCTCCGAGTACGCCGAGTACGAGATCCCGACGATGCTGCCGTTCCTGCCCCGGCAGTCGGACCTGGCCGGGCTGGAGTCCGAGGTCGCCCTGCCGGCGCCGGGCTTCCTCCCGCACCCGTCGGCGCAGGACCAGGCCGAGTACCCGGACTTCCCGGACCTGCACAGCGTCCCCGGCCCGTCCGTCGTCGCCGATCCGGACCAGACCGCCGAGCGCCTCACCGACCTCGCCGAGGGCCGGGTCCCGCTCGCCGACGTCCGCCCCGGCCCGCTCGGGACGCTGGACGTGTACGTCTTCGCCGACGGCACCACGCTCTGCATGACCCCGGGGCACCGCGAGACCGCCCTGCTGCTCTCCGACGCGCTGGAGCGCGGCGAGGCCCCCGTCCTGCTCGGCGGGTCCGCCGTGGGCGGCGCGTACGCTCTGACGTTCACCTACGGCACCGAGAGCGTCTTCATCCTGGCCGACCGGGTCGTCGCCTCCCTCTGAGCACGCCGGGCCCGCGCGCCGAGCGCGCCGGGCCCGCACACCCCCCAGGCCCTTCAACCCCCTCAGCCCCGTCCGACCCCCGAACGCCGCGCGGCCCCGTCGATACGGACGAGGGCCGCTTCGAGCACCTCGCCGCACTCCGGGCGCTGTTCGAGCGCGAGCGCGAGGTCGTTGCCGGCCACCGCGATCTGGTCGCCCACGGTGAAGGCGCCGTCGTCCGGCATCAACGCGGGTTCCCGCTCGGGACATTCGAGCCGCTGTGCCTCCACGGCGAGCCATCGCGCCAGTTCGAGGCCGATATCGGCCGCCCCGCCGCGCAGCCGGCTCTGGGGCAGGGAGCGAAATCGGCCGGCCAGTCGGTCAACGGCGGAGCGCAGAGGGGTGCAGTCGAGCATGACGGCGAGCGTACCGGGGCGCGTGTCCCGGCCACGCACTCACATCCGCCTGCCAGGGATGGTTGCCAACGCCCCAACAGTCAGGCACGGTGAGATGACCGGACACCGTATACCGGAGGCGCCGATGTCCCAGATCTTCTCCGAGGAAACCCACCGGAACCTGCTCTCCCGCATCCCCCATTGCACCGGCCGAGAAGTACGCGACTGGCTCCGCGCGGTCGACGACGGCCCAGCCTTCCTCCGCTTCGACGAGAAAGTCAGCTGGCTCCGCAGCGAACACGATCTGTCCTACGGACACGCCAAGGCGATCGTCCACGAATACGACTTGAGGCGGGCAGCCCGCAACCTCCGGTAGCCCCGGGCGTACGACGACGGGCCCCCGGGAGGCAGCTGCCTCCCGGGGGCCCGTGACGTGCTGGGTACCGCGACCGGATCAATCCCTCAGGATCGAGATCAGCCGCAGCATCTCCAGGTAGATCCACACCAGCGAGAGCGTCAGACCGAACGCGGCGAACCACGACTCGTTCTGCGGGGCTCCGTAGCGGATGCCGTCCTCGATCTGCTTGAAGTCGAGGGACAGGAAGAACGCACCCAGGCAGACGCCGATGATGCCGACGATGATGCCCAGCGGGCCGCTGCTGCGCAGGCCGCCCTCGGGAGCCGCGCCGAACGCCACGAACAGCAGGTTCACCAGCATCAGCAGCACGAAGCCGATGGCGATCGCCATGCCGATGCGCTGGTAGCGCGCGGTGACGCGGATCAGCCGCGTCCTGTACGCGATGAGCATGCCGACGAAGACCGCCATCGTGCCCAGCACCGCCTGGACCGGGGCGCCCGACCAGTACGTGTTGTACATCTTGCTGATCACGCCGAGGAAGATGCCCTCGAAGATCGCGTAACCGATGATCAGGGCCGGGACCGGCGTCCTCTTGAACGACTGGACCATGCCCAGCACCAGGGCCACGATCGCCGCGCCGAAGGCCAGGCCGTAGCTGGTGGAGCTCACCGGCAGGACGACCCAGGCGAGGATCGCGCCGATGATCACCGTGCCCAGCGTCATACCCGTCCGCATGACGACGTCGTCCATCGTCATGCGACCGGTCTGCGCCGGTCCGGCCGGCGGGGCCTGGTACATCTGCTGGAGCTGCTCGGGGGTGAGTTGCCGCTGGTCCGCGGTGGCGTACGGATTACCGCCCTGCGCGTACGGGTTCCCACCCTGCGGCGCGTTCGGGTTCCCCTGCTGCGCGTACGGATTCCCCGACCCCTGCGGGGCCGCGCCCTGCTGCTGCGTGCCGAAGCCCGCGTATCCGTCCCCGCGGCTGAAGCCCCGCCGCGAGAAGACCGGGTTGCTGCTCCTCATCTCACTCCTCCATGGCCGCGCGTTACGGCATTACTGCAAGAGTAATGGGTTAGCAAAGAAGACGGAGTACCGCCGGAGGAGGATCTTCTGTCGCGCGCCCCGCGGGTGATGTGAGGTGCCCGGAGCCGGACTCGAACCGGCACGGCCATGCGGCCAGCGAGGTTTAAGCTCGCCGTGTCTGCGTTCCACCATCCGGGCGGGGGCGGGGTCTCGACGCAGGACGAGCGTATCGGGGTTACTGGGCCGAACAGGGCACGATCCGCGTCATGTTGTCTGATTTTAGGGGTACCTGACGCTGCCTCAAGTGGGCCTCGAGGGGTGCTTCTCAGGCCCCGGCCCTTCACACCGCACACACACGTCATTCGCATATGACGCGAAATCGATCACGCCGAAATCCCCGCCCGCGCCCTCCCCGTGCCCTCCCGGATCCCCGCCGGGCCCGCGGCGGAGCCATCCGGACGGCGCTCGGGGCTCCCGGTCTCAGGGCTCGCCGTCATCCGCAAGTAGTACAGCGGACCCTCCGGGTCCCTCCCAGGACTGCCACGGAAACAGCGATCTGGACTGATCCCGGGAGCGGATCGGGGCGTCACCATGGAGGAGTCCCCGTTCACCCCACGGCAGGAGCCGCCCCGTGACCCCCACCGGAACCACTTCCCACACCTCCACGGTGGCCGCTCGCGCCACGGACCTCAGCAAGGTCTACGGCGAGGGCGAGACCCGGGTCGTCGCTCTGGACGGTGTGTCGGTCGAGTTCCGGCGCGCGGAGTACACGGCGATCATGGGTCCGTCGGGTTCCGGCAAGTCCACGCTGATGCACTGCATGGCGGGGCTCGACACGGTCTCCGCCGGATCGGCGCGGATCGGCGAGACCGAGCTGGCCTCGCTCAAGGACAAGCAGCTCACGCAGTTGCGACGGGACAAGATCGGCTTCATCTTCCAGGCGTTCAACCTGCTGCCGACGCTCACCGCGGCCGAGAACATCACCCTGCCGATGGACATCGCGGGCCGCAAGCCCGACCAGAAGTGGCTCTCCCAGGTGATCGCCACGGTGGGCCTGGCCGACCGGATGTCGCACCGGCCGAACCAGCTCTCCGGCGGCCAGCAGCAGCGCGTGGCGGTCGCCCGCGCCCTGGCGAGCAAGCCGGAGATCATCTTCGCCGACGAGCCGACCGGCAACCTGGACTCGCGCGCCGGCGCCGAGATCCTGGGGTTCCTGCGGAACTCGGTGCGCGAGCTGGGCCAGACGATCGTCATGGTCACGCACGACCCGGTCGCCGCCTCCTACGCGGACCGGGTGATCTTCCTGGCCGACGGCCGCGTCGTCGACGAGCTGCACGACCCGACCTCCGACGGCGTCCTGGAGCGCATGCTCAACCTCTCCGGCCAGGGCCGGCAGCCCTCCGCGTTCGAATTTCGGGGCCACGCCGGCTGAGCGGGGCACCCCCCGGCCCCGGCCTCTCCCGCGCACTCCCCTCCGCGCCTCCGTACGCCCCCCAGTAGCCGCCCGCGCCGCAGTTCTGCCGTGGTGCCGCTCCGCCGTGCCTCCGCGCTGCCGTCGTGCCCCTCGCGCACGCCCGCCGCACCACCGCCCGACCGAACGAACCAGGACTGATCCCCATGTTCCGCACCGCCTTGCGCAACGTCCTCGCGCACAAGGCCAGGCTGCTGATGACCGTGCTCGCCGTCATGCTCGGCGTCGCGTTCGTCTCCGGCACCATGGTCTTCACCGACACCATCGGCGCCGCCTACGAGAAGAGCTCGGCCAAGAGCTACGAGAACGTCTCCGTCGCCGTGAAGCCCGGCTCCCCGCCCGCCTCCTCCGACGGCAGGGACGGCGCGGACGACACCCCGCACCTGACCCAGCGGCAGCTGGACGCCGTGCGGGCGCTGCCCGGCACGGCCTCCGCCACCGGCATCGTCTCGGGCTTCACCGCCGTCGCCGACAAGGACGGCGACCTGATCGGCAACGGCTGGTCCACCCGGGGCGCGAACTACTCGGCCGGCAAGGACGGCACCGACGCCCGCTACACGATGACGGACGGCCGCGCCCCGCAGAAGGCGGACGAGGTCGCGCTCGACGGCAAGACCGCCGACCGCGCGGGAGTGCAGGTCGGCGACACCGTGCGGATGTCCGTCGACGGCCCGGTGATGCGCCAGACCATCACCGGTGTCTTCGACACGGACGACGGCAACGTCGCGGCGGGCGGCAGCCTCGTCCTCTTCGACACCCCGACCGCGCAGAAGCTCTTCGCCAAGCCCGGCCAGTACGACGAGATCGACGTCAAGGCGGCCCCCGGCACCAGCCAGGCCGCGCTCAAGGCGGCGACCGAGAAGGTGCTGCCCCAGGGCACCGAGGTGGTCACCGGGCAGAAGCTGGCGGACGAGGAGGCCGCGAGCATCGCCTCGGCGATGAGCGGGCTCAACACCGGGCTGCTGGTCTTCGCCGGCATCGCGCTCTTCGTCGGTACGTTCATCATCGCCAACACCTTCACCATGCTGGTCGCGCAGCGCACCAAGGAGCTGGCGCTGATGCGCGCGGTCGGCGCGAGCCGCCGCCAGGTGACGCGCTCGGTGCTGATCGAGGCGTTCGTGGTCGGTCTGACGGCCGCCGTGGTCGGCCTCGTGACGGGCATCGGCATCGCGGTCGCGATGCGGTCGCTGCTCGGCATGACCGGTGTGGCGCTGCCGGACGGAGCGCTGGTCGTCGGCTCCGGCACGATCATGTGGTCGATGATCGTCGGTGTCGTCGTCACGATGCTCGCCGCCTGGCTGCCGGCCCGGCGGGCGTCCAGGATCGCGCCGGTCGCCGCCATGAGCAGCGTGCACGCCCCCGCCACCGCCAAGAGCCTGGTGCTGCGCAACACCCTCGGCGCCCTGCTGGCCGGTGCGGGCGGCGCCCTGGTGCTGGCCGGCTCGGGCATGGACGTGGACAGCGGCAAGCTGCCGCTGGGCGCGGGCGGCGGGCTGCTGCTCATCGGGGTCTTCGTCCTGACGCCGCTGCTGTCGCGGCCGCTCATCGCCGCGGCGGGTCCGCTGCTGCGCCCGTTCGGCGTCACCGGCAAGCTCGCCCGGCAGAACTCGGTGCGCAACCCGCGGCGCACCGCCGCCACGGCGTCGGCGCTGATGATCGGCCTGACGCTGATCACCGGCCTCACGGTGATCGCGACCTCGGTCCAGAAGGGCATCGACCGGATGGCCGCGGACTCCATCAAGGCCGACTACACGGTCAGCATGGTCAACGGCGGGATCGACCTCTCCCCCGAGGTCGCGAAGACGCTGAACGGCCTCGACGGCGTGACCGCCACCAGCCCGATGCGGAACGCGTGGATCGAGGTGGGCGGCAACGGCGAGCGGGTGACCGGCGTCAACCCCCGGACCATCGCGCAGCTCGTCAGCCTCGATTTCACCAGCGGCTCGGCGGGCGGACTCGGCGGCACGACCGTCGTCCTGGACGACAAGACCGCCGGGCGCGGCGGCTGGAAGGTGGGCGACACCCTGCCCGCCGTCTACGACGACAAGGCGAAGGGCACGCTGAAGGTCGGGGGCATCTACCAGGGCAACGACATCCTCGACGGCGTGCTCGTCGACACCGCGACCCTCGACCCGCATCTGGCGAAGATCTCCGACTCGAAGGTCCTGGTGAAGACGGCGAGCGGGACGAGCGCCACCGTCAAGGACTCCCTGCGCGAGGCGCTGGGCGACAACCCCGCGATCAAGGTGCAGGACCGGGCCGACATCTCCGACGAGGCCGGCGGCGTGATCAGCATGATGCTGAACATGCTCTACGGGCTGCTCGCGATGGCCGTGATCGTCGCGGTCCTCGGCGTCATCAACACGCTGGCCATGTCGGTCTTCGAGCGCTCCCACGAGATCGGGATGCTGCGCGCGATCGGCCTCGACCGCCGGGACGTCAAGCGGATGGTCCGCTTCGAGTCGCTGCTGATCTCGCTGTTCGGCGCGCTGCTCGGAATCGGTCTCGGGGTCTTCCTCGGCTGGGCGGCGGGCCGGCTGATCGCCGGCGGCATGAGCACCTACACGATGATCGTGCCGTGGGACCGGATCGCGATCTTCCTCGCGGGCGCCGCCGTGGTCGGCGTGCTGGCCGCGCTGTGGCCGGCCCGGCGCGCGGCCCGGCTCAACATGCTCACCGCCATCAAGGCGGAGTAGCCGAGCGGCGGCTTGGCGGAACAGCGGAATCGTTCCACCGCGGCGGGGGCGAGCCCCACCAAAAACAACGGGCACCCCACCCCGAGAAAACCCACCGAGCAGACGACCAGCCCCCCCGAGCGGCGCAGCCGCCCCCCCCC
>NZ_JBEYJD010000001.1:227190-427216 GCF_040636125.1 Streptomyces sp. NPDC006733 | reverse complement strand
GCCCTCGACGTCCGCCACCACGGTTGTCGACATCGGCGTCGTCATCGAGCTGAGCGCCGTGCGCCCGCGTACACTTCACCCCTGCGGCTGCTCCGGCCAGGGCCTGGCCGGGGGCATGCCCGCCGCCCCGTCGGGCCGGGTCCTGACGGCCAGCACCTGGTTGACGCCGATGCGGTTCTGCTCGAAGGACAGCGCGCTCGCGGCCATGTACAGCCGCCACACCCGCGCCCGTCCCGGGCCGGCCAGCCGTACCGCCTCCTGCCAGTGCTCCTCCAGGTTGCGCACCCAGGCCCGCAGCGTCAGCCCGTAGTGCTCGCGGAGCGCCTCGACGTCGCGCACCTCGAACCCGGCCTCCTCCAGCCGGGAGACCGTCGAGCCGACCGGCGCGAGCTCCCCGTCGGGGAAGACGTAGCGGTCGATGAACTCGTCGACGTGGTACGCCTCCTCGTCCGCCCACGGGCGGCGGGCGATCTGGTGGTTGAGCAGCCGGCCGCCCGGCCGCAGCAGGCCGTAGAGGTGGGTGGCGTACTCGCGGTAGAGGTCGCGGCCGACGTGCTCCGCCATGCCGATCGACGAGATCGCGTCGTACGGGCCGTCCTCGACCGCGCGGTAGTCCTGGACGCGGATGTCGATACGGTCGGTCAGCCCGGCCTCCGCGACGCGCTTGCGCGCGTAGGCGGCCTGCTCGGTGGAGAGCGTGATGCCGACGGCGCGCACCCCGTACTGCTCGGCGGCGTGCAGCACCATCGAGCCCCAGCCGCAGCCGACGTCCAGCAGCGTCTGGCCGGGCCGGAGCGCCAACTTGCGGCAGACCAGGTCGAGTTTGGCCCGCTGGGCCGCTTCGAGGGTGGTGTCGGGGTGCTCCCAGTAGGCGCAGGAGTACACCATCGACGGGCCGAGGACGCGCTCGTAGAAGGCGTTGCCGACGTCGTAGTGGTGGCTGATGGCGTCCCGGTCGCGGCCGGGGCTGTGCCGCGGCCCGAACCGGCGGCGGGCCTCCTCGGGCGGCGGCGCGGGCGGCAGCCCGGGGCCCGCGAGCGCCAGGGCCTCGCGGGCCAGCCGGTAGGTGCGCGGGTCGCGCAGGGTGTCCATCCGCCGCCGCAGGGGGCTGACGTGCGGTGCGCCGTCCTCGCCGGTGTCCCAGACGAGGCCGGCGATCAGGTCGAGCGCCTCGTAGAGGTCGCCGTCGATGTCCAGGTCGCCCGCGACCCAGGCGCGGGCCAGGCCCAGCTCCCCCGGCTTCCACAGCAGGCGGCGCAGGGCGCGGCGGCGCCGTATGACGATCGCGGGGGCTTCCGGGGGTCCGGCCTCGCTGCCGTCCCAGGCGCGGATGCGCAGCGGGAACGGTCCTCGAAGGGCTTTTTCAGCAAGGTCGCGCATGCGACGGGCCGCATCTGCCATACGCACGAGCGTACGACGCACGAGCGCCGGCGCGAGTGATTTTCCGGCCCAACCGCACGGGCGTCACCAGGAGCACGCCGAAGGGGCGCCCGCACCACGGATGGCGGGCGCCCCTTCGGGTCGTGCATGAGCGGCTTCGGACGGTGGAACCGGCGTCAGGAGGCCTTGGCCTTCTCCTGCGCCTTCCCGGCGGTGGCGCCGCCGGCCGGGGTGGCCGCCTGAGCGGGGGCCGGGGCCGGACGCGCCGCCTCGTAGAACTCCTCGCGGGGGTTCTCCATGGCGCCGAGCGAGACGACCTCGCGCTTGAGGAACATCGCGAGCGTCCAGTCCGCGAAGACGCGGATCTTGCGGTTCCAGGTCGGGACGGCCATGCCGTGGTAGCCACGGTGCATGTACCAGGCCAGCCGGCCCTTGAGCTTGATCTTGGTCTTGCCGACCACGATCATCGCCACGCCCTTGTGCAGGCCCAGACCGGCGACCGCGCCCTTGTTGGCGTGGGCGTAGGTCTGCTGCGGGAAGCCGCGCATCCCCGAGACCACGTTGTCGCCGAGGACCTTGGCCTGGCGCAGCGCGTGCTGGGCGTTCGGCGGGCACCAGGCGTTCTCGACGCCGGCCTTGCGGGCGGCGACGTCCGGGACCTGGGCGTTGTCGCCCGCGGCCCAGATGTAGTCGGTGCCCTGCACCTGGAGCTTCTCCGAGGTGTCCACGTGGCCGCGCGGGCCGAGCGGGAGGCCGAAGCGGGCGAGGGCCGGGTTGGGCTTGACGCCCGCGGTCCACACGATGGTGGAGGCGTCGACCTCCAGGCCGTTGGCGAGCACCACGTGCTTGTCCACGCACGACTTCATCGACGTGCTGAGGTAGACCTCGATACCGCGCTCGCGCAGGTGCTCAAGGCCCCACTCGCCGAGCTGCGGGCCGACCTCGGGGAGGATCTTGTCCGCGGCGTCGACGAGGATGAAGCGCATGTCCTCGCGCTTGACGTTCGGGTAGTACTTGGCGGCGTCGCGGGCCATGTCCTCGACCTCGCCTATGGTCTCCGCGCCGGCGAACCCACCGCCGACGAAGACGAAGGTCAGCGCCTTGCGGCGGACGTCCTCGTCCGTCGTGGAGTCGGCCTTGTCGAGCTGCTCCAGCACGTGGTTGCGCAGGCCGATGGCCTCCTCGACGCCCTTCATGCCGATGCCGTTCTCGGCGAGGCCGGGGATCGGGAAGGTGCGGGAGACCGCGCCGAGCGCGATGATCAGGTAGTCGAAGGGCAGCTCGTAGGTCTCACCCACGAGCGGCTGGATCGACGCGACCTTGCGGTCCTGATCGATGTTCATCACGCGGCCGGTGAGCACCTCCGCACCGGGCAGCACGCGTCGCAGCGGGACGACGACATGGCGCGGGGAGATGCTGCCGGCGGCAGCTTCGGGAAGGAAGGGCTGGTACGTCATGTACGAGCGCGGGTCGACGACAGTGACCGTCGCCTCGCCGTACCGCATCTTCTTCATGATGCGGCGCGCCGCGTACAGGCCTACGTACCCGCCGCCTACTACGAGGATCCGTGGACGCTCCGAAGTGCTCATGGTTCGAGTATCCAGCACCTGATGGAGGGGTGCTCGTGAGCCCCTTCACAAGGTCCTGGACACCCTCTGCTACACTGCCCGGCCGCGTGATCAGCCACACAGCCCGTCAAGGGAACCCGGCACGCCGTTCCGGCCTCGATCGCCCCACCTGATCAGCGAAGATCTTCGCCGCTCCGGCCCGCTCCCGAAGGCCTGTAACACGGCGGAAACACCACGCCACAAGGGTTTTGAGGGCGTCACCGGCCTGGGGCCTGGGAAAATTGGGCCCCAGAGCCGGAACTTCATGTGAAGAGTTTCACAAACTTCGTTCTACGCGAGGCTCCAGGCGATCCCGTCGAGGATGTCGTGCTCGCTCACGACCACCTCCCGGGCCCCGGTGCGCTCCATGATCTGGAGCAGGACGAGGGCTCCCGCGCCGATGACGTCGACCCGGCCCGGGTGCATGACGGGGATGGCCGCGCGCTCGGCGTGGGTGGCCGCCAGGAGCCGGCCGGTGATCTCCCTGACCTGCTCCAGGGAGATCCGGGAGTGGTGGATCGCGGCCGAGTCGTACTCCGTCAGTCCCAGCGCGATGGCGGCGACCGTGGTGACGGAGCCGGCCAGGCCGACGAGGGTGCGGGCCTGCTCCAGCGGGACAAAGCCGGCCGCCTCGTCGAGGGCCGCGTTGATGTCGGCCTTGATGGCGGTGATCCGGCCCAGCGTCGGCGGGTCGACGACCGTGCCGTCGTCGGCGGTCAGGTGGCGCTCGGTCATCCGCACGCAGCCGATGTCCACGGAGCGGGCCGCGAGCACGGTGTCGTCGCCGACGACGAACTCGGTCGAGCCGCCGCCGATGTCCACCACCAGGAAGGGCTTCGCGAGGCCGTCGTGGCCGGTCAGCTCCTTCGTGGCGCCGGTGAAGGAGAACTCGGCCTCCTGGTCGCCGGTGATCACCTCGGGCTCGACGCCCAGGATGTCCACCACGCCCCGGACGAAGTCCGCGCGGTTCTCGGCGTCGCGCGAGGCGGACGTCGCGACGAAGCGCAGCTTCTCCGCGCCGAGTTCGGCGATCGCGGCGGCGTACTCGCGGCAGGCCGCGAAGGTCCGCTCCAGCGCCTCGGGCGCCAGCCGCCCGGTGCGGTCCACGCCCTGCCCGAGCCGGACGATCGTCATCCGCCGGTCCAGGTCCTTGAGCTCGCCCGTGACCGGGTCGGCGTCGGCGACCAGCAGGCGGATGGAGTTGGTGCCGCAGTCGATGGCCGCTACCCGGGTCACTTCGCTCCCCCGTCGGTCGTGGCGGCGTCGGCGGCGCGGCCGCCGCTGACGCAGGGGCCCTTGCGCCACCAGTCGGGCAGCATCGCGATCGCCTCGTCGCCCAGCGGGTTCACCCCGGGGCCGGCGGCGAGCGAGTGGCCGACCAGGACGTGCAGGCACTTCACCCGGTCGGGCATGCCGCCCGCGCTCGGGAAGCCCTCCAGCACCTCGATGGCGTCCCGGCGGGTGAGGTAGTCCTCGTGCGCCGCCCGGTAGGCGGCGGCCAGCTCCGGGTCCTCGGCGAGCCGGGCCGTCATCTCCTTCATGACGCCGTCGGCCTCCAGCGTCCCGATGGCGGACGCGGCGCGCGGGCAGGTCAGGTAGTACAGCGTCGGGAACGGCGTACCGTCCTCCAGCCGCGGCTGGGTCTCGACCACGTCCGGCTGCCCGCACGGGCAGCGGTGGGCGATGGCCCGCAGGCCGCGCGGCGGGCGGCCCAGCTGTTCCTTGAACGCGGCGATGTCGGCCTCGGTCGGCGTGGTGCGGGGGGTGGGAGCGGGGTGATCTGTCATGAGCCGTTCTCGGTCGTGGAAGGTCGGGCGGGTTCTCGGCGTCGGCTGCCGCAGCGTGCTGCCGGCGGGTGTCGGTCGGTGACGCCCGCTACCGCCGCGGGGTCCCGGCGGCGTCGGCGTGGTCGACGCTGTCCCAGAAATTGTCGTACCAGGGGCGGTGTGCGGCGGCCTCGTCGGAGGACCGGCGGGCACCGGAGTCGCCGTCGGCGCTCGGCGCCGGGTCCACCACCGTGTAGCCGGTCTCACCGGGCAGCAGGAAGTGCAGCCGCTGGCGGGCCTGGGTCCGCACGTACGCGTCGTCCTGCCAGCGGGCCTTCTCCTCGCGCAGCCGCTCGACGCGCTCCTTGGCCTGCTGGGCCTCCTTGCGCTGGTCGGCGATGTCCGAGCGCTGGGCGATGTACTGCCGCATCGGATAGGCGAGGGCGACGATGAGGGCGCAGAGCACGAGCGCCAGCAGCGCGGCCCGCCCGGTGAGCTTGCTGCGCCGCGGGGCGGGTCGCCTGGTCGCCGCGCGGTAGACGCGGGCCTGAGCCTCCTGGCCGATCGCCTTCAGCCGCGCCGCGGTGGCAAACCGGTCCGCCCCCACGCCGTCTCCCCTCGTCCACACGTACCTACGTCCCCGGCCACGGTACGGGACCGGGGACGGGGACGTAGGTCAGACGTGCGGGTGGTACCGCCGATCAGCCCTTGAAGCGGGGGAACGCGGAGCGGCCGGCGTAGACCGCCGCGTCGTCCAGGATCTCCTCGATGCGCAGGAGCTGGTTGTACTTGGCGACGCGCTCGGAGCGGGCCGGGGCGCCGGTCTTGATCTGGCCGCAGTTGGTGGCGACGGCGAGGTCGGCGATGGTGACGTCCTCGGTCTCACCGGAGCGGTGCGACATCATGCACTTGAAGCCGTTGCGCTGCGCCAGCTCGACCGCGTCCAGGGTCTCGGTGAGCGAGCCGATCTGGTTGACCTTGACGAGCAGCGCGTTGGCCGAGCCCTCGTCGATGCCGCGCTGCAGGCGCTCCGGGTTGGTGACGAAGAGGTCGTCGCCGACGATCTGGACCTTGTCGCCGAGCTTGGCGGTGAGGGCCTTCCAGCCCTCCCAGTCCTCCTCGTTCAGCGGGTCCTCGATGGAGACCAGCGGGTACGCGGCGACCAGCTCGGCGTAGTAGTCCGACAGCTCGCCGGCGGAGATCTTCTTGCCCTCGAAGTCGTACGTGCCGTCCTCGTTGTGGAACTCGGAGGCGGCGACGTCGAGCGCGAGCGCGATGTCCTGGCCGGGCTGGTAGCCGGCCTTCTTGATGGCCTCGACGATGAGGTCGAGGGCCTCGCGGTTGGAGTCGAGGTTCGGCGCGAAGCCGCCCTCGTCGCCCAGGCCGGTGGAGAGCCCGCGCTCCTTCAGCACGCCCTTGAGCGTGTGGTAGACCTCGGCGCCCCAGCGCAGGGCCTCGGAGAAGGACTCGGCACCGATCGGCGCGATCATGAACTCCTGGATGTCCACGTTCGAGTCGGCGTGCGACCCGCCGTTCAGGATGTTCATCATCGGGACCGGCAGCACGTGCGCGTTCGGGCCGCCGAGGTAGCGGAAGAGCGGCAGGTCCGAGGCCTCGGAGGCGGCGTGCGCGACGGCGAGCGAGACGCCGAGGATGGCGTTGGCGCCGAGCGAGGACTTGTCCGGGGTGGCGTCCAGGTCGAACATCGCCTGGTCGATCAGCCGCTGCTCGGTGGCGTCGTAGCCGACCAGCTCCGGGCCGATCTGCTCGATGACGGCGAGAACGGCCTTCTCGACGCCCTTGCCCATGTAGCGGCTCTTGTCACCGTCGCGAAGCTCCAGGGCCTCGAAGGCTCCGGTCGAGGCACCGGACGGCACGGCCGCGCGGCCGGTGCTGCCGTCGTCGAGGCCGACCTCGACCTCGACGGTGGGGTTGCCTCGTGAGTCGAGGATTTCCCGGGCTACGACGACGTCGATGGACGGCACGAGTGTCTCCTTCAGGCTGTGTACAGCTGATGCGTGTCTCTCTGCGCTTTGCGACACGAGCCTAACCGCCCGGGGAGGGTGGACCCGTCGATCGGCCGACCCGCGAGACGAAAAGGGGCCCAAAGGCTGACAACAGGTGACCAACGTCGTCTTACGTCCACACGGCGTTCGCCCGCCGTCCGCGTGGCTAAAGCCGAAACCCCGGCCCGGCACGCTCGGGGGGAGTGCGTGCCTGGCCGGGGAGTTTTCGGGGATCAGCCGAGCGGAGGTGCTCAGCCGAGGTGCAGCTGCTGGCCCGGGTAGATCAGGTCGGCGTCGCTGACGATGGACTTGTTCAGCTCGAACAGCTTCTCCCAGCCACCGGCCACGTGCTGCGCCTGGGCGATCTCGGAGAGGCTGTCACCGGCGACGACCTTGTACTCGCCGTCACCCTTCTGGACCGGGGCGGCCTTCTTGGTCTCGACCTTCTCGGCCTTCTTGGTCTCGACCGGCTTGGCGGCCGGCTTGCTCTTCTTCACCGGGGTGCGCTTCTCGGTGCCGCGGCTGGCGGTGTCCGAGGAGTCACGCGACGAGGAGTCCGAGGTGGAGCTCTTCGAGGAGGACGAGGAACCCGAGGTGTCGACCTGGGCGGACTCGCCACCGGCGGTCAGGTTGCCGGCGCCGGCGCAGGCCCAGGCACCGGGACCCTGCATGGCGAGAAGCTTCTCGGCCACGGCGATCTGCTGGCCCTTGGTGGCGAGGTCGGCGCGGGAGGCGTACGCGGTACCGCCCGCGGCTTCCCAGCTGGACTGCGAGAACTGCAGGCCGCCGTAGTAGCCGTTGCCGGTGTTGATGGACCAGTTGCCGCCGGACTCGCACTGGGCGACAGCGTCCCAGGTGGCGACCGAGGCGGCGGAGGCGCCCGTGGCACCCATCAGGGGAACGGCGATCGCGGCGGTGGTGACGCCGGCGAGCGCGGCGATGCGGGTGAACTTGGACGCGCGGCGGTGCTTAGCCATGGTGTTTCATCCTCACCGACGCCTACGAGGTCAGCTGTCGGGTTCGGGCGTGAGTTGCCCGGCTGCGCGGTTCACACCGCGCTGCTCCACCCCAAGCCGGTCCGTCCCCCACGAGTTCGGGTCCGGGCCGGCGGAAGACCTTGGGTCCCCCGCTCCTGCCTACGGCGCTTTCGCGTCGACTGTTCCCGTCGGTCGGCGGCAGGACTCGGCGATCCTGACCGGCGGGGCCCGCTGTGGCGAGCAGTACGACGTTAAGCACACGATCCCGGCGAGGACAAACATCCCCGGGGTGGGCGACATGTCCCCCATCCGACTGAGCGGGCGCACAGATTCGCAGGTCGGAAGGGAGAAATGCGACGCAGTGCAACCGGGCCGTCACAGCCGCCACGGAGACCCTTGTCACAGGATCCGGGGGTGCCGGGATCGTCTCCAGCGGTCCGCCGAGGGTCTCAGTAGCTCAAGTCGAGGTGCTGGCCCGGGAGAATAAGGTCCGGATTGTCCCCAACAATCCGGTCATTGGCCCCATACAGCGCCTTCCATCCACCCTGCAGATGGTGGTCGGCGGCGATGTCGCACAGGTTGTCGCCGGGCAGCACGACGTAGTCGCCGTCGCCCGCCACGTCGCCCTGGCCGGTGTTCTGGGCGCCGTTCGCGTCCCCTGTGCCGGTGGAGCCCGCGAGGCGGTCCGCGTCGCGCGAGGCACGGTCGGTGGCCGTCCCGTCGGCGGTGTCCGGCGAGCCGGGCTTGGCGTGCCGGCCCTGGCTCCGGCCCGGGGTGGTGTCCGCGAGGTCCGAGATGACGGCGGGAGCCTTGGGGGTGGTGGTCGGCGTGGCGGCGGTCGAGCCGCCCGAAGGATCGGTCGCCGGACCGGTCGCCGGGTCGTCCGTCACCGGGGTGCCGGTGGGCGTCGACGGGGTCGTCGGCGCCGTGCCCACCGGCGGCGTCGTGGTCACCGGGGGCGTGGTGGGCGTGGCGGGGGTCGTGGGCACCCCGGGAGCCGTCGGCGCCGTCGGCTTCGTGGCGGGCGTCGTCGGCGTCGTCACGGGGACCGACGGCAGGATCGAGCCCGGGTCGACCGCCGGCGGCGCTCCGCCGGAGACGAGCCCGGCGGGCTCGGCGCAGCCGGGCCAGGCCTCCGGGCCGAGTTCGGCGAGCAGCGTCTCGGCGACCGTTATCTGCTGCGAGCGGCTGGCGAGGTCCGGGCGCTCGGCGTAGACCTTGCCGCCGTACTGCTCCCAGGTGTCCGCGGTGATCGCCAGTCCGCCGTAGAAACCGTTGCCGGGGTTGGCGCTCCACAGGCCGTTGCTCTCGCAGGCCGCCACCTTGTCCCAGACCTTGACATCGGCCGCCTGCGCGGCACCCGCACCGAGCAGCGGCAGGGCGATCCCCGCTCCGGTCACCGCGACCACCACGACGGCGGTCGAGGCCTGGCGCGGTCGGCGATGTCTGCCGTTCCCGGACTTCAGCATGCGGTCACCCACTCCAAAAAAGATCGACTACGGTCCCGCGTCAGCTGCGGCAACCCTGCGATGACCGCAGAACGTAGCGGTGTTGACCATCGCATCACAAGTCGGTGTAGCGATCATCACGCTCAGGTCACGGTCGATTCCGTCCCGTACCTCGCGCACCGGACATTTTTGACGCTCCATCAGGGTTTAGCGGGCGGAAGTGCGGCTTCCGGGGTGAACGCGACCGGCAGCGTCCGCAGTCCGCGCATGATGAGACCACCGCGCCACCGCAGGTCATCGGGGTCCGCCGCCATCCGCAG
Source organism: Streptomyces sp. NPDC006733 (assembly GCF_040636125.1). Lineage (NCBI taxonomy): Bacteria > Bacillati > Actinomycetota > Actinomycetes > Kitasatosporales > Streptomycetaceae > Streptomyces > Streptomyces sp. NPDC006733. Next base: position 417,712 of record NZ_JBEYJD010000001.1, on the reverse strand, counting down.
GTCCGGCAGCCGGGTCAGCAGCGTCGCCAGCGCGGACTGCGCCTCCAGGCGGGCCAGCGGGGCGCCCAGGCAGTAGTGGATGCCGTGCCCGTAGCCGATGTGCTGGTTGTCGCGGCGCGCCAGGTCCAACGTGTCGGGCCCGTCGAACCGGTCGGGATCTCGGTCGGCCGCGGCCAGCACGACGAGCACCGGCTCGCCCTCCCCGATCAGCTGCCCGCCGATCGTCAGCGACTGCGTCGCGAACCGCCAGGTCGCCAGCTCCACCGGCCCGTCGTAGCGCAGCAGTTCCTCCACGGCGGTCTCCAGCAGCCCGGTCTCGCCGCGGGCGATCGACGCCTGGAGCAGGGCGCGCTGTTCGGGATGGCGCAGCAGCGTGTGGACGCCGTTGCCGATGAGGTTGACGGTGGTCTCGAACCCGGCGAAGAGCAGGATGAAGGCCATCGCCGCGGCCTCGTTCTCCGACAGGTGCTCACCGTGGTCGCTGGCCCGGATCAGCCCGGAGATCAGGTCGTCGCCGAGGTCCGCGCGCTTGCGGTGGATCAGCTCCAGCAGGTAGGCGCGCATCTTCTTCACCGACCGGGCGACGCCGCCGCGCGGGCCGCCGCCGTGGCGGATCATCATCCCCGCCCAGTCGCGGAAGTCGTCCTGGTCCTCGGGCGGGACGCCCAGCAGGTCGCAGATGGCGTAGATGGGGAGTGGGAAGGCGAACTCGTGGATGAGGTCCGCCTCCGACTTCACCGCGCCCGTTCCGTCCCGCTGGAGGCCGTCGATGAGCCGGTCGGTCAGTTCCTGCACGCGCGGCGCGAACTCCGCGATCCGGCGCGGGGTGAACGCCTTGGAGACGAGCCGGCGCAGCCGGGTGTGGTCCGGCGGGTCGATGTTCAGCAGGTGCGTCATCAGGTCGGCGCCGCGCTCGCCGGGGATGCCCACCTTGTTCTTGGCGTTGGCGCCCTCGCTGTGGTGGCCCCGGTTCTTGCTCAGCCGCCCGTCCGCCAGCGCCTGCCGCGCGTCCGCGTACCGCGTCACCAGCCAGGCGTCGACGCCGCTGGGGAGGGTGGTCCTGTGCACCGGCGCGTGCTCGCGCAGCCAGGCGTACGCCGGGTAGGGGTCGGCGGCGAACTCCCAGGTGAAGAGGGTGGGGGCGGGGGCGGGCGCGGGGGTGGCGGCAGTCTCGTCAGGCACCCCCTGACGCTAGCCCGTCAGGCGCCCCGCGCCGCCAGCGCGTCCCGGCAGAGCCGGTCGGCGAGCCGGGTCGTCTGCGGCAGCCGGTACTCCGGCGCCAGGGCGAGGACGTGCCGGCAGGCGGTGTCCAGGTCGATGCGGTGCCCTGTCGACACGTAGACCGGCTTGACGCCCCGCCGGGTGCGCAGTGCGCGCCCCACGGTCTCCCCGCCGTCGACGAGCGGGGCGAACGCCCCGCGCTCCGGGCCCAGCGCGGCCGGGTCGTGGCTCCCGGTGAACGGCGTCTTGGCGACTCCGGCCGTCGGGATGCCGGTGATCACCCCGAGGTGGCAGGCGAGGCCGAACCGGCGGGGGTGCGCCAGCCCGTGGCCGTCGCACAGCAGCAGGTCGGGGACGGTGTCGAGCTTGCGCAGCGCCTCGACCAGGGTGGGCAGCTCGCGGAACGCGAAGAGCCCGGGAACGTAGGGGAACGACGTCTCGCCGACGGCCGTGGCCTGCTCCACCGTCGCGAGCGTCCGCGCGTCCAGGACGACGACGGCGGCGGCCACCCGGTCGCCCGTGCCGTTCCCGTCGCCCGCGTAGGCGACGTCCAGCCCCGCGACGAAGCGCGGCCGGCCCGGCCCCGGGCCGACGTGGTCCGCGCGCTCGCGCAACCGGTCCTGGATCTCGCGTGCCTGCGCCTCACCGGCGGGCCACTCGTGCGGTACGTCGATCTGCATGGCAGAACGCTACGTCGCGGGGCACGACGGCCCCGATCCCGGGTCCGGGCTACTCCGCCGCGCGCAGGGCGTCGCGGTAGCGGCGGGCGGCGGCCCGCAGCGCGGACTCCGCGTCGAGCCCGGCGGCGTTGGCCGCCGTCGCGAGCGCCAGCAGCAGGTCGCCCAGCGCCGCCTCGTCGGCCGGGGGCACGACGCCCACGGCGCTCGCGGCGGCGTCCGGCACCGGCAGCCCGGCCCGGCGCGCCCGCGCGCCGAGCTGCGCGGCCAGCGCGAGCGCCGGCTGCCCGACCGGCACCCCGTCGGTCACCGAGTCGCGCTGCTTCTCCACTCCCTTGAGCCGGACCCAGTTCTCCTGGACCGCCTCGGGCGTCTCGGCGATCTCGTCGCCGAAGATGTGCGGGTGCCGGTGGATGAGCTTGTCGACGATCGTGCCGGCGACGTCGTCGATCGAGAACGGCTCCTCCGCGTCGTCCTCGGCGATCCGGGAGTGGAAGACGACCTGCAGCAGGACGTCCCCGAGCTCCTCGCGCAGCGACTCCCGATCGCCGTCCTCGATCGCCTCGACCAGCTCGTACATCTCCTCGATGCCGTACTTGGCCAGGTCCGTGTGGGTCCGCTCGCGGGTCCACGGGCACTCGACGCGGATCCGGTCCATGATCTGCACGAGGTCGAGCAGCCGCGCGCCCGGCAGGTCGTACGAGCCGGGCAGCAGCTCCAGGTCCGGCATCGCGACCCGGCCGGACCCGCCGAGGCGGGCCAGTTCGTCGGTGACCGCCGGGTCGTTGTCGGCGGTCGGGAGATAGACGACGGTCCGCTCACCGGCGGTGGCGTCCACCAACTCCCGCCCCGTCGGCGCGGCGTGCACGAGGCGCACGCCCGCCTCCCGCAGGTACGGCAGCTGGGGGTGGTGCGGGTCCGGGCAGATGACCTGGTCGGCCCCGCGCAGCAGTTCCCACGCGGGCCACGACAGCAGGCCGGGCGCCACCCGGTGGCTCATGGTGAGCAGTACGAGGCGGCCGGGCGCGGGGGTCATCGAGTCGTCCACCGCACGAACCTACCTCCCGCCCCGCGCCCGGCTCCGGGCGGACCGCCTCACGCCCCCTGGACGGCGGGCGCCTCGACCGGGGCGAGCCAGGGCTCGCGCGTGGTGCCGAGCTGCGCCCGCTGGGCGTCCCAGGTGCCGTAGCGGGGGTTCACGTCGATCTTCATCGTCTTCGCGGTCTTCGCGAGCAGCTGGTTCAGCGCCGCGTTCCCCCCGTCGCTGCCCGGCTGCACGCCGAGGCTGCTGATGATCTTGCCGGCCTCGACCTGCAGCCGGCAGAACGCGTCGATGTCGGAGGGCGCGACGTTGTACTTCTCCAGCAGCGCCGGCGCCAGCGCGTCGGCGCCGCCGGCCTGGGCCTCCATCGCGGACCGCATCCGGCCGACGTCGGAGCGGGTGACGGTGACCCCGGCGTCCTTGGCGACGCGGTCCAACAGCCGGGTCACCACCATCGTGCCCAGCGTCTGGCTGGTGAGGTCGCTGCTTCCCTCGATCAGGGCCGCGGCCTGGGGCGACTTCTCCTGCGCGGTGCGGACCGCGTTGACCTTCGACTGGAGGTCCGAGACGGAGATCGTCTCGTTCTCCACCACGGCGGCGGCCCCCGCGTGCGGGGTGCCGCACGCGCTGATCACAGGGGTCATCGCCACGAGTGCGGCGGCGGCGAGCGAGACGGCGGTGCGTCGGCGGACCATGGTGCCTCCCGGCATGGGATCGAGCGGCGGTGCTTCGACCTTGCGAAGATCGAGGATATGGAGCGGACCGCCTCCATATCCAGCACTCGGCCGAACTCGGGCCCACGCGGCGGATCACGGACCGGTCAACTCGTGGGCAGCTTCTCCTTCGGGCAGGTGTTCAGCTGCTCGCGCATCGCGTCCTTCTCGGCCGCGGTGACCCACACCCCGTACTTCTTCTTCACGGCGACCTGGCGTGCCACGTAGGCGCAGCGGTACCCCTTGTTCGGCGGCAGCCACGTCGCCGCGTCACCGTCGCCCTTGGAGCGGTTGGCGGACGCGTCGGCGGCGATCAGATTCATCGGGTCGTTGGCGAACTGCACCCGCTTGTCGGTGTCCCACTGCCCGGCGCCCTTCTGCCAGGCGTCCGAGAGCGCGACCGCGTGGTCGATGTCGATCGTGCTCTTGCCCCGGGTGTAGGTGATCGACTTCCCGGTGTACGGGTCGGCGAGCTTGCCCGAGGTGACGACGCAGTCGCCGCCCTGGTCGGAGCGGAACGTTTCCGCGGTGAGGTCGCGCTTCAGTATGTCGTCGCGCGTCCCGCAGCCGTTGTGGTCGGTGTCGACCCACGACTTGCCGAACTTCTCCCGCGTGTAACCCGTCTTCGGCGCACGGCCCTTGACGGTCAGCGAGTCGACCGCGGCCAGCGCGCTGCCGCCCGGTGCGCTCTTGGCGGGCCCGTTCCCGTTGCCGGAGGACCCGCTCTCGGTGTCGGCCTTGCAGCCGGCGGCGCCGAGCAGACCGGCGACCGCCAGTCCGCAGAGGAGTATGTGTGGTGCCCGTGCCCCGCGTTTGAACATGTTCGCACCCTATGGCGTCGAATGCCCGGCGTAACCGGCGGCCCGGACGGACCACCCATCTGCACGCCTCATGCCCGCACTTGGCCCAGCCATGCCAGAGTGCGGCGCAGCTCGGCGCAGAACGGGTGGTGCCGTCCGTGCACGCGCTCGGCGTCGAAGAGCAGCCGGCCGAGCACCTCGCGGGCGGTCGCGCGGTCGCCGACGGAGAGCAGCAGGTTGCCGATCCGGCGGCGGATCTCCAGCGGGAGGACCGGGTCGGTGGCGGCGTACTGCTCGAAGTACGGCAGCAGCGTGCGGTACTCGCCGAGTGCGGCGCCCGCCTCGCCGAGCTGTTCGAGGCACTGCGCCGCCTCGTAGCGGAACTGCAGGACCTGCCGGTCGCCGGGGCCGTTCTGGCTCGCGAACTCCTCCGCCAGCCGGCGCAGTTCCGGGAAGGCGCGACGGTACTGGCCGTCCTCCATGAGCGTGTGGGCGTACTGCTTGCGCAGCATGCGCAGGATCGGCGAGTGCTCGCCGTGCTTCGCCGCCGCGGCGGGCAGCACGCCGCCGAGGATGTCGACGGCCTGCGTGATGCGGCCCGCGTCGAGCAGCCGGCGCACCTCGTCGACCGACGCCGCGATGTCCGGGCCCGCCGGCGGCGTCGACGGCATGGCCGGCACCTGGGGAGCGTCGGGGGCGGCGGCGCTGCCCGGCCGGTCGGGCCAGGGGGCGTGCGGGCGCAGGAAGGGGCGCGTCGGGTCCATCGGCCCCGGCGCGCGCTGCGCGCTCCCGGCGGACGGGAGCAGGGCGGCGAGTTCGCCGTAGACGCGCTGGGCGTCGGCGGGCCGGTCCTGCGGGTCCTTGCCGAGCAGCCGCAGGACGAGGGACTCCAGCGCCTCCGGCACCTCGGGCCGCAGCTGCCGCAGCGCGACCGGGGCCTCGTAGAGGTGGCGGTGCAGCACGCCCAGCGCGGTGGACCCGTGGAACGGCACGTTGCCGCTGAGCAGTTCGTGCAGGACCACGCCGAGCGCGTACAGGTCGGTGCGCGGCCCGACGGCGCCGCCCATCGCCTGCTCCGGCGCCATGTAGGCGGGGCTGCCGATCGGGGTGCCGGTGTGGGTGAGGCGGGTGGTGTCGGTGTCCATGACGGACGCGACGCCGAGGTCGAGCACGACGACGGTGCCGTCCGGGCGGACCATCACGTTGCTCGGCTTCAGGTCCCGGTGCACGATCGGCACCGCGTGGACGGCGGAGAGCGCCGCGCACAGCTGGGCGGCGACCGCCACCGCCCAGGGCCACGGGTAGGGGTCGTGCTGGGCGAGGTGGTCCGCGAGGTCCTGGCCCTCGACGTGCTGCATGACGAGGTAGAGCTCGTCGCCGTCGGTGCCCGCGTCATGGACGGTGACCAGGCCGGGGTGGTCGACCTGCGCGGTGACCCGGCACTCGCGGTCGAAGCGCTGGCGCAGCTCGGCGACGTTCTCACCGCCCGCGACCTTGTCGGGGCGCAGCAGCTTCACCGCGACCCGGCGGTCCAGCCGGCGGTCGTACGCCGTCCAGACCTGGCCCATGCCGCCCTGGCCGAGGACGGTGGCCAGCTCGTACCGCCCGGCGACGAGCCGGCCGTTCATCTGCCCTCCTCCTTGCGGAGGTAGTCACTCAGCTCGTCCAGCTCGGCACGGACCTGGTCGATGCGCGGGGCGGGATGCGCGGCCGGGTCGGGGGTCGGGGTCGGCGTCGGGACGGGCGTCGGGACCGGCGTCTGCGACGGGCCGGGGCCCGGGGTGGGGGTGTCGCGGTACGGGTTGTAGTCGGCGCGGGCGGAGGGCAGCTGCGTCTGCTGCGGGTGCTGCGTCCGCACTCCGCCGTAGGGGAACTGCTGCCGCCCCTGCTGCCCGTACGCGAGCGCGGCCGCCCGCGCGTCCACCGCCTTGTAGTGCCGGATGTCGGTGACGAGGTAGTACACCGCCACCACGATGGCCTGGATGAACAGGATGGAGACCACCGCGTTGTCCCGCGGGCTGTTGTCGTTGCCGCTGTCGCCGCTGTCGCCCCCGCTGCCGAGGAGGATCACCAGCACGACGCACAGCACGAAGCTGGCGCCGCAGAGCACCCAGTCCACGGCGTTGCGGCGGCGCAGCAGGGCGATGCGCAGCAGCGGCGTCCAGGCCAGCATCCCGCACGACATCACCGCGAGCAGCACGAACAGGACGCGCAACCCGGTCCGTGCGCCGTCGTTCGGCGGGGGCGGCGTGATGCCTGGGCCGTTCATGGCTGCTCCTGAACAAGAGTCTCGGCTGGGAGAGCGAGCGTATCGGCCGGGACGGACGAGCGGTCCGGCGATGCCGCAACAATTCGGCCCCGGCCCCGCCCGTCTGGCCCCGGTCACCAGGAGCGACGCATACTGCGATGCGGGCGGTTGCGGTGACCCGGGGCAGGACGGCGGGAGACCGGCGGCAGGACGCCCGGAGACCGCGGCCAGGCGCCGGGAGAACCGGCGGAACCGCGTTCCGGCGGCACTCACGTATCTTTTCGTGGCGGGCGTGCACCGGCCGAGGGTGCCGCGCGTCTTCCCGTGCGAAAGGAACGCAGCATGGACATGGCTACTGCGGCCATCCCCGCCCAGCACGGGAACAGCGACACCGCCCCCGGCGGCGTGCGCCGCCTCCTGCGCCCCGGGCTGGACCCGTACTGGCTGGCCGGGGCGCTCTTCGTCGCGTACGCCACCTTGTCGGTGTGCCGGTTCCGGCGGATGGCGACGATGTCCTGGGACCTCGGCATCTTCGAGCAGGCGATCAAGTCCTACGCGCACCTCCAGGCGCCGGTCGCCGACCTCAAGGGCCCCGGGACCAACATCCTCGGCGACCACTTCAGCCCCATCACCGCCCTGGTGGCCCCCTTCTACCGGGTCTTCCCCTCGCCCGTCACCCTCCTCGTGGTGCAGGCCGCCCTCTTCGCGCTCTCCGTCGTCCCGGTCGCCCGGGTCGGCGCGCACCTGCTCGGCCGCGGGCGCGGGCTCGCCGTCGGGGTCGCCTACGGCCTGTCGTGGGGGGTGCAGCGGGCCGTCGAGTTCGACTTCCACGAGATCGCCTTCGCCATGCCGATGCTCGCCTTCTCGCTGGAGGCGGTGCTGCGCAAGCGGTGGACGACCGCGATGTGGTGGGCGCTGCCGCTGATCCTCGTCAAGGAGGACATGGGCGCGACGGTCGCCGCCATCGGCGTCGTCGTGCTGCTGCGCTCCCGGCGCGACGATCCGCGGGCGGCCTCGTACGCGATCTGGCTGATCGGCTTCGGCGTCGCCTTCGCCGCCATCGCCTTCGGCGTCCTCATCCCCGCCTTCAACAACAGCGGCGGCTACGACTACTGGAACAAGCTCGGCGGCAGCGGCGCCCCGGTCGCCGGGCACATCCCGCCGGACACCGCGCTGCGCACCCTGCTGTGGATCCTGCTGCCCACCAGCGGCCTGCTCGCGCTGCGCTCCCCGCTGCTGGTCGCCGCCCTGCCCACCATCGGCTGGCGCTTCGTCTCGCACGACGACCACTACTGGGGCCTGGACTGGCACTACAGCGCCGTGCTGATGCCCGTCGTCCTGCTCGCCCTCGTCGACGCCGTCAACGAGTCGCGCGACAGCCCGCGCGGCTGGCTGCGCTCCTACGCCTCGCAGCTGCCGGCCGCCGCGGCGGCCGCCGCCCTGGCGCTGAGCACCACGCTCCCGCTGGCGGACCTCACGCACACCGCCACGTACCAGCCGGGCGCGCACGTCAAGGCCGTCGAGAAGCTGCTGCGGCAGATCCCGGACGGGGCGAGCGTCGAGGCCAACGTCGGGCCGATCAGCCGGCTCGTCAACCGCTGCACGGTCTACTGGGTGGGCGGCGCGAAAACCGTCGTCCCCGACTACATCGCGATCGACAACGGGGACGGCTGGGTCCCGGACCCGGTCACCTACGCCCACCAGCTCCACCCGACGGCGACGTACACCGAGATCGCCACCGGCGAGGGCTACGTCATCCTGCGTCGCGCGTAGCGGGGGCGAGGGCGGGCTCCTGGGCGGCGGGGTCCCCGGCGGCGGGCGCCGGCTGCTCGCGGGCGAGCAGGATCCGCCGGGACAGCACGAACGTGACGGGGATCGCGGCGGCCGCCGCGATCAGCGGGGCCGGCTTCTCCCCGACGCCGCACCACTCCACCAGGACGTACATGCCCACCGAGGTGACGGTGAAGTTCGTCAGGTTGGTCAGCGGGAAGAACAGGAACTTCCGCCAGGTCGGCCGGGTCCGGTAGGTGAAGTACGTGTTGAGGAAGAACGAGCCGACCATGCTCAGCACGAACGCCGCCACGTACGCCGGGTAGTAGGGCATCCAGCGGTGCAGCAGCAGGTAGCAGCCGTAGAACGTGGCGGTGTTCACCACGCCCACCAGGCCGAAGCGCACCACCTGGAGGAGGCGTACGGGCATCAGCGCCGACCCTCCGCCGCCGACCGCGCGGGCCGCTCCACGAGCACGGCGGAGCCGCTGACGGGCGTGCCGTCCGGGCCCTCGAAGGCGGAGGGCGGCACGTTGGTCTCCTTGACGAGGAAGTGCGGCCGCCGCTTGGACTCGTAGTAGATGCGGCCGATGTACTCGCCCATCAGCCCCAGCATCATCATCTGCAGCCCGCCGAGCCCGACGATGGCGACGATCAGCGTCACGTAGCCGGGCGCGGTCACCCCGCCGACCACCGCGGCGACCGTGACCCAGGCGGCGTACAGCCCGGCCAGGCCGGCCAGCGCCAGCCCCAGGTGTATCCCCGCGCGCAGCGGGCGGTTGTTGAACGAGATCAGGCCGTCGATCCCGTAGTTGAGCAGCGCCCCGAACCGCCACTTGGTCTCCCCGGCGGCGCGGGCGGCGTTGCGGTAGTCGAAGGTGACGGTGTCGAAGCCGATCCAGGAGAAGAGCCCCTTGGAGAAGCGGTTGTACTCCGGCATCGACAGCAGCGCGTCCACGGCCCGCCGCGACAGCAGCCGGAAGTCGCCGACGCCGTCGGTCAGTTCGACGTCGACCCACTTGTTGACCATGCGGTAGTACAGCCGGCTCACGGTGCTCCGCACGAACTTGTCACCCTCGCGGGTGCGGCGGGCTATCACCTGGTCGTGGCCGCGGCTGAACAGCTCCAGCATCCGCACGATCAGCTCCGGCGGGTGCTGCAGGTCGGCGTCCATCAGCACGACGGCGTCGCCGGTGGCCTCGCGGAGCCCGGCGAGCATGCCGGCCTCCTTGCCGAAGTTCCGGCTGAACGAGACGTACCGGGTGCTGCCGGCGTGCCTCTCGGCCAGGCCGCGCAGCCGCTCCAGCGTCGCGTCCGAGCTGCCGTCGTCCACGTAGCAGAGCTCGTACTCGACGGGCAGGAGGTCGAGGGTCTCCCGGATCTTCGCGTCGAAAAGCTCTACACCGGATTCCTCGTTGTAACAGGGAACGACGACGGACAGGCGCATGGGTTCACTTTCCGTGGGATACACGGAGATGCTGCCCGCGGTACCTGACCCCCGCGCGGCCACGGCACAAGGGCCACATGACGGCCGTCTGAACGCCACGTGACACGCGGCGCGGGCCGGTGGGGCCCGCGCCGCGCGGTGGATCAGTTGTCGAGGATCGTGGTCAGGAACTCCGACGTCCACAGCAGCAGTTCCCGGCCGACGACCGGCGTGCCGCCGATCTTGGCGGTGGTCGGGCGCGGCACCAGGAGCTGGCGGGCGGCGCCCTTCATGACCGTGCGCGGGTAGAGCCGGTTCAGCCGCAGCTCCTGCGACTCGCGCAGCTCGACCGGGCCGAACCGGACGTTGCTGCCCGCCAGGGTGATGTCGCTGACCCCGACCTTGCGGGCGAGCAGCCGCAGCCCGGCCACCAGCAGCAGGTTCTCCACCGGCTCCGGCAGCTTGCCGTACCGGTCGGTCAGCTCCTCGCGGACCGCGGTGATGTCCTCGTGGCTGTTGGCGGCGGCGATGGCGCGGTACGCCTGCAGCCGCAGCCGCTCGCCCGGCGCGTAGTCGTGCGGGACGTGCGCGTCCACCGGCAGTTCGATCTTGACGTCGAGCAGCGTCTCCTCGGGCTCGCCCGCGCCGTCCAGCGCCGAGCGGTAGTCCGCGACCGCCTCGCCGACCATCCGGATGTAGAGGTCGAAGCCGACGCCCGCGATGTGCCCGGACTGCTCGCCGCCGAGCAGGTTGCCCGCGCCGCGGATCTCCAGGTCCTTCATCGCGACGTACATGCCCGCGCCCATCTCGGTGTGCTGCGCGATGGTCGCCAGCCGCTCGTGCGCGGTCTCGGTGAGCGGCTTCTCCGGCGGGTACAGGAAGTAGGCGTAGCCGCGCTCGCGGGAGCGGCCGACCCGGCCGCGCAGCTGGTGCAGCTGCGAGAGGCCGAAGTTGTCGCCGCGCTCGACGATGAGCGTGTTGGCGTTGGAGATGTCGATGCCGGACTCGACGATCGTCGTGGAGACCAGCACGTCGAAACGCTTCTCCCAGAAGTCGACGACGACCTGCTCCAGCTGGCTCTCGCCCATCTGCCCGTGCGCGGTGGCGATCCGCGCCTCCGGCACGATCTCGCGCAGCCGCGCCGCCGCCCGGTCGATCGACTCGACCCGGTTGTGGATGTAGAAGACCTGGCCCTCACGGAGCAGCTCACGCCGGACCGCGGCGCCGATCTGCTTCTCCTCGTACGGCCCGACGAAGGTCAGCACCGGGTGCCGCTCCTCCGGCGGGGTGGTGATCGTCGACATCTCGCGGATGCCGGTGACCGCCATCTCCAGCGTGCGGGGAATGGGGGTGGCGGACATCGTCAGCACGTCCACGTTGGCCCGCAGCTTCTTCAGCTGCTCCTTGTGCTCGACGCCGAACCGCTGCTCCTCGTCGACGATGACCAGGCCCAGGTCCTTGAACTTCGTCTCGGACGAGAAGAGCCGGTGGGTGCCGATGACGACGTCGACCGAGCCGTCCCGCAGCCCCTCCAGCACGGCCTTGGCCTCGCTGTCGGACTGGAAGCGCGACAGCGCCTTCACCACGACGGGGAACTGCGCGTACCGCTCGGAGAACGTCGTGAAGTGCTGCTGCACCAGCAGCGTGGTCGGGACCAGCACCGCGACCTGCTTGCTGTCCTGGACCGCCTTGAAGGCCGCGCGGACCGCGATCTCGGTCTTGCCGTAGCCGACGTCGCCGCAGATCAGCCGGTCCATCGGGACGGACTTCTCCATGTCCTCCTTGACCTCGGCGATGGTGGTCAGCTGGTCGGGCGTCTCCACGTACGGGAAGGCGTCCTCCAGCTCGCGCTGCCAGGGGGTGTCGGGCCCGAAGGTGTAGCCGGGGGCCGCCATCCGCGCCGAGTACAGCTTGATCAGGTCGGCGGCGATCTCCTTGACGGCCTTCTTCGCGCGCGCCTTGGTCTTCGTCCAGTCCGCGCCGCCGAGCCGGTGCAGCGTCGGGGCCTCGCCGCCGACGTACTTGGTGATCTGCTCCAGCTGGTCGGTCGGCACGAAGAGCCGGTCGCCGGGCTGCCCCTTCTTCGCGGGCGCGTACTCGACCAGCAGGTACTCGCGGGTGGCGTTCTGGACGGTGCGCTGCACCATCTCGACGTAGCGGCCCACGCCGTGCTGCTCGTGCACGATGTAGTCGCCGGGCTGCAGGGTCAGCGGGTCGATGGTCTTGCGGCGCCGGGACGGCATCCGCCCCATGTCCTTGGTGGAGGACTTCTGCCCGGTGAGGTCGGACTCCGTCAGCACGGCCAGCTTGAGCCGCGCGTCGATGAAGCCGTGCTCGATGCAGCCGGTCGAGACGTGGACGACGGACGGCTCCAGACCGGCCAGGTCCATGTCCAGCCGGGCGGCGATGCCCTCGCCGCCCAGCACCTCGACGATGCGGGCGGCCGGGCCGTGGCCCTCGGTCACGTAGACCGTGCGCCACCCCTCGGCCAGCCACCCCTTGGTGTCGGCGAGGGCGCGGGCGGTGTCGCCCCGGTACAGCTCGGGCGCGTGCATGCCCAGCTGCAGCGTGTCCTCGTCGGCGTCGGCGTCGTCGGCCGCGCTGTGCTTGCCCTCGCCGGAGGCGAACTGGCTGATCGACCACCAGGGCGTGCCCAGCTCGCGGGCGTGCTCGCGCACGTCGGCGATCGACCACAGCGAGGCCGCGCCCAGGTCGACCGGCGCCACCCCGCCGCCGGCGGAGGCCGCCCAGGACGCCTCCAGGAACTCCTGCGACGTGGCGACCAGGTCCGCGGCCCGCGTCCTGACCCGCTCCGGGTCGCAGACGACCGTCATGCTCCCGGCGGGCAGCACGTCCAGCAGCAGCTCCATGTCGTCCACCAGGACCGGGGCCAGCGACTCCATGCCCTCGACGGCGATGCCCTCGGCGATCTTGTCGAGCAGCTCGTTCAGCTCGGGGTGCCGCACCGCCAGCTCGGCCGCGCGGGCCCGCACCTCGTCGGTGAGCAGCAGCTCCCGGCACGGCGGCGCCCACAGGCCGTGCTCGGCGATCTCCAGGGACCGCTGGTCGGCGACCTTGAAGTAGCGGATCTCCTCGACGTCGTCGCCCCAGAACTCCACCCGCAGCGGGTGCTCCTCGGTCGGCGGGAAGACGTCCAGGATCCCGCCGCGCACCGCGAACTCGCCGCGCTTCTCCACCAGCTCCACGCGCGCGTACGCGGCGGCCGCCAGCCCGTCCACGACCTCGCCGAGATCCGCGCTCTGCCCGCTGCGCAGCGCCACCGGCTCCAGCTCGCCCAGCCCCTTGACCTGCGGCTGCAGCACCGAGCGGATCGGTGCGACGACGATCTTCACGGGCCCGGCCGTCGGGTCGTCCGCCAGCGGGTGCGCGAGTCGGCGCAGCACGGCGAGCCGCCGTCCCACGGTGTCCGAGCGCGGCGACAGCCGCTCGTGCGGCAGCGTCTCCCACGCCGGGTACTCCACGACGGAGTCCGGCGGCAGCAGCGAGCGCAGCGCCGCCACCAGGTCCTCGCTCTCACGGCCGGTGGCCGTCACCGCCAGCACCGCGCGGCCGGTGCGGGCGGCGAGCGCCGCGAGCACGATCGGGCGGGCGGCGGGCGGGCCCACCAGGTCGACGTACGGGCGATTGCCGTCGGCGCCGGCCTTGACCGCTTCGGCAAGAGCCGGATCGTTCACGACGACGTCGAGCAGACCGTTCAGACTCATGAAGGGGTTTCCGTCCCAGGGCTGGACAACGCGAACGACCCGACACGTCAAACGGGCCGGGGTCAGACCAGCGTACGACGCCCCACTGACAACCGCCGTCCGTCATCGAGGTGTGACAAACGGACGGCGGCCCCGGAACGCGGGGGGTCTGCGTTCCGGGGCCGCCTGTAGGCAGTGGGGAGACTGCCTAGTCGGTGGCGATGGCGTTGAGCACGTTCATCCGGCCCGCCCGGAAGGCGGGGACCAGCGCGGCCACCAGGCCGACGAAGGCCGATCCGATGAAGACGAAGATGATCGTCCCCCACGGGATCTTCAGGACGCCCAGGCCCTCAAGGGCCAGCAGCTGCTGCGCCGTGGTGCCCCAGCCCATGCCCAGGCCGAGGCCGACCAGGGCGCCGAAGAGGGCGATGACCACGGACTCCAGGCGGACCATCCGGCGCAGCTGGCGCCGCGACATCCCGATCGCCCGCATCAGGCCGATCTCACGGGTGCGCTCGACGACCGACAGCGCCAGGGTGTTCACGACACCCAGGATGGCGACGATGATCGCCAGGGCCAGCAGGCCGTAGATCATGTAGAGCAGCTGGTTGACCTGGCTCTTGATGAGCTCCTTGTAGTCCGACTGGTCGCGGACGGTCAGCTGCGGGTAGCCCTTGACGGCTGCCTTCAGGGAGGCGGCGGCCTCCTTCGCCTGGCCGTCGACGGCCTTGGCGAACATGATCTCGTTGAGCGGCATCTTGTCTGCCGGCAGGTACTGCTTCGCGGTGGCGATGTTCATGTACATCGCGCCCTTGTCGAACGTGGTGTCGTCCGACGTGATCGCGTTGACCTTGAGCTTGGCCGACTCGCCGCCGACGAAGGCGACCGTCAGCTCGCTGCCGATCTTGATGCCGTGGTCCTTGGCGAAGCCGTCGTTGACGGACATCGCACCGGCCGCGTAGGCGTCGCCGAGCTTGCCCTGCACGGTCTCGATCCGCAGGTCGTCCGCGTAGGTCGGGCTGGCCGCGGTCAGCTGTTTGGTGGACGTCTTGCCGTCCGGCGTCGTCAGCTTGGCGTTGACGCCGGTGTAGTCGGTGACGTGCTCCAGGTGGTCCGCCGAGTGGATCGCCTTGGCGAGCGCGGGGCTGAGCGGCTGCTGGTTGTCGGTCTGCAGGATGAAGTCCGCGCCGACCGACTTGTCGAGCTGGTCGGTGGCCGAGGCCACCATCGAGGAGCCGACCACGGACAGTCCGGCGACCAGGGCGAGCCCGATCATCAGCGCCGAGGCGGTGGCACCCGTACGGCGCGGGTTGCGCAGCGCGTTGCGCTCCGCGAGCCGGCCGACCGGGCCGAAGAACCGGAGCGTTCCGGCGCTGAGGGCGCGGACGATGACACCGGCGAGCAGCGGGCCGATGACGACGCAGCCGAGCAGCGTCAGGACCACGCCGAGGCCCAGGTACGAGGCCCCCGTCGACGCCTTCGTGGCGTTGGCGGCGGCGAACAGGGCGGCGACGCCCGCACCGGTCAGCACCGCGCCGATGGAGGCGCGGATCTTCCCGGCCCTGCCGTCGGCCGGGGTCCCGGCGTCGCGCATGGCGGCCATCGGCGAGATCTTGCCCGCCCGGCGGGCGGGCAGCGCGGCGGCCAGCATGGTGACGACGACGCCGATGCCCAGCCCGATCAGCGGGGTGGCGGCCTTGATCGTCAGCTCGGAGGTGTCGAGGTGCATGCCGAGCTTGCCCATGAGCTTCATCAGCAGGACGGCGAGGCCGATGCCGCCGCCGATGCCGAGGATCGAGCCCGTCACGCCGAGCAGGAACGCCTCGAACTGCACGGACTGGTTGATCTGCTTGCGGCTGGAGCCGATGGCCCGCATGAGGCCGATCTCGCGGGTGCGCTGGGCGACCAGCATCGAGAACGTGTTCACGATGAGGAAGATGCCGACGAGCACCGAGATGCCGGCGAAGCCGAGCATCGCGTACTTCATCGGGTTCAGGAACGAGCCGATGTCGTCCTTGGCCTCGGCCTTGGACTCGGCGGCCGTCTGGATCTTGTAGCCGGTGCCGACGGCGGCGGTGACGTCCTTCTTGAGCTGGTCGTCGTTGACGCCCTCGGCGGCCGTCAGGCCGAATCCGCTGTACGAGTCCGTGTTGCCGAGCAGCCGGCTCTGCGCGGTGGGCGTGTCGAGGTAGACGATCGCCGCGCCGGGGTTGGTGGTCTTGAACGTGACGATGCCGACGACCTGGGCGGTGAAGTCGCCGGGAGCGGCGATGACGCGGAGCGAGTCGCCGAGCTTGACGTCCTTCTTCTTGGCGGTGTCGGCGTCGAGCATCGTCTCGGTGGGTCCGCGCGGTGCGTGGCCCGAGGTGATCTCGACCGACTTCTTCTCGTTCTCGTCCCAGTTGGTGGCGATGGTGGGCGCACCGGAGCTGGGGCCGATGTTCTCGTTCTTGTCGTTGGCGACGGTGACCTTCTCGCTGGACACCTCGACGGTGACCTGCTTGACGCCCTTGACCTGCTGCAGCTTGCTCTGCAGCGCGGCGGGCACGGTCTCCGGCCGGCCGGTGTCCTGCGCGTCGTCGACCTTCTTCGCGCTGACCGAGACGTCCGACGCCGTGGAGGCGAAGAGCTTGTCGAAGGTCGCGGTCATGGTGTCGGTGAAGACCAGCGTGCCGCAGACGAACGCCACCGAGAGCAGCACCGCGACGGCGCTGAGCACCATGCGGCCCTTGTGCGCGACGAAGTTGCGCATCGATGTCTTGAAGACGGTCACGACACCCTCCCACGGGCGTCGAAGGACTTCATGCGCTCGAGGACGGAGTCGGCCGTCGGGTTCGCCATGTCGTCGACGATGCGGCCGTCGGCCAGGTAGATGACGCGGTCCGCGTAGGAGGCGGCGACCGGGTCGTGGGTCACGATGACGATCGTCTGGCCGAGCTCGTCGACCGAGCGGCGCAGGAAGCCCAGCACCTCGGCGCCGGCGCGCGAGTCCAGGTTCCCGGTCGGCTCGTCACCGAAGATGATCTCGGGGCGGGCGGCGAGGGCGCGGGCGACCGCGACACGCTGCTGCTGGCCGCCGGAGAGCTGGTTCGGGCGGTGCTTGAGGCGGCCGGCCAGGCCGACGGTCTCGATGACGCGGTCCAGCCACTCGCGGTCGGGCTTGCGGCCCGCGATGTCCATCGGCAGCGTGATGTTCTCGACCGCGTTGAGCGTCGGGAGCAGGTTGAACGCCTGGAATATGAAGCCGATCTGGTCCCGGCGGAGCTGGGTGAGCTTCTTGTCCTTCAGCTTGGTGATCTCGGTGTCACCGACCCAGATCTGGCCGCTGGTGACGGTGTCGAGACCGGCCAGGCAGTGCATCAGGGTGGACTTGCCGGAACCGGACGGGCCCATGATCGCGGTGAAACCGCTGCGCGCGATGTCGACGTCGACCGCGTCCAGCGCGACCACCCGGGTCTCCTCGGTGGTGCCGTAGGACTTGGTGACCTGCCGTGCACGGGCGGCAACAGCCGAACGCTCTCCGCTGCCCCCGGACTTGGGAATCGTTACAGCCGTTGTCACTGCTATCTCCTGAAATCTTGAGGATTCATCGGGACGCCCCGGAACCCGGTGGCCCCTGTCCCGCGTTATCAGCTTGCTGGTCTGCCTGGGGTCGCGGCGATGGGGCAGGTCTCCGTCTTGCCGGTGGGGTTAGCCCCACCACGTCCCACTCATGACCCTATGGATGAGCCGCGCTCCGAACGTCCTCCGCCAGTACGAACATCGAGTAGGCGGAAGTGCGTACTTTCCCCTAAGGGTCGCGGACATCGAGCCGCGTCCCGACTCGGGGGCGGCGGGCGCGCGGCATCGTCACGCGAGGGGCGCCAACCCGGTCCTGCCTGCGGCGATGCCTCCGACGACGGCTGTCGGGGCCCGCGGTGCGCAGTGAATCGTGCGGTGTACACACACCGTCACGGAAGCGGTCGTTCCGGTTACTCGGGGGCGGGGCCCGGCTCCGGGACGGAGGGGTCGTCGTCGGAGAGCGGGCGGCCGGTGAGGGCCGCCAGGCTGCTGCGGACATGGGCGAGGTGGGCGCGGATCTCCTCGCGGCGCTCCTCGTGCTCGCGCAGCTCCCGCTCGCTCTCGCGCCGGATGCGCTCGTCCCGCGTCCTGGCCTCGGTGAGCAGGGCCGCCGCCTGGGCCTCGGCCTCCTCCTGCCCGCGCCGCGCGAACTCCTCGGCCTCCGCGCGCGCCGCGCGCGCCTCCTCCAGGCGGCGCTCCGCGTAGCCGGTCAGCTCGCCGATCCGGCTGTCGACGCCTGCCTCGCGCTCGGCCATCTCGTGCTCGAAGGCGTCCATCCGCTCACGGCGGTCCTTCTCCGCCTCGGCGAGCGTGCGCGCGGTGTCCTGCCGGGCGGCCTCCAGGCCCTGTTCGGCCTCCCCGCGCACCTGCCCCGCCTCGGCCTGCGCCTCGGCGAGGATCTCACCGGCGCGGCCGCGCGCCTCGTCGAGCACGCGGTCGGCCCGGTCCTCGGCCAGGGCACGGCGCTCGGCGGCGGCCGCCCTGGCCCCGTCCTGCAGCGCGCGGCGCGCGGTCTCCGCGGCGTCCCGGGCGTACTGGATCTCGTTCTCGGCGCGCTCCCTGACCGCCGCGGCCTCGTCCTGGACCAGGCGCAGCAGTTCCCGCGCGCCCTCGCCGAGCGTCTCGTACGTCGCCGGACCCAGCGCGTCGACGTGCTCCCGCAGCGCCGTGACCTCGGCGTCCATCTCGTTCGCGAGGACGGTGAGCCGGGCGGCCCGCTCCCAGGCCGCGTCGCGGTCCTCGGAGAGTTCCTCGAGGAAGCGTTCGACCTGTTCCACGCGGTAGCCGCGCCCGCGAACGGTGTCGAAGCCGTGAGGTGTTGCCGTGCTGCTCATGCGCTGCCCCTCGCCGTCCTTCCGAACCGTACTTTCTGCTCTATTTTCGTCGTTATGTCCGAATTGTGTATACCGCGACACTCCGACATACCCCTACCCAACCCACCGCCGGTACATAGCGCGGCGGCCCGGGTCCGAATGATCCGGACCCGGGCCGCCCGGGACATGCACGACACCGCGGGGTCAGACAGCGGGGAACGTCAGAGCAGGCCGTCCCACATCTGCTCGATCAGCACCGCCCACCAGTTGTCCGGCGAGGCGATGGCGGCCGGGTCCTGCGCCGCCAGCTGGGCCTGGAAGTCGACCGTCCAGCGGCCGGCCTGGTCCGGGGTGAGCCCGATCCGCAGCCGCCACATCCGCCCGAGCAGGGCGAGGCAGCGGGCGAACTCCGGCAGGCTGGAGTTCACGAACTGCGGAGGCACCGGCTGCCCGCCGGGGCCCGCCTCGAGCGGCACGGCGACGATGTGCGCCGTCCCGTACTGCACGCACAGCTGGCGGCCGAAGTCGTTGCCCATGACCAGGTACGAGCCCGCGTCCGAGGCCGGCTGCACCCCGCGCTCCTGCGCCAGTTCGGCGAGCGTGGGCACCGGGCGGCCCGGCTGGGCCTGCGCCCAGAAGAACGGCCCGAAATCGACCGGGAGCCCGGCCCACATCAGGGTCTGCGCGACGATGTCCGGCACGCCCTGGCGGGAGACCGCCCGCTGGTCGAACCGGAACAGGCCCTGCGGCCCGAACGCCTGCGCCAGCTCGTGCCCGATCCCCTCGAGCGGGATCGGGGGCACCCGCTGGACCTGGTTCGGGTCCGGCATCGGCACCCGCTGCGGCTGCGGCCGGGCCGGCGCCGCCGCGACCTGGTGCAGCTCGCCCTGGTGCGTCAGCAGGTGCTGGACGCCCTGCTGGCGCGAGGCGTGCTCCCGGCCGTACGGGGCCGTGTGGCTGATCCGCACCTGGGGCCAGGTCTCGCGGATCATCCGGGCGCAGTAGCCGCCCGGCAGATCGCACGCCTCCAGCTCCGTGTGCAGCTCCAGCACCTGCTGCGGCGGCACGTTGAGCGCGCGCAGCTCGTGCAGGATCTGCCACTCCGGGTGCGGGGTGCCCGGCGCCGAGCGCCGGATGAGCTGCTGCTGCGAACCGTCGTGCGCGCGGTAGCTCAGGACAGCCATGTAGCCGGGGCCGACGGTCGGCACACCGGCCGGCGGCTGCGGGTACCCGTAACCGCCGGGGGGCGGCGGCGGTGCGCCGGCCCCGGGCGGGGGCGGCGGCATGCCGGGGCCGCCGGGGTTCGGGCCGGCGAGCATCGTCGCAGCGTAGTGCGCACCGCCGCCGGGCGGCGCGGGCGGCGCGCCCCGACCGCCGCCGATCTGTCCGGGCGGAGGCGGCGGACCACCCTGGCCGCCACCGATCTGTCCGGGCGGGGGCGGCGGGCCGCCAGGACCGCCGGGACCACCCGGGCCGCCGACACCAGGACCCGCCAGCATCGTCGCCGCGTAGTTCACACCACCCGAGGAACCGCCGGCCGGCGGCGCGGGAGGCGCGCCCCGACCGCCGCCGATCTGTCCGGGCGGAGGCGGCGGACCACCCTGGCCGCCACCGATCTGTCCCGGCGGAGGCGGCGGACCGCCCTGGCCGCCGCCGATCTGTCCGGGGGGCGGCGGCGGGCCGCCAGGACCGCCGGGACCACCCGGGCCGCCGACACCGGGACCCGCCAGCATCGTCGCCGCGTAGTTCACACCGCCGGACGGCGGGCTGCCCGGAGCAGCGGGAGCACCCGGGGCGCCGGGCGCGGGCGGGCCGGGGTCGTTCGGGTTGCGCGCGGGCACCATCTGCGTCGGGAGGTATCCCCCGCCGTCCGAGGCGCCGGGGGTGCCGGGACCGTTGGGCGCGCTGGGCGGCGGCGGGGCGTCCGGGCTGCGCCGTACGGGTCCGGCCGCCGGCACGCCGCCGCGCACCGCCTTCGCGGTCTCCGCGTCGGCGATGTCGGCGGCGCCGCGCCCGGGGGCGCTGGATGTCCCGGGGCCGCCCGGTCCGCCCGGGACCACCAGGCCCGCGGGCGGCGGCAGCGGCACGCCGGGGCCCGACGGGGGCGGCAGGGCCGGGCCGCCGCGGCCCGGGCCGCCGGGACCGGCGGCGGGCGGCCCGATCGGGAAGCCGCCGCCCTCCGGCGGAGCGATCATGGTCGCGGGCAGCGAGCTGCCCTGCGGCATCAGTTCGGTCTTCGCCTCGGCACCGGCCCCCGGCGGCGGGGTGTGCGCCTCGTCGGAGTCGGAGATCGGCGGGGCGAAGACCGTGGCGGGCACGGGGACGGACACGGAGTCGTCCGGCGCGCTGGTGGTACGGCCCGACCAGGCCTCGGAGGAGATCTCGGCCGACGCCTGGGCGGGCACCGGGGCCGCCGGAGCGGCCGGCGCGTCCGGGGCCGCGCCGGGGCGGCGGTCCGGGATGCCCATCTTGTCGGCCGCGTCCTGCAGCCACTGCGGTGGACTGATCAGGAAGGACGTCGCCCCCAGATCGAGCCGCTGGGGCGGGGCGGGCGGGGTGTCGTTCGGCACCGCGCCGTACTCCTCCTCGTAGCGGCGGATGACCTCGCCGACCGGCAGACCGGGCCACAGGGTGGCCTCTCCGCTGTCCCGCGCGATGACCAGCCGCACCTGTCCGTCGTCACTCGACGGACCGTCCTCGCGGGGCTCGGACCAGGCGACGAAGCCCAGGTCGAACTCCCGCACCCGCACCTCGCGGGCCTGGTACGCCGGGACGTCACCGTTGATCCACCGCTCGGCGCGCTCCTGCGCCTGCGCGAAAGTGACCATTCCCTGCTTCACCCCTCCACTGGGACGGCGCCGGCGAAGCCGCCGTCCACCATCAGGTTCGCCACTGTCTCCAGCTCGGGCGGAGTGCCCGCCAGCCGCAGCAGGAACGCGTCGAGCGAGTCGCCGCACGGCAGCAGCAGCTCCGCGACCCGCTCCTGCGGGGACGACCAGTGGTCGCCGTCCCGCGCGTCGTCGTAGGCGCAGAACCAGACCGAGCCGGTCCCCTCGCCCTTGACCTTCACCGCGAGCACCCCGCCCTGGACGTACCCGATGGCCAGGTAGTCCTTGGTGAAGTGGTCGCGCAGGCACTTGTTGACGTACACGAGGTCGTTGACCGCGGCCTCGTCGCGCACCGTGAAGAACGGCTGGTCCAGCAGCAGGCCCAGGTCCGGGTCGAGCGCGACCCCGGCGGGGGCGCAGCCGCCGGCCGCCTTGAGGAACGTGCGGTAGGCGCCGGGGAGCCGGTACCCCAGCTCCTCCTCGACGTCCAGCACCTGCTGCTCGGTGACGGCCATCCCGCTGTGGTGGGGCGTCGCCTTCGGCAGCCGGAAGTGCACGGGCCGGGTCTCCTGCAGCGGGCGGGTACCGCGCTTGGCGTGGTCGGCGGTCGAGGCGGCGAGGCCGCCGTGGTGCCGCAGCAGCGCCTTGACCTCGACGGGGATCAGCTCCAGCCGCCGGGTGCCCGCGACGTGGTGCCAGGTCCAGCCGTGCGGGGTCGCGACGGGCAGCAGGCTGGCCCACAGCTCGTGCCCGGCGGCGTGCATCGCGGCGTTGGCCGACACGTAGTCGGTCAGCCGGAGCTCGTCGACGCCGAAGCCCTCGGGCGGCTCCGCGATCTCCGCGGCCGCCCGCGCGAACGCGGAGAAGTCCGGGTAGCCGTCGTCGTCGACCCAGACACCCTGCGGGTGCCGGGCGGCCCGCACCGGGTCCGGGAAGTGCACGACCTGACCGGCGTAGGCCGCGTTCGGTGGCACGGTCCGTCCCCCGGTCCGGGTGCTGGGAGGTGCCCCCAGCCCTGGCCGACCTGTCGTCATGGCGGTTGCCCCCTGCTGCGTCCGGGTGATGAGCACAGCCTAGGGGGTGTGGCAAGCGCGTCGACCGCCCCCGTCCGGGTCGGTCCGCCGTCCCGCCGGGTCAGCCCGCCGCCTGTGCCGCCTTCAGCTTCGCGTCCTGCTTGCCGGCGACGGCCAGGGGCGGGTCGCCCGCCTGTCCCGTCCCCTTCACCGACAGGTACGTGACGCTGGCGTCGCCGCTGCGCACGACCGTGACCAGCGCCGTGCCGCCCTCCTTGTCGCCGGTGTCCGACATCACGTACGCCACGGCCTCGTCCCCCGCGGTGACCGCGGGGCCCTTCTTGATCGCGAACGGGGTCTTCTTGCCCGCCCCGTCGGTGGCCGTGAACGCGGTGCACTTCTCCAGGGCCTGCCGGATGTCGGCCACCATCTTCGCCGCGTCGCCCGGGGCGTGGCTGGCGAGCAGCATCTGGGTCAGCTGGATGCCGCCCGGCAGGTTGGCCGGGTCGACCTTCCCGACGGAGGCGCCGACGAAAGCCTTGCGCGCGTACTTCGGCTTGGTGCTGGGCGGGTCGGCGAGCGGCTGGCACTCGGGCTTGTCGGACGTCATCGCGTCCTCGGGGCTCATCGCCTCGTTCTTCGACGCCTCGACCTTGTAGCCGGGCACCTCGGCGTCCTTGACCAGCGCCGCCCTCAACTGGGCGGCGGTCAGCGGGGCCTTGGCGGGCGTGGTCGGGGACGCGGCGGCGGACGTCGTCGCGCCGGCCTTGCCCTTCTCGTCACCGCTCCCGCCGTCGTCGCCCGAGCAGGCCGCTCCCAGGGCCAGGACGGGCAGGACGGCGGCCGCCGTGGCGACCTGGCGGATACGGACATTGGTGCGAGTGGTGGTGCGGGACCGAGCGCGCATACGGGCAACTCCCCCTCCGGGACGGAACGTTCCGCCCGCCTGTGCGAGCTTCGATCCATCCTTCCGGCCCATCTGCTGCCCCGTCCAAGCCGTTTCCACTCCGCAGACGATCCGTCATCCCACGGTGACATGGGACACACAAGATGTTGCGCACACCGCACCCGACTTCCCCACCTCCTGGCACCTTTGGCACTCTGAGTCTCGTAAACGGGGGATCGCCCGCCCCGGCGGGCGGACAGGAGGACGCACCAACCATGCAGACAACGGACGCCGCGGACCCGCGGCTCACCTGGAGCGCCAAGGGCGCGGACACGGCGGGGCCACCCGTTCTGCGGCACCGGCGGGACGGCATCCTGCCGGCCGTCGCCGCCGCGCTGTCCATCCGCGACGAGGTTCTGACCTGCACCGGAAGCAAGGCCGAGCAGGCGCCGGCGCTGCATCCGCTGATCCAGGACTTCCTCGACACACTGCCGGTCGCCCAGCGCGAGCGCTTCACCGGACGCTGTCCGGAACCCGTGCTGCTCTCCCGGTTCCTCTCGGCCGCGGACGCCTCGCGCAGCAAGCGCGCGGCCCGCAAGCCGCTCACGCAGAGTGAGGCGCGCAAGGCGTTGCGTGGCGCGCGGCTCACCGCCCGCCGGATACGTGAGGACGGCGATCCCGAGCACGGCTCGTACGCGCCGCCCTGCCGCTCCTGCGGGCCGCTGCTGGCGCACTTCGGCGTACGGCCGGTCGACCCGTCGGCGGAGGCGGCGTGAGCGACGCGAACGGCGCGCACCACGCCGCCGCCATGCCGAGCGTCCCGAGCACCCGCTTCCCGGCGGGGGTGGACGCCGCGCTGCGGTCCGCGGGCTGGCAGCCCGGCCGCTGGGACATCAAGCAGGCCGAGGTGTGGGCGGACGCGCTGCGCGCGCACACCTCCCCTGCGGGGCACCGCCACGCCGTCTCGCCCGCGGCGGTCGAGGCCTGGGCCGAGTTCGGCAACCTCGCGATACCCGCCACCACCGGCCCCGGCCGGCAGATCGCCCCGACCCCGGTCCTCGTCAACCCGCTGCGCGGCCTGCACCTGGCGCGGACCCTCGCCGACCTCGGCCGGGCGCTGGAGACCGAGGTCTCCCCGCTCGGCGAGGAGATGGGCTCCGGCTCGCTGCTCGCCATCGACGCCGACGGCCACGTCTACGCCATCGACCACACCGGCGACTGGTACCTGGGCGCCGACATCGACGGCGCTCTGACCACCCTGGTCGCGGGAGGCCGCCCGGAACGCCTCACGACAGCCTGACGAGCGGCCGCCGCGCCACCCGCGGGACCGGACCGCGAGCCCGCCACCCGCACGGGTTGCCCGCCCGGCACCCGACCGGGCCCGCGCGAGGGCCTGACGGCCGCGCGCCGCGGGAACGCGCCGCGACGCGGGGGCGGCCCGACCGCGCCCGCGCTCAGCCCGCGGCCGGCGGCCCGGCCGGGATCGCGGCGGTGGGGAGGGCGGGGATCATGGCGGAGACGCGGAAGCCGCCCGCTTCGGTGTGGCCGGCCACGAAGCCGCCGCCCAGCGCGGTGACGCGCTCCTTCATGCCGACCAGGCCGTGGCCGCCGCTGGGCAGCGCCGCGGCGGGCGAGCCGTCCGACGGGCCGTTCTGCACGCGGACGGCGACCTCGGCCTCGCGGTAGGCGAGCCGGACCTCCGTCACGGCCCCGGGGGCGTGCTTGTGCACGTTGGTGAGGGCTTCCTGCACCACGCGGTACGCGGTCCGCTCGACCTGGTTCTCGCACGAGCGCTCCTCGCCCTCGACGGTCAGCTCCACCCGCATCCCCGCCGCCCGCGACTCCTCCACGAGCGCCTCCAGCCGGGCGAGGCAGGCTCCGTCCCCCTGCGGCCCGTCCGCGGAGGAGTCGGCGGCCGGGACGGCGCCGTCCACCGCGCCGACGGACCGGCCCGCGACGCGTGCCACCCCCAGCTCCGTGAAGGCCAGCGTGTCCACCACCTGCGCCGTCCGCAGGACGCCCAGCATCTGGCGGAGCTCGTTCAGCGCCTGCCGCCCCATGTCCCCCAGCAGCTGCGCGCTGGCCGACGCCTTCTCCGGGTCCTTCAGGGCCACCGCCTGGAGCGCCGCCGCGTGCACCACCATCAGGCTGACCCGGTGCGCGACCACGTCGTGCATCTCGCGGGCGATCCGGGTCCGCTCGTCGGCCCGCGCCCGCTCCGCCCGCTCCGTCGCCTTCTCCGCGAGGAGCGTCAGCTCCCGCTCCAGGCCGTCCGCCCGCTCCCGCAGGCTCTCCACCAGCCGGCGCCGGGCCCGGACGTACAGGCCGAGCAGCACCGGCGGCGCGGTCAGCCCCAGGGCCATCAGGACCGACGTGATCACGATGACGACCATCGGGGTCTCGCTGTCCTGCCGCAGGCTCTCCCGCATCTGGATGAACGCGACGATCATCGTGCCGGCCCCGGTCATCACGGCCAGGGTCGCGGTGATGCGGCGCGGCACCTCGGAGGCGGCCAGCGTGTACAGGCCGACGATGCCGAGCAGGAACCCGAGCTGGGCGGGCGTGACCGCGATGGCCAGCAGCACGACCGCGACCGGCCAGCGGCGGCGCACCAGCAGCGACGCGCCGACCAGCAGCCCGAAGACCGCGCCGATCCCGGGCTCGATCCCGGTCTTCTCCGCGAAGGAGGCCCCTTCGAGGAAGCACTCCAGCGCCGACACAGCGGCCAGCGTCGCGTCGAGCACGAGGCTGCGCCGCCTCGGCCACCACCACGGGCCGGGCCGGGCCCGGCCCCCACCCCTGTCATCCGGTACGTGCGCCCCCGTCGTACTCATACGGACCAGCCTAGGCCGTGTCCCGCGCGGGCAGGGGTCGCGGTGTCCCGGGCCGTGCGGGACCCGGCCAGGGGACCCGGCGCGGGCCTTTAGGGGTGTCCGCCAGATGGGCGGGGGCCGTGGCCGGCGATGGCGCGACCTATCCTGTTCGGGTCGGACAGCGCGGTCCGCCCCACCTCGCCCTTCTCCGGCGGGGAGATCAGCCGTCGCCCATTCCACTGCACTAGGAGCCGCACCTGTGAGCAGCGCCGACAACGCAACGGACAGCCCAGCCCTACGCGCCGACATCCGCCGGCTGGGCGAACTCCTCGGCGGGACGCTCGTCCGCCAGGAGGGCCAGGAGCTACTCGACCTCGTCGAGAAGGTACGGGCCCTGACCCGCTCCGACGGCGAGGCCGCCGCAGCCCTCCTCGGCGAGACGGACCTGCAGACCGCCGCGAAGCTGGTGCGGGCCTTCTCCACGTACTTCAACCTCGCGAACGTCACCGAGCAGGTGCACCGCGGTCGCGAGCTGCGCGCCCGCCGCGCCTCCGAGGGCGGTCTGCTCAGCCAGACGGCGGACCTGATGAAGGACGCCGACGCGGACCACGTCCGGGAGACCGTCAAGCACCTCAACGTGCGCCCGGTCTTCACCGCGCACCCCACCGAGGCGGCCCGCCGCAGCGTGCTGAACAAGCTGCGGCGCATCGCCGAGCTGCTCGACGCGCACCAGGGCGACGGGAACGGCGACCGCCGCCGCGCCGACCTGCGGCTGGCCGAGAACATCGACCTGCTGTGGCAGACCGACGAGCTGCGCGTGGTGCGCCCGGAGCCCGCCGACGAGGCGCGCAACGCGATCTACTACCTCGACGAGCTGCACGCCGGGGCCGTCGGCGACGTCCTGGAGGACCTGTCGGCCGAGCTGGAGCGGGTCGGTGTGCCGCTGCCGCCCGAGACCCGCCCGCTGACCTTCGGCACCTGGATCGGCGGCGACCGCGACGGCAACCCGAACGTGACCCCCGAGGTCACCTGGGACGTCCTGATCCTGCAGCACGAGCACGGCATCACCGACGCCCTGGAGCTGGTGGACACGCTGCGCGGCGCGCTCTCGAACTCGATCCGCAACTGCGGCGCGACCACGGAGCTGCTCACCTCGCTCGACGCCGACCTGTCGGCGCTCCCCGAGATCAGCCCGCGCTACAAGCGGCTGAACGCCGAGGAGCCGTACCGCCTCAAGGCCACCTGCATCCGGCAGAAGCTCGTCAACACCCGCGAGCGGCTCGCCGCGGGCAGCGCGCACGTCCCCGGCCGCGACTACCTGGGCAGCGGCGAGCTGCTGGCGGACCTCGCGCTGATCCAGGCCTCGCTGCGCGCCAACCGCGGCGAGCTGATGGCGGACGGCCGGCTGGAGCGCACCATCCGCACCCTGGCCGCGTTCGGCCTGCAGCTCGCCACGATGGACGTGCGCGAGCACGCCGACGCGCACCACCACGCGCTGGGTCAGCTCTTCGACCGGCTCGGCGAGGAGTCCTGGCGGTACGCGGACATGCCGCGCGACTACCGGCGCAAGCTGCTCGCGAAGGAGCTGCGCTCCCGCCGCCCGCTGGCCGGCACCCCGGCCCCGCTGGACGCGGCCGGCGCGAAGACCCTCGGGGTCTTCCACACCATCCGCGAGGCGTTCGCGCGCTTCGGGCCCGAGGTCGTCGAGTCCTACATCATCTCGATGTGCCAGGGCGCGGACGACGTCTTCGCCGCGGCGGTGCTGGCCCGTGAGGCCGGCCTGATCGACCTGCACGGCGGGGTCGCCCAGATCGGCATCGTCCCGCTGCTGGAGACGACGGACGAGCTGAAGGAGGCGGACCGGATCCTCGACGAGATGCTCGCGGACCCGTCCTACCGCCGGCTGGTCTCGCTCCGCGGCGACGTGCAGGAGGTCATGCTCGGGTACTCCGACTCCTCCAAGTTCGGCGGCATCACCACCTCGCAGTGGGAGATCCACCGCGCCCAGCGCCGGCTGCGCGACGTCGCGCACCGCTACGGCGTGCGGCTGCGGCTCTTCCACGGCCGCGGCGGCACCGTCGGCCGCGGCGGCGGCCCCTCGCACACCGCGATCCTCGCGCAGCCGTGGGGGACGCTGGAGGGCGAGATCAAGGTGACCGAGCAGGGCGAGGTCATCTCCGACAAGTACCTGATCCCGTCGCTGGCCCGCGAGAACCTCGAACTGACCGTCGCGGCGACGCTGCAGGCGTCCGCCCTGCACACCTCGCCGCGCCAGTCCGACGAGGCGCTGGCCCGCTGGGACGCGGCGATGGACACCATCTCCGACGCGGCGCACAACGCGTACCGGAACCTCGTCGAGGACCCGGACCTGCCGTCGTACTTCTTCGCCTCGACCCCGGTGGACCAGCTCGCCGAGCTGCACCTGGGCTCCCGCCCCTCCCGCCGCCCGGACTCGGGCGCGGGCCTCGACGGGCTGCGGGCCATCCCATGGGTGTTCGGCTGGACGCAGTCCCGGCAGATCGTCCCGGGCTGGTTCGGGGTCGGCTCCGGCCTCAAGGCCGCGCGGGACGCCGGTCTCGGCTCCGTCATCGACGAGGCGCACGCGAACTGGCACTTCTTCCGCAACTTCCTGTCCAACGTCGAGATGACGCTGGCCAAGACCGACCTGCGGATCGCCCGGCACTACGTGGACTCCCTCGTGCCCGACGAGCTCAAGCACGTCTTCGACACCATCGAGGCGGAGCACGCGCTCACCGTGCAGGAGGTGCTGCGGGTCACCGGTGAGACGGAGCTGCTGGCCGGCGACCCGGCGCTGGCGCAGACGTTCCACATCCGCGACCAGTACCTCGACCCGATCTCGTACCTCCAGGTCGCCCTGCTCTCGCGGCAGCGCGAGGCGGCGGCCCGGGGCGAGGAGGCGGACCCGCTGCTCTCGCGGGCCCTGCTGCTGACGGTCAACGGTGTGGCGGCGGGCCTGCGCAACACCGGCTGACGGCCCCACCAGGACGTACGAGGGCCCCCGGACGCTGTGTCGTCCGGGGGCCCTCGCCGTTCGGTTCGTGCGGTTCAGCCCTGCGGTTCAGTTCTTGCGGTGCCCGATCAGCCGGGGCTTGGGCTCCAGGCCCGACAGCCCGTTCCACGACAGGTTCACCAGGTGCGCGGCGACCTCGGCCTTGTCCGGCCGCTGCGCGTCCAGCCACCACTGGCCGGTCAGGGCGACCATGCCGACGAGAGCCTGGGCGTACATGGGCGCGAGCTTGGCGTCGAAGCCGCGGTTCTTGAACTCCATGCCGAGGATGTCCTCGACCTGGGTGGCGATGTCGCTGATCAGGGACGCGAAGGTGCCGGTGGACTGGGCGACGGGCGAGTCCCGGACCAGGATCCGGAACCCGTCGGTGTACTGCTCGATGTAGTCGAGCAGCGCGAACGCCGCCTGTTCCAGGAGCTCGCGCGGATGGCCGCCGGTGAGGGCACTGGTGACCATGTCGAGCAGCCGGCGCATCTCCCGGTCCACGACGACGGCGTAGAGGCCTTCCTTGCCGCCGAAGTGCTCGTAGACGACCGGCTTGGAGACTCCCGCCTTGTGGGCGATCTCCTCGACCGAGGTGCCCTCGAAACCGCGTTCCGCGAAGAGCGTGCGACCGATGTCGAGCAGTTGCTCGCGCCGCTCCTTGCCGGTCATCCGTACCCGGCGGGCGCGCCGAGCGCTCGTACCCGCCGTTCCGTTCGGGCCCTCGCCGCTCGTACTGCTGCCGTCGCTCACGCGTCAATCATGCCGCTTCGCTGATGCTTTCCTTACGCCGGGCGGCGATCCGCTCCTTGCTGGGCCACCGGACGTCGCTCGCCCAGCCCAGCTGTTCGAACCAGCGGATGAGGCGGGCGCTGGAGTCGACCTGGCCGCGCAGCACGCCGTGCCGGGCCGAGGTGGGCTCGGCGTGGTGCAGGTTGTGCCAGGACTCCCCGCAGCTCAGGATGGCCAGCCACCACACGTTGCCAGACCGGTCGCGGGACTTGAACGGGCGGTCGCCGACGGCGTGGCAGATGGAGTTGATCGACCAGGTGACGTGGTGCAGCAGGCCCACCCGGATGAGCGATCCCCAGAAGAACGCGCTGAAGGCGCCCGTCCAGCTCATCGTGACCAGTCCGCCGACGAGCGGCGGGATCGCGAGCGAGATGAGGGTGAAGGCCAGGAACTGCCGGGAGATCATCCTGATCGCCGGGTCCTTCATCAGGTCCGGCGCGTACTTCTCCTGCGGGGTCCGCTCGGTGTCGAACATCCAGCCGATGTGGGCCCACCACAGGCCCTTCATGAGGGCCGGCACGGTCTCGCCGTAGCGCCACGGGGAGTGCGGGTCGCCGTCCGCGTCGGAGTACTTGTGGTGCTTGCGGTGGTCCGCGACCCAGCGCACGACCGGGCCCTCGACGGCCAGCGAGCCGGCGACGGCGAGCGCGATCCGCAGCGGGCGCTTGGCCTTGAAGGCACCGTGGGTGAAGTACCGGTGGAAGCCGATGGTGATGCCGTGGCAGCCGATGAAGTACATGCCGACCATCAGACCGAGGTCGAGCCAGCTCATCCCCCAGCCCCAGGCCAGTGGGATCGCGACGACGAGCGCCGCGAAGGGGACGCCGATGAAGGCGCCGAGGGTGATGCGCTCGGTCATGCCCTTGTTGTCGCCACCGAGGGTGGCGAGGGTTACGAATTGGCCGGGCCCGGGGTCTCGGGGCTCGGTGATCACGTCGGCCTGTGCGGTCATGAAGGTCCCTCACCGGGGGTGTATGGGGGGATTTACTACGGAACCGTAACCTACGGCGACGTAAGTATGGCAGCGTCGCGTCGTCAGGCAACAGGCCCGGAGGGCTGACGCCCCGTTACTAGGTCTACCCCGAACCTCGTCGCGTTCACGTGGTCGCTTGCGGCATAGTAGGGACGCGCAGGCGCGCCCAGGTGCGCCGGTCCGCCGTGGTGTAATTGGCAGCACCGGGGCTTTTGGTGCCCTTTGTCCGGGTTCGAGTCCTGGCGGCGGAGCTTGAACGAGCGGGTCCCGGCCTTCCTGGTCGGGACCCGCGCGTATTTCCCCCCGCATACCCCCCGGTATCCTGCGGATGTCCGTCACCCAAAGCCGAGGAGCCCCTTCCGTGAGCCCCAACCGCCCGGCTGCTGTCGTCGTCCTCGCCGCGGGTGAGGGCACCCGCATGAAGTCGGCCGTCCCCAAGGTCCTGCACGCCATCTGCGGGCGCACCCTGGTCGGCCACGTCGTGGCCGCGTCCCGCGCGCTCGACCCGGAGCACCTGGTCGTGGTCGTCGGCCACGCCCGCGAGCAGGTCGCCGCCCACCTCACCGAGATCGACCCCGAGGCGCGCACCGCCGTGCAGGACCAGCAGCTCGGCACCGGGCACGCGGTCCGGATGGCGCTGGAGGCGCTGTCGGCCCAGGGCGTCGTCCTCACCGGCACGGTCGTGATCACCTGCGGCGACACCCCGCTGCTGACCGCCGGGACGCTGCGCTCGCTGGTCGCGACGCACGAGGGCGACGGCAACGCCGTCACGGTGCTCTCCGCCGCGGTGCCGGACCCGGCCGGCTACGGCCGGATCGTGCGCGCCGCCGACGGCTCCGTGTCGGCGATCGTGGAGACCAAGGACGCCAACGAGGCCCAGCTGGCCATCGCCGAGATCAACTCCGGCGTCTTCGCCTTCGACGCGCAGTTGCTCGCCGACGCGCTCGGCAAGGTCACCACGGACAACGCGCAGGGCGAGGAGTACCTCACCGACACCCTCGCCATCCTGCGCGAGGCCGGGCACCGGGTCGGCGCCGCGGTCGCCGCGGACCACCGCGAGATCGCCGGGATCAACAACCGGGTGCAGCTCTCCCAGGCCCGCCGCACGCTCAACGACCGCCTGCTGGACGCGGCGATGCTGGCCGGCGCCACCGTCGTCGACCCCGCCTCGACCTGGGTCGACGTGAACGTCCGGTTCGCGCCCGACTCCCTGGTGCTGCCCAACACCCAGCTGTACGGGGCCACCAGCGTGGCCGAGGGCGCCGAGGTCGGCCCGAACTGCACGCTGACCGACACCACCGTCGGCGCGGGCGCCCAGGTGAGCAACACGGTCGCGCTGAGCGCCGAGATCGGCGAGGGCGCCACCGTCGGACCGTTCGCCTACCTGCGCCCCGGCACCCGGCTCGGCGCGAAGGCCAAGGCCGGCACGTACGTCGAGATGAAGAACGCGACGATCGGCGAGGGCACCAAGGTGCCGCACCTGTCGTACGTGGGCGACGCGACGATCGGCGAGTACACGAACATCGGCGCCGCGAGCGTCTTCGTGAACTACGACGGCGAGGTCAAGCACCACACCACGATCGGCAGCTACTGCAAGACCGGCTCCGACAACATGTTCGTGGCACCGGTCACAGTCGGGGACGGCGCCTACACCGCCGCCGGCTCCGTGATCACCAAGGACGTACCGGCCGGTTCGCTGGCCGTGGCGCGCGGCCAGCAAAGGAACATCGAGGGCTGGGTCGCCCGCAAGCGCCCCGGGAGCGCCGCCGCGGAGGCCGCCGAGCGAGCCGCCCAGGGTGAGTAACGGCACTCCCGCCAGGTCACGACGCGGCCCGGCGGGGCGTACCGTAGAGGTGCACGGAATGCCGCAGGCCGACGTCCACGGGACGAAGCTGCGAACCGAGTCTTAACTGAGTCTTACCGGGGTCGCCTCCGAACCCCCGTGGACCCGTAGAACCAAGGAGACGGTGTGACCGGGCTCAAGACGACCGGTGAGAAGAAGCTGATGCTCTTCTCCGGACGCGCTCATCCGGAACTCGCGGAGGAGGTGGCCCACCAGCTCGGTGTCGACCTCGTCCCGACCAAGGCGTTCGACTTCGCGAACGGTGAGATCTACGTCCGTTTCGAGGAGTCCGCGCGCGGCAGCGACGCGTTCGTGATCCAGAGCCACACCGCTCCGATCAACAAGTGGATCATGGAACAGCTGATCATGATCGACGCGCTGAAGCGGGCCTCCGCCAAGCGCATCACCGTGATCCTGCCGTTCTACGGCTACGCCCGCCAGGACAAGAAGCACCGCGGCCGCGAGCCGATCTCGGCGCGGCTGATGGCCGACCTGTTCAAGACCGCGGGTGCCGACCGGCTGCTCGCCGTGGACCTGCACGCCTCGCAGATCCAGGGCTTCTTCGACGGCCCGGTGGACCATCTGATCTCGCTGCCGATCCTGGCCGACTACGTCGGTGCCAAGGTCGACCGCACCAAGCTCACCATCGTCTCCCCGGACGCCGGCCGCGTCCGCGTGGCCGACAACTGGTGCGACCGCCTCGGCGCCCCGCTGGCGATCGTCCACAAGCGCCGCGACCCGGACGTCGCGAACCAGGTGACGGTGCACGAGGTCGTCGGTGACGTCAGGGGCCGCATCTGCGTCCTCGTCGACGACATGATCGACACCGGTGGCACCATCTGCGCCGCCGCGGACGCCCTGTTCGCCAACGGCGCCGAGGACGTCATCGTGGCGTCGACGCACGGTGTGCTCTCCGGCCCGGCCGCCGACCGCCTGAAGAACTCGCAGGTGAGCGAGTTCATCTTCACCAACTCGCTGCCAACCCCGGGCGAGCTGGAGCTGGACAAGATCACGGTCCTCTCGATCGCGCCGACGCTCGCGTCCGCGATCCGCGAGGTCTTCGAGGACGGCTCGGTCACCAGCCTCTTCGACGGCGCCTCGCACTGAACACCTGATCACCGGTCGGTTCCCGCTCCGATCCCGAGGACGGGTTGATCGATTTCGTCAAGGCCTCCCCGCCGGGTAGACTCCTGGAGTTTGCTCGGCGAGGGAGGCTTTTTCGTCTCCGTTATCGGCGCGCTCCTCGTAAGTGGATCGGCCCCCGTCGTGGGCCGGGCGACATGTGTCCAAGCCAGTCGTCTCTTTACGAGGAGTGATTCTCATGTCCGAGGTCAAGCTCAGCGCCGAGGTCCGTACCGAATTCGGCAAGGGTGCCGCCCGCCGTGCGCGCCGCGCCAACCTGGTCCCCGGTGTCGTCTACGGCCACGGTGCCACCCCGGTGCACGTGAACCTCCCGGGTCACGCGCTGCTGCTCGCGCTCCGCACCAAGAACGTCCTGATCAGCCTCGAGGTCGAGGGCAAGACCACCTTCGTGCTCCCCAAGGCCGTCCAGCGCGACGCCATCAAGGGCTTCCTCAAGCACGTCGACCTGCTCACCGTGAAGCGCGGCGAGAAGGTCAGCGTCGAGGTGGCCGTGCACACCGAGGGCGAGCTGGCCCCGGGCGGCGGCCTGCTGGAGCACGTCCTCAACGCCCTTCCGGTCGAGGCCGAGGCCACCCACATCCCGACCTCGGTCTCCGTCTCCATCGAGGGCCTGGAGGCAGGCGCCTCCATCCTCGCCAAGGACATCACGCTGCCCGAGGGCACCGTGCTGACGATCGACGGCGACACCGTCGTCATCCAGATCGTGGCCCCGCAGGCCGAGGAGCCGGCGGACGAGTCCGCCGAGACCGCCGAGAGCACCGAGGCCTGATCCTCCCGCCTCCGCTGTCCCGAACCGCCGCCCCGCTCCCCTCGGAGCGGGGCGGCGGTTCGGGTTGCGACGTCAGTGGACTTGAATGGACGGCATGAGCATGAGCAGTTCGCCCGCCCCCGAGGGGCCCTGGCTGGTGGCCGGACTCGGCAACCCCGGCCCCGAGTACGCCGGCAACCGGCACAACATCGGCTTCATGGTCGCTGACCTGCTCGCGGAGCGGATCCGCGGCCGGTTCAAGACGCACAAGAGCCGGGCCCAGGTGGTCGAGGGCCGGATCGCCGGGCAGCGGGTGGTGCTGGCCAAGCCGATGACGTTCATGAACCTCTCCGGCGGGCCCGTCACCGGGCTGCGCGACTTCTACAAGGTGCCCACCGGGCAGATCATCGCCGTCCACGACGAGCTGGACATCGACTACCCGACGCTGCGGCTGAAACTGGGCGGCGGCGACAACGGCCACAACGGCCTGAAGTCGATCACCAAGTCGCTGGGCCCGGACTATCTGCGGGTGCGCTGCGGCATCGGCCGGCCGCCCGGCCGGATGGACGTGGCGGCCTTCGTGCTCAAGGACTTCTCCTCGGCCGAGCGCAAGGAACTGGACTGGTTCGTCGACCGCTCCGCCGACGCCGTCGAGTCGCTGATCTCCGACGGCCTGGAGCGGGCACAGAGCACGTACAACAGCTGACGGCCCGCCGGCGGCGCCCGCCTCCTGCCACGGCGGTTGACTCCATGGCATGTCATGGCCAAAGATCGCCCGCATGGTCAAACGGAGCCGGGCCCGCCGGGCGGCGGAGAGTACCTGGGGCGTGCTGCTCGTCGGCAAGGCCGTGATCCTGTGGACGGTGGTCGCCCTGCTGCTCGCCTCGGGCGTGTGGGTGTCCTGGGGCACCGCCCAGCACGTGATGCTCAGCAAGGGCCGCGAGCGCGGCACCATGACGGTCGCCGCCTGCGGCGACAAGACCTGCACCGGCCCCTTCGCCCCCGCCGGGGCCGCCACGGCGCGGCCGAAGGTCACCATCACCCGGTCGGTCACCCACCGCACCGGCGAGCGGCTCAGGGTCGCCGTGAAGCCCGGCACCGACGACGTGGTGCGCATCGGCTGGCCCGGAGTGCTCTACGCCTGGGTCCCGCTCGGCGGCGCCCTCCTGCTGGCCGCCCTGGTACTCGCGGGCGGCCTGCGGATGCCGCGCAGCGCCTGGGCAGCCGGCCTGTCGGGCGCGGCCCTGATGGCCACGGCCTTCGTCCTGCTGTAGTCCGCGTCGCCCCGGACCTGCACCCGGCTACCGCCGGGCGGCCCGCGACTAGAACTCGTCGACAGCGCCCAGGTCGATGTCGATGTCGTACGGGACGCCGGTCTTGAGCAGGTCGCGGTGGATTCCGGTGAGGGCGTACGCCTTGGTGACCTTGTCGAGTTCGTACACGTGGACCACCGGGTGGGCGTCCTGCCCCGCCATCTCGACCAGCCAGAAGTTCTCGATGCCCGCCGCGGCGTACTTCCGCGGCTTGGTCTCGCGGTCGCGTGCCTCGGAGTCCGGGGAGACGACCTCGACGGCGAGCAGGACGTCCGCCGCGTCGAAGCGGGTCTGGAGGCGGCTGGTCACCGCCTCGGCCCGTACGACCGAGACATCGGGCTCAGGACCGTCGCGCCGGCTCAGGATGACGGTCATCTCCCGGACCGCCTTCAGATGCTTCGGAACGGTCCGGCGCAAGCCGCTCATCAGCAGATCGATCACCACACTGTGGAAGTACCGCTGCGGACTCACGAATACCAGGCTCCCGTCGATCAGCTCCGTGTGCGGCGGGAGGTCGGGCAGCGTCAGCAGGTCGTCCACGGTGTAGCCGTCCTGCGGCGGCACCGGCCAGCGGTGCACGGACTCGGCGGTCATGGTTCCTCCCATGGACGGGATTCTGCAGTCTGCCTTCACCGTAGCGGGCGGTACCGTCCGTCACATCACCCGCAAGCGTGGGACCGGTCCCCGCGCTGCCGGATCCTGCGGCCTTCAGGAATCATCCGGCTCCAGGAACTCCAGGCGGTTGCCGACCGGGTCGTCGCAGTAGAAGCGGCGGTGTCCCGGCAGGTTGTCGTCCCACACGACGGGCGCGCCGCGCTCCTCCAGCCGCCGGGCGTACGCGGTGATGCCGTCCACCCTGATGCCCGGGTGCGCCTTCCTGGCGGGCCGGAAGTCCTCCTCGATCCCGAGGTGGAGCTGCGCCGCGCCGGAGGCGAACCAGCAGCCGCCGCGGGCGGCGAGCGCGGGCGGCTTGGGGAGTTCGGTCATGCCGAGGACGTCCCCGTAGAAGGCGCGCAGCGCGTCCTCGCTGCCGGGCGGCGCCGCGAGCTGGACGTGGTCGAGGGCGCTGATCACGCGGCGGCCCCGTCCTTGCGGGCGACGACGAAGATCCGCCGGAACGGGAAGACCGTGCCGTGCGGACCGGCCGGGTAGGCCGTGCGCAGCAGTTCGGCGTACTCGGCGAGGAACGCCTCGCGGGCGGCGCGGTCGTCCCCGAGCACGGTCAGCACCGGGCGCAGCGCGGTGCCCTTGGTCCATTCGAGCACCGGGTCCGGCCCCTGAAGGTGGTGCAGGTACGTCGTCTCCCACACGTCGGTCTCGCAGCCGAGGCAGCTGAGCTGCTGGAAGTACTCCTCCGGCTCGTGGATCAGGACGCGGCGGTCGGCCGCGCCGCCCAGCCGGGTCCGCCACTTCGGGGACGCGCAGAGTTCGGCGAGCAGGACGTGGCTGGGGGCCGTGTGGTTGCCGGGGACCTGGAAGGCGAAGGTGCCGCCGGGGGCCAGGTGGGCCAGCCACTCCGGGAATCGCTGCGCGTGGCCCTCGACCCATTGCAGGGCGGCGTTGGCGACGATCAGGTCGTAGGTCTCGTCCGGCGCCCAGTGCGCGGCGTCGGCGGCCCGGAAGTCCAGGTGCCCGCCGCCGGGGGTCGGGCCCGCGTAGGCGCGGGCCGCCTCCAGCATCTGCGGCGAGTTGTCGAAGCCGGTGACGCGGGCGGCCGGCCAGCGGTGGGTGAGCAGCGTGGTGACGTTGCCGGGACCGCAGCCGATGTCCGCGATGCGCGGCCCCTCCCCGGGGAGGACGGGCACCCGGGCGAGCAGCTCGTGGAAGGGGCGGGTGCGGTGGTCGGTGTGGTGCAGGTACTGCTGGGGGTCCCAGGCGGGTGCTGCTGCCGGCACGTTTCTGTCTCCCTGGTGGTTCTGGCGGGTCTGCTGACGTCCTCTACGGTGCCTCACGATTTATCTTGACGTCAAGAGACTTCATATCGACAGAACCACTACACTGATCGTCATGGAGGACGAGGTCGACCGTTTGGTCGCTGCATGGCGCCGAGAGCGCCCCGACCTCGACGTGGAACCGCTCGAGGTGCTCAGCCGCGTCAGCAGGCTCGCCCGGCACCTGGACCGGGCCCGGCGGCTGGCCTTCTCCGAGCACAGCCTGGAGCCGTGGGAGTTCGACGTGCTCACCTCGCTGCGCCGCACCGGCGACCCGTACCAGCTCTCCCCCGGGCAACTGCTCACGCAGACCCTCGTCACCTCCGGCACGATGACCAACCGCATCGACCGGCTCGCCAAGAAGGGCCTGGTGGAACGGCTCCCGGACCCCTCGGACCGGCGCGGGGTGCTCGTGCGGCTGACGCCCGAGGGGCGGGAGCGCGCCGACCAGGCGCTGGCCGGGCTGCTCGCCCAGGAGCGGTCCATCCTCGGCGAGCTGACGGACCGCCAGCGCAGCGACCTGGCGGCGCTGCTACGACAGCTGACCGCTCCGTTCGACAACATCCCCGGCTGACGGGACCAGTTCGACCGGTCCGACACCGGCCCGGCGCGCGAGCGCGACCGCCGCCAGCGTCGAGTGCACGCCCAGCTTCCCCAGCACGTTCTGCATGTGCGTGCGGACGGTGTGCGGGGACAGGAAGAGCCGTTCGGCGACCGCCTTGCGGCCGAGCCCGGCCACCATGCAGCGCAGCACCTCCTGCTCGCGCGGCGTCAGCGACTCCACCAGCCGTTCGCTCTCGGTGCGGTGCCGGCGGGCGGCCGTCAGCTCCCGCAGCACGCCGGTGAGCAGCGCGGGCGGCAGGTGCGTCTCGTCCCGCAGCACCCCGCGCATCACGGCCAGCAGCCGGGAGAGCGAGCAGTCCTTGGCGACCCAGCCGGAGGCCCCGGCCTGCAGCGCCCGCGCCGCGCGCCGCGCGTCGTCCCGCTCGGCCAGCACCACCGTGCGCGTCGACGGGTACTCGGTCCGGACCCGCTCCACCAGTCCGATGCCGTCGACCAGCTGCTCCGGGACCGCCGCCACGGCGGGGCCCGGATGGTCCGCGTGCCGCACCTCCGGCACCAGCCGCGGTACCGCGGTCAGCGTGCCGGCGCCCACCGGGGCGCCCGGCGCACGGAACACCGCGCCGAGGTCGGCGTCGACCAGCAGCACGTCGTACCTGCGGTTGTCGGCCACCGCGCGCTCCAGACAGCGCTGGGCGGCGGGGCCGCTGCCGGCCGCCGACACGTCGACGTCCGGCTCCGCCGCCAGTGCGGCGGCCAGCGATTCAGCGAAGATCCGGTGATCGTCCACGACGAGGACACGAATACGTCCCACGGGCCCCACTCCCGACATGTTGCCCTCCCCCACGTTTGGGATTGATCGCATGGGATCCGGCGCCCGGAAACAGGGTGATCCACCTCGGCACCGCACGACCGCCGTCGTGCCGCGTCCGTGGTGCCTGTTCCGGGTGCCGAATCCTTGCGTCTCGCCCCCTGATGGCGCCGGCCCCCACCGGCGCTGTGTCAGAAGCGTAGGGGCCGGGGGCGCCGATAGCGCCCGATTGGCAGAAGTGGCCGGTAGCAGCGGATGCATTCGGCCAACCCATGGGGCGCGCGGGAAGGCTGGTGCTCCGTCTCCCCGCCACAATCCGGTCGGCGGGGGTTTGGGACGGCGGGGTCAGACGCGGCGGGCGCCCGCCGACGGGACCGCCGTGAAGACCCGCGGCTCCTTCAGGCCCGCGGCCGCGAACGCCGAGACGACCGCCTCGGTGATCTTCTCCGCGGCGTCGCTCTCCGCGAGGACGATGGCCGAGCCGCCGAACCCGCCGCCCGTCATCCGCGCGCCCAGCGCGCCGGAGGCGTTGGCGGTGTCCACGACGAGGTCCAGCTCGGCGCAGGAGATCCGGAAGTCGTCCCGCAGCGAGACGTGACCGGCCGTCAGGACCGCGCCGATGTCGCGGGTCCGGCCCGCGTCCAGCAGCTCGATGACCTGCTCGACCCGGTGGTTCTCGGTGACGATGTGGCGGACCAGGCCGAGGATGCTCTCGTCCTGCCCGCCCTCGCGCAGCCGGTCGAGGGCCCCGGCCAGGCCGTCGAAGGGGATGTCGCGCAGCGCGGGCACCCCGAGGGCGGCGGCGCCGGCCTCGCAGCCGGCCCGGCGCTCGGCGTACGAGCCGTCGCTGTGCGCGTGCTTGACGCGGGTGTCCACGACCAGCAGCCGCATCCCCTCCGCCGCGAGGTCCAGCGGCACCTGGCGCTGCGACCCGTCCCGGGTGTCCACGAACAGCGCGTGTCCCTCGGTGCAGCAGGCGGACGCCGTCTGGTCCATGATCCCGGTCGGGGCGCCGACGTAGACGTTCTCGGCGCGCTGGCACAGCAGCGCCATCGCGGCCCGCTCGATGCCCAGCCCGTGCAGGTCGTTCAGGGCCAGCGCGGTCACGACCTCCAGCGCGGCGGACGACGACAGCCCGGCCCCGGTGGGGACGGTGCTCTCGTAGTGGATGTCGGCGCCGGTCAGCGGGTGGCCCGCCTCCCGCAGCGCCCACACCACGCCCGCCGGGTACGAGGCCCAGCCGTCGTCCCTGCCGGGCGCCAGCTCGTCCAGGCGCAGCTCCACGATGCCGCCGGGCATGTCGCCGGAGTGCACCCGCAGCAGGCCGTCGTCGCGGCGGGCGACCGAGGCCACGGTGGTGTGCGGCAGCGCGAACGGCATCACGAAGCCGTCGTTGTAGTCGGTGTGCTCACCGATCAGGTTCACCCGGCCGGGCGCTGCCCACACGCCCTCCGCGGCGGCGCCGAACACCTTCTCGAAAACGGTCACTTGGCGTTCTCCTGACTCTCCCCGCGCTGGGCGAACGCCCATGCGTCCTGGACGATTTCGGCGAGATCCGACCGGGTCGGACGCCAGCCGAGGACCCGCCGGGCCCGCTCGGCGGACGCGACCAGCACGGCCGGGTCGCCGCCGCGGCGCGGGACGGTGACCTCGGGGACCGGGTGGCCGGTGACCTGCCGGACGGTCTCGACGACCTGGCGGACGGAGAAGCCCTCACCGTTGCCGAGGTTGCAGATCAGGTGCTCGCCCGCGCCGCCCGCGGTCAGCGCCAGCAGGTGCGCCTGCGCCAGGTCGGCGACGTGGATGTAGTCGCGCACGCAGGTGCCGTCCGGCGTCGGGTAGTCGTCGCCGTAGACGGAGATCGCCTCGCGGCGGCCCTGCGCGACCTGGAGGACCAGCGGGATGAGGTGCGACTCCGGGTCGTGCCGCTCGCCGATCAGACCCCCGCCGACCGACCGGTACGCCCCCGCCACGTTGAAGTACCGCAGGGAGACGGCGGTCAGCCCGTGCGCCGCCGCCTCACCGGTGATCATGTGGTCGACGGCCAGCTTGGTGGCGCCGTACGGGTTGGTCGGCGCGGTCGCGTCGTCCTCGGTGATCGGCACGGACGCCGGCTCCCCGTAGGTCGCGGCCGTGGAGGAGAAGACGAGCCGGCGGACCCCCGCCTCGCGCATCGCGGCGAGCAGCTCCATGGAGCCCGCCACGTTGTTGCGCCAGTACTTGCCCGGGTCGGCGACCGACTCGCCGACCTGCGAGGAGGCGGCGAAGTGCAGCACGGCGTCGAAGGAGGGGTCGAGCACCTTGCCCGCGTCCTGGACGCGCCCCTCGACGAAGTCCGCGCCGGCCGGCACGCCCTCGCGGAAGCCGGTCGACAGGTCGTCCAGGACGGTGACCCGGTGGCCGGCTTCCAGCAGGTGGGCGGTGACGACGCTGCCGACGTAACCGGCGCCGCCGGTCACCAGGACCTTCAGGGGGGTGCTCACTGGCTCGCTACCTCTCGCAGTCGCTGTGCCGCGCTCTCCGGTGGCACGTCGTTGATGAACACACTCATGCCGGATTCGGAACCCGCGAGGAACTTCAGCTTGCCGGAAGTGCGGCGGACGGTGAAAAGCTCGAGGTGCAGCGCGAACTCGCCCCGGTCGGCCGCCGTGAACGGCGCCTGGTGCCAGCCCGCGATGTACGGCGTGCGCGGTTCGCCCTCCCCGAAGATCCGGTCGAAGCGCTTCAAGAGTTCCAGATAGACCTGTGGGAACTCTCTGCGGGCGTCCTCGTCGAGTCCCAGCAGGTCCGGCACCCGGCGGTTCGGGTACAGGTGCACCTCGTAGGGCCAGTGCGCCGCGTACGGGACGTACGCCGTCCAGTGCTCACCGGCCAGCACGATGCGGCGGCCGTCGGCGCGCTCGTCGGCGAGCACGTCGTCGAAGAGGTTGCCGCCGGTGCGCTCCCGGTGCTCCGCCAGCGAGCGCAGCATCAGCTCGGTGCGCGGGGTGGTGAACGGGTACGCGTAGATCTGCCCGTGCGGGTGGCCGAGCGTGACGCCGATCTCCTTGCCGCGGTTCTCGAAGCAGAAGACCTGCTCGACCCCGGGGAGCTGGGACAGCTCGGCGGTGCGGTCGGTCCAGGCGTCGAGCACCAGTCCGGCCTGCTCGGGGCTGAGGTCGGCGAACGAGGCGTCGTGGTCGGAGGTGAAGCAGACGACCTCGCAGCGCCCGGCGTCGCCCGCCAGGGAGGGGAAGCGGTTCTCGAAGACGGCGACGTCGTAGTCGGCGGCCGGGATCTCGCTCAGCCGCCCGTCGCGCGACGGGCACAGCGGGCACTCGTCGGCCGGCGGGTGGTAGGTGCGGCCCTGCCGGTGGGAGGCGACGGCGACGGTGTCGCCCAGCAGCGGGTCGCGGCGCAGCTCCGCGGAGGTGGCGACCGCGTCGAGCGGGCGCCGGTCCACGGCGTCCCGCACCACGTCGTCACGGGAGTCGTAGTAGAGCAGCTCCCGGCCGTCCGCCAGGCGCGTCGTCGTCTTCTTCACTCCGGGGGCCCCTCATTACACTTACTCAACAGAACCGCGCACAATGAACCACAAAACAACAGTAGCGTCAATGCGTCGGCCAGGAAGCGGTGAGATCGGCGGGGAGCGGAGGCACGGCGGCATGACGATGCCCCCGCGCACGGCGCGGGGGCATCGGGGTCAGGGGCGGTGGAACGCGGTCAGCCGCGGGCGGACACGCTCCCGGCCGCCACCCGGTCCAGCAGCCCGGTACGGGCCGCGAGCGCGGCCGCCTCCAGCCGGGAGCCGACGCCGAGTTTCATCAGCACCCGCTGCACATGGGTGCGCGCGGTACTGGGGGCGATGTTCATCCCGGCGGCGATCAGCCGGGTGTCCTCCCCCTCGGCGACCCGCATCAGCACCTCGACCTCGCGCGGGGTGAGCATCTGCAGCAGCCGGCTGCCCTCGTCGTCGGGCTCCGCCACCGGGTTCAGCAGCTCCGCGAACGCGCTCTGCAGCAGCTGCGGCGAGACCGCGACCTCACCGGCCCTGGCCTTGACCATGGCCCGCTCCACGCCCTCGATGCGCTCGTCCTGCCGCACGTAGCCCGAGGCGCCGGCCGCGAACGCCGCCGCGATCCCGCGCGGGCTCGGCACGGGCCCCAGCACGACCACGGCCACCGCCGAGCGCTCGCGCTTCACCCGTGACACGGTCTCGAACACGGCCGCGTCGGCCGGGGACGACGTGCCGATCAGACACACCTCGGGCGACCTGCTGAGGATCAGATCCGCCGCTCCCGCCGCCGGCGAGGCCGCGGCGAGCACCCGGTGGCCCCGGAGTTTCAGTGCCGAGGCGAGCGCCTCGGCGAGCAGCCGGTGGTCGTCGATGACGACAAGTCGTACGCCCATGTCGCGTTCCCCTATCCCCCCGAGGACCGATCGGGATCGGCCCCGGCGGCTCCACGTCCTGCCCCCACTTGTACGTAGCGCACGGCCCGCCCACTGTCCCGGCGGTGACCCTCGGCGGGCCCGGGTCTAGCCCCGGAAGCTACACGTTTGTTCGACGCGGCGCGCCCCTTACCGGTGAGAAGTACCCCTCAATTCCGAAATACCCGTCATTGATGGCCGGTTCGCAACCGGAGCGTCCCATCGTGCACAGAACGGGCCCACAACGGGACAGGTGTCTCGTTATGGGCCCGTCGGTGCGGTACTGGGGTTTTACCCGTCCACAGGGGTCAGCTGATGTCCGTGATCACCGCGGTCGACGAGGTCTCCCGCGCCGAGACGTTGACGGCGGTGACGATGAAGTGGCCCTTGTACAGCCACTGGTAGCTGTAGAGGTCCGAGAAGTCCCGCTCGGCCTTCTCGGTGTCCGCGCCGAACTTCATGTACGGCGTGTTCTTCTTCGTCTTCGGGTCCATGGCGTAGATCCCGCCGGGCTTCTCGTACCCGGACTCCTGGTACGCCATGACCTTGCCGTCCTCCAGGGCGATGACCCGCGCCTCGCCCGGGACGTCCGGCTTGACGGTCCACATCGGCTTGCCGGTCCGCAGGTCGATGGCCGCGATCTCGGTGGTCTGGCCGTAGCCGCCGCCCGCGTCCTTGTGCGGCTTCGTCGGTGTGTACAGCGTCGTGCCGTCGATGACGAAGTTGAAGCAGGCGCCCTCACCGGGGATCCGGCAGTGGATCCCG
The DNA here is from genome assembly GCF_040636125.1 of Streptomyces sp. NPDC006733. Lineage (NCBI taxonomy): Bacteria > Bacillati > Actinomycetota > Actinomycetes > Kitasatosporales > Streptomycetaceae > Streptomyces > Streptomyces sp. NPDC006733. The sequence goes on along the minus strand of NZ_JBEYJD010000001.1, from coordinate 373,401 downwards.
TAGTTGCCCTCGTAGCCGCCGTTGCCCAGCGACGTGTGGCCGACGAGCTTGCCGTTCTCCAGGTACATCAGGTCGGACATCAGGCTGTTGGTCGCGCCGATGCCGACGACCACCGGATCGGTGGACACGATGGCGGAGAGCTCGGTGCCCGCCGACACCTGCCAGGACCAGGTCGTCTTGTACGTCGTGGTGTCGACGCCCCGGACGAAGACCTCCTTGCCGCACTTCACCTCGACGACCAGCTGCTTGCCGCCGGTGTAGCTCTTGTCCTGGCAGTTCGACGACGGGACGGGCGCCCAGACCTGCGCGTGGGTGCTCAGCTTGTACCCGGCGTACCCGTGCAGCCAGGACACCGCGGCGATGTCACCGCTCACCGCGACCGTGGAGTACATGAACGTGCTGGCCGAGGAGCCGGCCGCGATGGGCAGCGGCACCTCCCAGAGCTTCTTGCCCTGGGCGATGTCGACGGCCATCAGCATCTCGCACTTGGCGCCGAACTGGATCGCGACCCGGTTGTCGGAGGCGGTGTCCGAGGCCGGGCAGGACTCGCCCGTGATCGGGATCGACCACTTCTCCGCGCCGCCCTGGAGCGCGAACCCCTTGACGGAGTCGGTCATCGTCTTCACGACGGTGTCACCGCTGAACCAGGTGTTCGGGATCTTGGCCTGGATCTCCTCGGCGGGCGGCCGCGTCGAGTCCTTGCTCCAGCCGATCTTGGCGTTGATGACGCCCTTCGGCTTGTCGTTGGTGCCGCCGGTCCCGGTCGAGGACTGGTCCGCGACCGGCTTCTTGCTGCCGCCGTCGTCCTTGGTCGCGAACCACACGCCGCCACCGATGACCAGCACCGCCGCGACGACCGCCGCGATGATCACCACGATCTTGCTGTTGCCACCGCCCTGACCGCCGCCGGGAGGCTGCGTGAACACGGTCTGCGGCGGGGGCGGACCCTGCGGGTAGCCGTACTGCGGCGGCGGAGCCTGGCCGGGCGGCGCCTGCGGGTAGCCGTACTGCGGCTGCTGCGGAGCCGGCTGCGCGTACGGGTTCTCCCCCGGCGGCACGGGCTGCGCGTACGGGTTGTCCGGAACCTGCCCAGGGGGCGGGGTCTGCGGATAGCCGTACTGCTGCTGCCCGTACGGCTGCTGGCCGGGCGGCGGCCCCTGCGGCGGCCCCTGCGGCGGCTGGGGCGCCTGCGGGCTCACGGCCGTCGGCGGATAGGGGGCCTGCTGGGGAGGCGGAGGCCCAGCAGCCTCGGGCTTCCCGAGGTTGGGCGGGTTGCCGGGCGGCGGGGGCGGCTGCGTCATCAGCAGGTCCTCATTCAGGCCATACCAGTAAAGGTCAGGTAAGCGGGAGTTCTCTTTCTATCACTGCGTTCCAGCCACTCCACGCGCCGGAGCCCGACCGTTACGCGCCCGCTACAAGCCCCACACGCCGGGGCGCGCACGCCCCGGCGTCATCCCAGCACCCACGGGCCTACTCGTCGTCGGCCAGCTCCAGCCAGCGCATCTCCAGCTCGTCGCGCTCGTCGCGCAGCGCGCGCAACTGCGTGTCCAACTTCGCGACCAGGTCGAAGTCGGTCGAGTTGTCCGCGATCTGCGCGTGCACCTTGGCCTCTTCCTGGCCGATACGGTCGAGCCTGCGCTCGACCTTCTGCAGCTCCTTCTTCGCCGCCCGCTCGTCCCGCGAGCCCGCGGCCCCGGCCGCCTTGCCCTTCGCCGCGACCGGCGCGGGCGCCGCGTCCGCCGCGATCCGGCGCCGCCGCTCCAGGTACTCGTCCACCCCGCGCGGCAGCATCCGCAGCGTCGAGTCGCCGAGCAGCGCCCAGACGTTGTCGGTCGTGCGCTCCAGGAAGAACCGGTCGTGGCTGATGACCACCATCGAGCCGGGCCATCCGTCGAGGACGTCCTCCAGTTGCGTCAGCGTCTCGATGTCCAGGTCGTTGGTGGGCTCGTCGAGGAAGAGCACGTTCGGCTCGTCCATCAGCAGCCGCAGGATCTGCAGCCGGCGCCGCTCACCACCCGACAGGTCACCGACCGGCGTCCACTGCTTCTCCTTCGAGAAGCCGAACTGCTCGCACAGCTGCCCGGCCGTCATCTCCTTGCCCTTGCCGAGGTCCACGCGCTGGCGCACGCTCTCCACGGCCTGGATCACCCGCCACGTCGGGTCGACCTCGCTGACCTCCTGCGACAGGTACGCCAGCTTCACCGTCTTGCCGACGACGACCTTGCCGGCCGGCGGCTGCTCGTCGCCCTGCGAGTACGCGGCCTTCGCCAGCGCCCGCAGCAGCGACGTCTTGCCCGCGCCGTTCACCCCGACCAGACCGATCCGGTCACCCGGGCCGAGCTGCCACGTCAGGTGCTTGAGCAGCACCTTGTCGCCGCCCTGGATCGTCACGTCCTCCAGCTCGAAGACGGTCTTCCCGAGCCGCGAGTTGGCGAACTTCATCAGCTCGGCGCTGTCCCGCGGCGGCGGCACGTCCGCGATCAGCTCGTTCGCGGCCTCGATGCGGTAGCGCGGCTTGCTGGTCCGCGCCGGGGCCCCGCGGCGCAGCCACGCCAGCTCCTTGCGCATCAGGTTCTGGCGCTTGCCCTCCTCGGTGGCCGCGCGCCGGTCGCGCTCGGCCCGCGCGAAGACGTAGTCGCTGTAGCCGCCCTCGTACTCGTGCACGTCACCGCGCTGCACGTCCCACATCCGGGTGCAGACCTGGTCCAGGAACCACCGGTCGTGAGTGACGCAGACCAGCGCGGAGCGCCGGTTCTGCAGGTGGCTCGCCAGCCAGGCGATGCCCTCGACGTCGAGGTGGTTGGTCGGCTCGTCGAGCACGACCAGGTCCTGCTCGTCGATCAGCAGCTTCGCCAGCGCGATCCTGCGCCGCTCGCCACCGGACAGCGGCCCGATCACGGTGTCCAGCCCCTGCGGGAACCCCGGCAGGTCCAGCCCGCCGAAGAGCCCGGTGAGCACGTCGCGGATCTTCGCGTCCCCGAGCCACTCGTGGTCCGCCTTGTCGCCGACCACCTCGTGCCGGACGGTCGCGGTCGGATCCAGGCTGTCGTGCTGCGTCAGCACCCCGAGCCGCAGCCCGCCCACGTGCGTGACGCGCCCGGTGTCCGGCTCCTCCAACTGCGCGAGCATCCGGATCAGGGTCGTCTTCCCGTCACCATTGCGGCCGACGACCCCGATGCGGTCGCCCTCCGAAACGCCGAGGGAAACACCGTCGAGCAGCGCCCGGGTGCCGTAGACCTTTCCTACGGCCTCGACGTTGACGAGGTTGACGGCCACTTTTACTCCATGCTGGTGCGGAACGATCGATCTCCCAGGGTAGTCGGGCCGCCGGGTGGACCGTGCCGTCAGCCCCCGGTGACGGTCCGTACTCACGGCAGCCTTGAGTTAGCACCGCTCATGCCGTGCGCCCTGCGGCGACCTGGCGTCATCGGCATGACCCTCCCCGTGAGCATCCCGCCGGCCGCACCCCGCCCGCCCGTGGTCGTCCGCGGACTCCTCGGAGCGCTGCTCATCGCCGCAGACCTGCTCACGTACGCGCTCTGCGACCCCGACCGCCAGTCCCTGGTCGTCCTCCTCCCCCACATCGCGGCCCCCGTGATCACGACAACCGCCCTGTACGGCGTCCTGCGCCGCGACGGCCGGGCGGCCTTCGGGGCGCTGGGGCTGGCGCTGCTGGCGGTGGCGTGGATAGCCAACGGCATGCTGGCCTCGGCCTGGGGCGGGGCCTGGGGCCGGGCCGCCCCGGTTTAGGGCTGGGCCGCCCCGGCCTTGAGCGTGCGGAGGAATGCGCGGAGCGCGGCGGGGGTGGTGCGGACGATCACGTCGGGATCGTCGGACTCGCGGAGGCGGATGGTTCCGTCGGCGGTCCGGGATATGTGGACGCAGTTCGCTTGCTCGGGGCTGTAAGAGGACTTCCGCCAGGGCAGAGAGGACATGTAGGCCGCCTTTCAGAGGCTCTGGGCGATGCTGTGGATCAGATCCCGCGATTTCTCCGGGGTCAGAGCCCCACTACTCATCCGGTCCAGCACGAGTCGGTACTTCACGAGTTGCGCCTCGGCGTCCAGGAACTCGCAGCCGTGCTCACTGTCCAGCTCAACGGTGTCCAAGAGCGGAACGGGTCCCGCTGCAAGGATGATCGACTGGCCTGTGGAGACAAAGGCACCAGTCCCGAAGGGGATCACCCGCACGTCAACGTTCTCGTGCTCGCTCATCTCGATGAGGTGATCCAACTGTCCCCTCGCAACGTCCCGGCCGCCAACCCCCATCCGCAGTGCGGCCTCATGCATGATCACGCCGTAGGGTGTCGGCCGATCGCCGTACAGGATCGCCTGCCGCTTCATTCGGTACGAGACGCGATGTTCGACGTCATGCGGGCGAAGCGGTGGAACGACATCTTGAAGCCCCGCGCGGACATGGTCCAGCGTCTGAAGCAGGCCGGGCATGTGAATGACGACGGCCACCCGCATCGCCGTCGCGTAGTGCTCCATCTCCGCAAGGTCGAGGAGCCCGGTCGGCAGGATGTCGCGGTACTCCTCCCACCAGCCCCGGGCACGCTTCCCCGTCATCGCGACGAGCGCCTCGATCAGATCCTCGCCGACGCAGTCGTAGCCGGATGCCATCGCGCGGACCCGGTCGGCGCTCACGGGGTGCCGTCCCGACTCGATGTTGCTGATGCGCGACTGGTTGACACCGAAAAGGGCCGCCGCCGCTGTCGCGGACAGGCCCGCCCGCTCACGCAGTTTGCGCAGCTCAGCGCCAAGGCGCTGCTGCCGCAGGGTCGGGGTACTGCTCTGTGGCATGGCTGCGCCCTTCTCGATCCGTGCACAGTGCGGCGGGTCACCCACACGAGCGCATCCTGAATGTATTCAAGTGAATCCCCGAATACTTCACAGTCGACGTCCTACAGTGTGACGCATGCCACTCGATGGCGCCGGAAGAGCACCGCCCGCCAAGGGCGACACCGCCACCGGGCCACCTGACCGGAGGCGATCCCCCATGCGTAACGACAACAACGTATCTGCGAACACTTCGTGTTCAGACGACTTCTGGACGTACACCCTCGCGCTCCCGCGCGACCGCAGAGCCGTCCGCATCGCGCGGGCGGTGACCCGAACCGTGCTGCACACGTACGGCCTGGCGCAGGTCAGCGACGTGGCGGAGCTATTGGCGAGCGAGTTGGTGACCAACTCGCTGCTGCACTCCGACGGGCCGTCCTGGATCCGGCTGAGCAATCCGCGCACAACGCACGTACGGGTGGGGGTGTGGGACTCCAATCCCACGATCCCCCCGCCGTTTCGCGGGGCGAGCCCGCCCGGTCCGCCCGAGTGTGCCGAGCGGGGGCGCGGGTTGCTGCTCGTGCGCGAATGTGCGGACCGGTGGGGCGGGTACGCACTCGGCGAGGAAGTGTTCGGGATGTGCGGGAAGTTGCTGTGGTTCGAGCTGGCCGCCTGATGGGGCCGCCCGGCGACCCCCTGGTCGAGGCGGCTCTGCGGGTGGCCGTCAGCGCCGTGGACCTGGCGGCGGCCGACCGCTTCGACCGGGAGCTGCGTGCCGCCCGGTGGGAGGCCGAACGCACGGGCAGTTCCGCGCCGTTGCCGCTCTTCGTGCACCGCTGGCGCACGTACATCGCCGCGCACGGACTACCCTGCCGCTCGTGACTGCCAGAGAGATCGCCGTGCGGGGCGTGCGTGTGGCGGGGGTGGCGGTCGTCTGCCTCTGCGCCCTCGTCGGGCTGACCGCCGTGTCGCTGATGGGTCTGTCCGCCGCGAACGAGTGCGAGCCGGGCGCCCACCCCTTCTGCAACGACAACGGCAGAATCCTGCTGTCCGTAGGGCCGATGGCCGTCGCTCTCGCGGCGGCTGCCGTCGGCAGCTACGGCGCGATGTCGCGCCGCCCGTGGCGCCCGGCGCTCTGGGTGATCGCGATGGGGGCGCAGCTCAGCGTGTACGCGTACGTGGCGAACCTGTACGGCTGAGGCTCCGCCGGTGGGGGCCGGCGTGCGAGCAGTGCGCAGTGGTGCGTCTGCGGCGCTGCGCACCTTGACCGGGCGGAGGGGAGGGCCCTGGCGCTGCGCGCCTGGCAGGGAAGCGGCTCGCTGCGCTCCCCGGGCGCGGACGGGGGCGACCCCGGCCGGTGGGGCGGCGCGGCTCGATGCGTAGCGGCACGGCTCGCTGCGCTCCCCAGGCAGGGCGGCGGTCGGCCCCGGCCGGTGGGGCGGCGCGGACGATCACCTCGTGCGGCCGGACGCTCGCTATACGAAGCTCCGTGCGTCCTAAGTGATCCACATCGTCCGGAACAACGCCCCACAAGACCCGACAGAACTTCCTCGTCACATCCGCCCCACATCTCGGCAAGCAAGGAAGGCCGGAAGGTCGCTCCGCCCGAGCGCACCCACCCGCACGGCGCTGCCCACGCCACGAGCCCCCATCTGGCAGGGGGCCGCGCAGCGGACCGCCCTCACTCCGTACACACACGCACGGGCCGCAGCGCACCACCGGATCCGGCCCACCGCGACCTCGCCGAGGGGAGCGCAGCGGACCGTCTCGCTGCCAGGCGCGCAGCGCCGGGGCCCTCCCCCTCCGCCCGGTCAAGGTGCGCAGCGCCGCAGAAGAACCACTCCGCACCGCCCGAACCGCAACCACCACACCACGCCGGCCGTCCCCACCGACCGAAAACGTAAAGCCGTTAAAAGCCCTTGAAGCCCGTCGGACTCCTCAGACCCGCCGGACCCGTCACACCACCGGGAGGATCGTCGCTCCCGGCGCCGGGGACGTCGTGACGCGGGTCGTGCGGCAGGTGCCGGAGGCCAGCACCGCTTCGGCGATCTTCTCGGCTTCTGCCGCCGTGCCCGCGAGGAAGGCGCACGTCGGGCCCGAGCCGGAGACCAGGGCGGCCAGGGCGCCGGCTTCGGTGCCCGCCCGCAGGGTGTCGGCGAGCGACGGGCGCAGCGACAGAGCGGCCGGCTGAAGGTCGTTGCTCAGGGCGGCGGCCAGCGCTTCGGGGTCGCCCGAGGCGAGGGCGTCGAGCAGGGCCGGGGCAGGGTTCGGGTCAGGGATGTCGGCCGTGGTGGAGCCCGTGCCGGACGCTTCGCGCAGCCGGTCGCACTCGTGGTAGACGGCCGGGGTCGACAGGCCGCCGTCCGCGACGGCGAAGACCCAGTGGAACGGTCCGCGCACGTCGAGCGGGGTGAGGATCTCGCCCCGGCCGCGTCCGAGCGCGGCGCCGCCGATCAGGTTGAACGGCACGTCGCTGCCCAGCTCGGAGCAGATCGAGAGGAGTTCGTCCTGCCGGCTGTTCAGCCCCCAGAGCGCGTCGCAGGCGAGCAGCGCGCCCGCGCCGTCGGCGCTGCCGCCCGCCATGCCGCCCGCGACGGGGATGTCCTTGGCGATGTGGATGTGGACGTTCGGCTCGATGCCGTGCCGTGCGGCGAGCTCGACGGCCGCGCGGGCGGCGAGGTTCGTGCCGTCCAGCGGGATCTGGGCGGCGTCCGGGCCGGACGCGGTGATCCGCAGGCCGTCGGCGGGGGTGACGGTGACCTCGTCGTACAGGCCGACGGCGAGGAAGACGTTGGCGAGGTCGTGGAAGCCGTCGGGCCGCAGGCCGCCGACGGCGAGCTGCGCGTTGACCTTGGCGGGGATCCGAACGGTCACGGAGGCGGCCGTCGCAGCGGGCAGGCTCACTCCGCCCCCTCCACGGACTCCGCAGCGTTCGCCGTCTGTGCACCCTTCGCGGACCCCGCACTCTCCGCCGTCCCCTCAGCCTTCGCCGCCTCCGCCACGACCGGCTTGTGCTCGGCGATGGCCGCGAACTCCTCGACCGTCAGCGCCTCGCCGCGTGCCTGCGGCGAGATGCCGGCCGCGACGAGCGCGGCCTCGGCGGCCGGTGCTGAGCCGGCCCAGCCGGCGAGCGCGGCCCGCAGGGTCTTGCGGCGCTGGGCGAAGGCCGCGTCCACGACGGCGAAGACCTCGCGGCGGGTGGCCGTGGTCTTCGGCGGCTCGTGGCGGACCAGCGCGACCAGGCCGGAGTCGACGTTGGGGGCGGGCCAGAAGACGTTGCGGCCGATGGAGCCGGCGCGCTTGACGTCCGCGTACCAGTTCGCCTTCACCGAGGGGACGCCGTAGACCTTGTTGCCGGGCTTGGCGGCCAGCCGGTCCGCGACCTCGGCCTGGACCATGACGAGGGTGCGTTCGATCGTCGGGAACGTCGCCAGCATGTGCAGCAGCACCGGCACGGCCACGTTGTACGGCAGGTTCGCCACGAGCGCGGTCGGCGGCGGTCCCGGCAACTCCTTGACCTGCATCGCGTCGTTGTGCACGAGCGCGAAGCGGTCGGCGCGGGCGGGCATCCGGGCCTGGATGGTGGGGGTGAGCGCGCCGGCGAGCACGTCGTCGATCTCGATGGCCGTGACGCGGTCCGCCGCTTCCAGCAGCGCCAGCGTCAGCGAGCCGAGGCCGGGACCGACCTCCACGACGGTGTCGCCGGGCAGGACTCCGGCCGTCCGCACGATGCGCCGCACCGTGTTCGCGTCGATGACGAAGTTCTGGCCCCGCTGCTTGGTGGGGCGTACGCCCAGCGCGGCGGCCAGTTCGCGGATGTCGGCGGGACCGAGGAGGGCGTCGGGCTCAGTGGTGCTCACGTACTCAGCGTACGGGCCCCGGGGCCGCCGCCCCGCATGTCCCCGCCGCTCATGCGCTCAGACGCCCAGGCGCGCAGGCGCCCAGCCACAGCTCCGTCGTGGCTCCGTCGTGGCTCGGCCGCCGCTCAGCCTCCTCAGCCGCCCGGCCGCCCGGCGGCAGCTCTGCCGCCTCAGCCGCCGAGCTTGCGGCCGCAGACCGGCCACGGGCTGGCGCCGCGCTGGATGTAGAGCCGTTTGGCGCGGAAGGTCTGCTCGCCGGCGGGGGCGTCCTGGGGGCTGCCGGTGCCGCCGAGGCTGTGCCAGGTCTGCCGGTCGAACTGGTAGAGGCCGCCGTAGGTGCCGGACGGGTCGACCGCGTGGGGGCGCCCGCCGGCCTCGCAGTGCGCGAGCCCGCTCCAATTGAGCCCGTCGGCTCCGGCGACCGAGGTCGGCAGCGGCTTGGTGCCGACGCGGACGACCTGGGTGACGGGCTCCCTGACGATCTCCGAGCGGACGACCTTCGCCTTCTGCTTCACGCCGTTGACCGTCCGGAACGCGTACGTGACCCGGCGGACGCCCGGCCTGCCCGTGGTGTCGACGGCCTCCGTGCCCTGGAAGAGCTTGGCGTCCTTGTGCTTCTCGGTACGGAATCCCACCGGCTCCTCGCGCACCTCCTCGGTGCCGGAGATGCGCAGCACCGAGATGGTCTGGCCCTCGCGGGGGAAGCTCTCGGGGTCCACGGACGTCGTGTCCTGGTTCCGCAGGACGATGCCGGAGCGGGCGATGACCTCGCGGACGGTGGCGGCGTTCGTGCGTACGGTCTGCTCCCGGCCGTCGACGAGCAGCGTGACGGTCCGCTCGGTGCGCACGACGAGGTCGAGCCCGTGCCGTCCGATGGTCGAGCCGCGCGAGGTGGACAGGTGCGCGCCCTCGGCTCGGACGCCGAGTTCGCGCAGGGCCTCCTCGACCGTCCCGGCCGTCGTCCACACCCGGCGCTGGTGGCCGTCGAGGGTGAGGGTGACGGGACGGCCGTAGCGGACCTCGACCTCGTCGCCGTCGTGCAGTTGCGCGTGCGGGTCCGGCGCGACGAGGTCGTGCTCGCCGACGGTGACGCCCTGCTGCGCGAGCACCTCCTCCACGTCGTCGGCGAAGGTGTGGAGGGTGCGCGGTTCGCCGTCGACGGTGAGCTGCACGTCCTTCTGCCCGGCGAGGAACGCGACGGTCCCGCCCGCCAGGAACGCGACGACGAGCGCCTGGGGCAGCAGCTTGCGCAGGACGTCCGGGCGGTTGGACCGGTCGGCCCGGTCGGCCCGGCGGGCCGCCGTTCTCGCCCCGACCGGAGCCGGAGCCGGGGCGGGAGCAGGGGCCGGGGCGGGCGCCTGCTCCTGCTCGGGGATCAGCGGGAGGCAGCCGGTCGCGGCCGCCTCGTCGGACCACGAGGAGTTCGGTACGGCGTCCCAGTCGGACTGCTGCGGCAGTCGAGCGCCGGCGCCGGCCGCACCGCGTGCCGCTCGATGGGTGCCCTGCGCATTGCTCACGACGACTCCAGGTCCGACGGCCACCGCTCAGGACCGGGACCCTAACCGACTATCGGTGACTATCCAAAACCATCCGGGCACGTTGAGTGACGAACGGATGTTCTGCGACGGCCATGGACGTGCGGGGACGCGCGCGGGGGCACGCGCAGGGACCCGTGCGGCACCACGTTCGAGCACACGCGAGGCCGTACGGGCGTCCGTCCGTGCGGCCGTACGGGCATACGGGCGTACGGGCGTCAGTGCACGAGGCCGTCCGGGCGGCCGTCCGGGCGTCAGTACGTGCGGCCGTACGGGCGTCAGTACCCGAAGGCGCGCGCCGTGTTCGCCCCGATGGCGGACGCCAGCTCGTCCTCGGGCAGTTGCCTCGCCGCCGCCATCGCCCGCAGGGTGACCGGAATGAGGTACGGCGCGTTGGGCCGACCGCGGTACGGCACCGGGGTGAGGAAGGGCGCGTCGGTCTCGACCAGCAGCCGGTCGAGCGGCGCCACGGCGACCGCGTCCCGCAGGTCCTGGGCGGACTTGTAGGTGACGTTGCCGGCGAAGGAGAGGTAGTAGCCCTTGTCGGCGCAGATCCGGGCCATGGCGGCGTCGCCGGAGTAGCAGTGGAAGACGACGGTGTCGGGCGCGCCCTCCTCGTCGAGGATGCGCAGCACGTCCTCGTGCGCCTCGCGGTCGTGGATGACGAGTGCCTTGCCGACGCCCTTGGCGATGTCGATGTGGCGGCGGAAGGAGAACTGCTGCGCCTCGACGCCCTCGGGGCCGGTGCGGAAGTAGTCGAGGCCGGTCTCGCCGACCCCGCGCACCTGGGGAAGGGCGGCGAGCGCGGCGATCCGGTCGAGGGCGTCCTGCAGTGCCTTGTCGCCGCCGGGGGTGCGGGCGCCCTGGCGGGACCAGCCGTCCGGATCGCCGTGGACGATCCGGGGGGCTTCGTTCGGGTGCAGGGCGACGGTGGCCCACACGTTCGGGTGCTGGGCGGCGGTGTCGGCCGCCCATTGGGAGCCCTTGAGGTCGCAGCCGACCTGGATGAGGGTGGTGACCCCGACGGAGGCGGCCTTGGCCAGAGCTTCCTCGACCGTCCCTTCCTGCATGTCGAGGTGGGTGTGCGAGTCGGCGACCGGGACCCGCAGCGGCTCGGGCACCGGCGGGGCCGCGGACTTCTCGTTCTTCGGGGACATGCCCCCGATCTTAAGGAGGGCAGGTCGAGGAGGTCAGGCGGTGTCGACGTCCGACTGCTTGCGGTGCAGCCGGTGCAGCAGGGACCAGTGGTGGCTGCGGTGCACGGCCCGTTCGCCCGCCGGGGTGGTCCACAGCGACATCGCGTCGGAGACCTGGCCCGATCGCATGATCCGCACCTTGTGCCCCCCGCAGTTCAGGCAGGTCGGGCGGGTGAGCGGGGACGGCACCTTCTCACCGGCGGTGACGTACGTGACGAAGGACTGGCCCTTCGCGTCGACATGGTGCTCGATGTCGTACGACTGCTCCCAGCCGTGGCCGCAGCTGAGGCAGGCGAACGCGTAGGCCTCGGAGACGGTGGTGTCGGATCCGACGATCTCGCTCATGGCAGCTCCTGTTGCCCTCCGGACGAGGCGTCCGGAGCGGGTCTTCCCATTAATCAGCGAACGCCTTTCCGGCGGATACCGCAGCAGGGGTATCCGACTCTTGGGGCACTTTTGGGCTGTATGTGGGTAGTGCGCGACATTGCTTTGCCCTCGTCCGAGTTTAGGCGCGTGACACACGTCACGACACTTATTAATGCCCTGCATTAGGATGCGGCGCATGGCGAGAACCTCGGGTCCCGAGACCCGGCGCAAGCTGCTCCGCGCCGCCGCGGAACTCTTCGCCGTCAAGGGCGTCGACGGCGCCCTGACCCGCGACATCACCCGCCTCGCGGGGCAGTCCAACCCCTCAGCCGTGCAGTACCACTTCGGGTCGCGGCAGGGCCTGCTCGAAGCCGTCATGGCCGACCGCCAGGTCCGGACGGAGGCAGCGCTCGCGCCGCGCCTGGCCGAGCTGCTGGCGCGCCCGGAAGCAGATCCTCCGGATCTGCGGGAGCTGCTGGCCGCCCTCGTCGCGGCCGAGGCGACGGAACTGGCCACCGTGGGCGGACGGCACTGCCTGCTGATCTCCGCGCAGCTGAGCCATGAGAGCGGCGTGCGCACCCGGACGCCGCACCCGACGCTGGACGGCACCGGCTACTGGCGGCTCATCTGCCGCGTCGAGGACTGCCTCGGCGCTCTGCCGGAGCCCGTGCGCCTGGAACGCCTCGACCTCGCGCTCACCCTGATCGGCGCGGCCCTGGGCGACCGGGCCCGCCAGTACCTCGACGGCACCCGGCCGCTCACCGACGAGCCGCTGTTCCTGGCCGACCTCGTCGGCATGACGACGGCGCTGCTGCGCGCCCCGGCCCCCACCACGACGGCGACGACGCCCACGACCGCGCCCACGCCCACGCCCCCCGACGTTCCTTCCACCGCCATGCCTTCCACCGACACCCGTTCCACCGACCCGCACCCACCAGGGAGACCGCAATGAACGACCTGACCGACAAGACCGTCATCATCACCGGCGCGGCCCGCGGCCTGGGGGCCGAGGCCGCCCGGCAGGCGGTCGCGGCAGGTGCCCGGGTCGTGCTGACCGACCTGCTGGAGGAGGAGGGGAAGGCCACGGCCGCCGCGCTCGGCGACCGGGCCCGCTTCCTGCGCCACGACGTCACGTCCGAGGAGGGCTGGGCGTCGGTCGCGGAATTCGCGGTCGCGGAGTTCGGCGGCATCGACGGCCTGGTCAACAACGCCGGGATAGCCGAGGGGAAGTTCATCGAGGACGCCTCCGTCGACTACTTCCGCAAGGTCCTCGACACCAACCTCACCGGCGTCTTCATCGGCATGAAGACCGTCATCCCCGCCATGAAGGAGCGCGGCGCGGGCTCGATCGTCAACATCTCCTCCGCCGCCGGCCTGATCGGCCTCGCCCTCACCGCGGGCTACGGCGCCTCCAAGTGGGGCGTGCGCGGCCTCACCAAGATCGCCGCGGTGGAGCTGGGCACCGCCCGCATCCGCGTGAACTCGGTCCACCCCGGCATGACGTACACGGACATGACGGCGTCCGTCGGCATCCAGCGCGGTGAGGGCAACTTCCCGAACACGCCGATGGGCCGGGTGGGCGAGGCCGACGAGATCGCGGGCGCCGTCATGTTCCTGCTCTCGGACTCCGCCTCGTACGTGACGGGCTCCGAGCTCGCGGTGGACGGCGGCTGGACGGCCGGGCCGACGGTCAAGTACGTCATGGGCCAGTAGGGACGCCGGTAGCCGCCGGGCGGGCGGTCGACGTCAGGCGGGCGGGCGATTGACGTCAGACGGGCGGGCGTCGGACGGGCGGTTGACGTCAGACGGGCGGTCGGCGTCAGGCGGGCGGGCGATTGACGTCAGACGGGCGGGCGTCGGACGGGCGGTTGACGTCAGGCACCCGCCCGTCCGACGGGCAGGGGGCCTTCGGCCACGCGGGTGGGGGGCCTCCGGTCACGCGGACCCGGGGCCTCCCGCGGCCTTGGCGGCGTTCTTCGCCGCCACCACCGCGTCGAAGACGTCGCGCTTCGGCAGGCCGAGTTCGGCCGCCACGGCGACGATCGCCTCCTTGCGGCGCTCCCCCGCCTCCTCGCGCACCTGCACGCGCCGGACCAGCTCGGCCGGGCCCAGATCGGACGGCCCCCGCTCCGGGGCGCCCTCCACGACGACGGTGATCTCGCCGCGCACGCCCTCGGCCGCCCAGGCGGCCAGCTCCTTCAGCGGGCCGCGCTTGATCTCCTCGTACGTCTTCGTCAGCTCGCGGCAGACGGCCGCCCTGCGGTCGGCGCCGAACGCCTCCGCCATCGCCGCCAGCGTGTCGTCGATGCGGTGCGGTGCCTCGAAATACACGAGCGTGCGGCGGTCGTCGGCCACCTCGCGCAGCCGCGCCAACCGCTCGCCCGCCTTGCGCGGCAGGAAGCCCTCGAAGCAGAACCGGTCGACCGGCAGCCCGGAGAGCGCGAGCGCCGTCAGGACGGCCGACGGGCCGGGCACGGCCGTGACCCGGATGCCCTTCTCCACGGCCGCCGCCACCAGCCGGTAGCCGGGGTCGGAGACGGACGGCATGCCCGCGTCGGTGACGAGCAGCACGCGGGCGCCGTTCTCCAGCGCCTCGACCAGCTCGGGGGTGCGAGCGCTCTCGTTGCCCTCGAAGTAGGAGACGACCCTGCCGGTCGTGTGCACGCCGAGGCCCTGCGTCAGGCGGCGCAGCCGCCGGGTGTCCTCGGCGGCGATCACCTCCGCCGCGGTGAGTTCGGCGGCGAGGCGCGGGGGCGCGTCCTGGATGTCGCCGATGGGGGTCCCCGCCAGAACCAGGACACCTGCTGCTGAGCTAGTCACGGGCCCAGCATCCCACCCGCCCGCCCTTTGCCCTCAATCGCCGGGCGGGCCGACAGCGGGGCCGGCGGTGGCCCCGAGCCCCCGCCCTACCGGATCCGGGCGGGGTGAAAGGACGGGAAATGACCGCTCGGGTGAACGAATCCCGCTGCCCGGGGCCCGGATCCCGGTGGGACATCCCTACGATGGCCCGGTGACCAGTGACACCGCGACCCAGGCCGAGCGGGACGAGGGCCTTCTCCTCCCGGAGCCGCAGCCCAGCGCATGGCAGCGACGGCTGCGCCGCTTCGGCTATGCGGAGCGGCCGCACGTGGACGTCCGCGACCGGCTCGTGGTGCCGTTCCCCGAGCCGGGGACCCGGATGTGGGGCTCGCTGGGCCTGGGCCCGGCGGCCGCCGCGAAGGTGGCGCGGCTGACCGGATGGGGCGGTCCGCTGCTCGTGGCGCTGCTGGCGGGCCTCATCCGCTTCTGGCACCTGGGCAAGCCGCACGCCGTGATATTCGACGAGACGTACTACGCGAAGGACGCGTGGTCGCTGCTCCAGTACGGCTACGAGGGCACCTGGACCGACGGCAAGGTCTCCAACCCCCAGATCCTGGCCGATCCGCAGGTCATCCCGCTCTCGCCCGACCCGGGCTACGTCGTGCACCCGCCGGTCGGCAAGTGGGTCATCGCCATCGGCGAGCAGCTCTTCGGGCTGAACCCGTTCGGCTGGCGGTTCATGGTCGCGCTGCTCGGCACGCTGTCGGTGCTGATGGTGTGCCGGATCGGGCGCCGGCTGTTCCGCTCCACCGCGCTCGGCTGCCTGGCCGGCCTGCTGCTGTCGGTGGACGGCCTGCACTACGTGATGAGCCGTACGGCACTGCTCGACCTCGTCATCATGTTCTTCGCGCTGGCCGCGTTCGGCTGCCTCGTCGTGGACCGCGACTGGTCGCGGGCCCGGCTGGCGGCGGCGCTGCCGGTCGGCGAGGACGGCCTGGCGGGCCCGGACCGCCGGGTCGGGGACCGCGGCGGCATGGGCTGGCGGCCGTGGCGGCTGGCGGCCGGGCTCTTCCTGGGGCTGGCGTGCGCGAGCAAGTGGAACGGGCTGTACTTCCTGGCGGCGTTCGGGCTGATGACGATCCTGTGGGACGCGGGCTCGCGCCGGGTCGCGGGCGCCCGGCGCCCGTACCTGGCGGTGCTGCGCAAGGACACCGGCTGGGCGTTCCTGTCGGTCGTGGTCGTCGCCATCGGCACGTACCTGGTCTCCTGGAGCGGCTGGTTCGCGACGAAGGGCGGCTACGGCCGCGACTGGGCGGCCCACCGCAAGGGCCTGTCGCCGGACCACATCAAGCTGCCGGCGATCGGCCGGATCGACCTGCCGCAGTTCGACATGACGTGGATGCCGGACGCGCTGCGCAGCCTGTGGCACTACGAGTTCCAGGTCTACCAGTTCAACATCGGCCTCTCCACGCCGCACATGTACCAGTCGAACCCGTGGAGCTGGATGGTCCTGGGCCGGCCCGTCTCGTACTTCTACGAGTCGCCGAAGAACGGCGCCGACGGCTGCACCGCGGCGGGCGGCTGCGCCCGCGAGATCCTCGCCATCGGCACCCCGCTGCTGTGGTGGTCGGCGTGCTTCGCCCTGCTGTACCTGCTGTACCGCTGGGGCTTCCGCCGCGACTGGCGGGCGGGCGCGATCCTCTGCGCCGCCTTCGCCGGCTGGCTGCCCTGGATGATGTACCAGGACCGCACGATCTTCCTCTTCTACGCGGTCGCCTTCGTCCCCTACCTCTGCCTGGCCGTCGCCATGATGGTCGGCGCGATCCTCGGCCCCCCGGGCTCCGACGAACGCCGCCGCATGTGGGGCGCGGTCGGCGCGGGCACGCTCGTCCTGCTGATCGTCTGGAACTTCATCTACTTCTTCCCGATCTACACGGGGATGCCGATCTCCATGGACGCCTGGCGTGCCCGCATGTGGTTCGACTCCTGGATCTGACGGGAGTGGCCGGAATGGGCCTCCTGGTCCGAACCTGATGCTGACGCGTGCCCGTAATGAGACCCCCTGCGTCACTGCCGTCACGTAAAGTGCGGTGACGAGCGCTTTCTTTGAACGCGTTCAACTCACGATGGGGGTCGGGAAATGCAGCGGGGTGCCAAGGTCGGCATAGTCAGCGGGGTCGTCGCGGGGATGCTCGGGGTCGCGGGGTACGGGGTGTACAACGTGCTCGACGCTCTCAACAGCGACAGCTCGTCGTCGAAGTCCGCCTCGTCGACGAAGACCATCGGGCCGCTGGACCCGAAGGACGTGTCGGAGACCGCGGCCGACTTCCTCGCCGCCTGGTCCTCGGGCGACGCCGAGAAGGCCGGGAAGCTCACGGACTCCCCGCAGACCGCCGCCGCCGCCCTGACCGGGTACAAGGACAAGGCGCACGTCACGGCCGTCAAGCTCACCCCGGGCGCCCCCATCGGGGCCAAGGTGCCGTTCGGTGTCGCCGCCACGCTCTCGTTCCAGGGCAAGACCTCGCCGTGGACGTACGACTCCGCCCTCACCGTCGTCCGCGGCTCGGGCGGCAAGCCCGTCGTGCAGTGGAAGGCCGCCGTCGTGCACCCGAAGCTCGCGGAGGGCGCGAGCCTGGAGACGGGCACCGCCAAGCAGCCCACGCTCGACTTCACCGACCGGAACGGCAAGGTCCTCGACCCGGCCAAGTACCCGTCGCTGGGGCGGTTCTTCACCCAGCTGCGCACCAGCTACGCGTCCAAGGCCTCCGGCGGCACCCCCGGCGTCGAGACCTGGATCGACGGCGCCGACGGCACCGTGACCGAGACGCTGCAGGTCCTCGTCAAGGGCACTGGCAGCAAGTTCCCGACCACGCTGGACGCGGGCATCCAGGCGGCGGCCGAGGCGGCCGTCCTCAAGCGGTCCGGCTCCGCCGTCACCGCGCTGGACGTGAACACCGGCGGGATCCTGGCCGTCGCCAACAACCCGGCGACCGGCACCAACCTGGCCTTCGGCGCGAGCGCCGCGCCCGGCTCGACCTTCAAGGTCGTCACGGCGACGGCGCTGCTCAAGGCGGGCATCACGCCGGGCACCAAGGTGCCGTGCAAGGCGCACGACAACATCCACCAGGGCAAGATGTACAAGAACGTGGAGAAGGAGGGGAACCTCCAGGCCACCTTCGCCTGGGACTTCGCCAACTCCTGCAACACCGCCTTCATCACGCAGGCCGACAAGGTCCCCGGGGACACGCTGGCGAGCACCGCGCGCAACGTCTACGGTCTCGGCCAGGAATGGCAGATCGGCGTCAAGTCCCTGGACAGCAGTGTCCCGGGCGGCTCGGGTGACGAGCTGACGTCGGAGATGATCGGCCAGGGCCGGATCACCGCGAGCCCGCTGGACATGGCGTCCGTCGCGGCCACCGCCAGGAGCGGGCGCTTCCACCAGCCGCGGATCGTGGCCGCCGACCTCATCCCGAACCGGCCGTCGATCAGTACGACGCCGCTCTCCTCCGGCGTCAAGAGCTCGCTGCAGCAGATGATGCGGCAGACCGCGCAGAGCGGCACCGCCGCCACCGCGATGAGCGGCGTGCAGGGCACGGTGGGCGCGAAGACCGGCTCCGCCGAGGACGGCGAGGGGCAGCCGAACGGCTGGTTCCTCGCCTACCGCGACGACGTCGCGGCCAGTGCCATCGTGCAGAACGGCGGCCACGGCGGCGACTCCGCCGGCCCCATCGTCGCGGCCGTCCTCAAGGCCTCCTGACCACCGGACCCCCGGACCACCCGGACCCGCCCCGGGCCCGCACCACCCACCCTCCGGGGCCCTACCCCAGCGCGGCCACGCACTCCCGTACCGCCCGGACGAGGGCCTGGGCGCGGGGGTCGGAGGTGACGTTCTTCTGCATGCCGTTGGTGATGTAGCCGAAGCCGATGCCCGCGTCCGGGTCCGCGAAGGCCAGCGGGCCGCCGCGGCCGGGGTGGCCGAACGAGGTGGGGCCGAGGAACGGGGACGACGGGCCGTGCAGCATGTAGCCGAGGCCGAAGCGGGTGTTGACGACCAGCACCCGGTCCGGTCCCTCGGACTCGACGGTGCGGGCGCTGGTGACGGTCGCCGGGGCGAAGAGCATCCGGCTGTCCGCGTCGCTCTCCCGGTACCCGTCCACGTCGCCTATCAGGGCCGCGTAGAAGCGGGCCAGTGAGCGGGCGGTGGCGATGCCGTTGGAGGCCGCCAGCTCGCCGGCCCGGTAGGCCGGGTCGTTCTCGTCCGGCAGCGGGGTGATCGCGGCGAAGGCCCGGCGGGTGAGGGAGTCCGGGTCCGCGTAGGCGTCGTGGACGGACTGCTTGGGGCGGGCCCGCAGCCCGGTCGCGGCGGCCGGGGGCGGCGGCGCGACGTCGGCGATCCGGCCGACGCGGTGCGCCTGGTCGGCCGGCAGGCCGACCCACAGGTCCAGGCCGAGCGGCCGGGTGATCTCCTCGGCGATGTACCGGCCGAGGCTGCGCCCCGAGGCGCGCTGGACGAGCTCGCCGAGCAGCCAGCTGTAGGTCTGGGCGTGGTAGCCGTGGGTGGTGCCCGGCGCGAAGAGCGGGGTCTGCGCGGCGACGGCCCGGGGGCCCGACACCCCGTCGACGGCCTGCTCGGGCGTGAGGGGCACGTCGAGCGCGGGGACGCCGGCCCGGTGGGCGAGGACGTCCCGTACGGTGACGCGGTCCTTGCCCGCGGCCTTGAAGGCGGGCCAGTACGTACCGACGGGGGCGTCCAGGTCGAGCTGGCCGCGCTGGTGCAGCAGGAGCAGGCAGGCCGCCGCCGGGCCCTTGGTGGCCGACCGGACGATCTGCGCGGTGTCCTCCTGCCAGGGCTCGTCGCCGTCGGCGGCGGCCGTGCCCGCCCACAGGTCGACGACCTTGCGGCCGTCGCGGTAGAGGGCGAAGGCCGCGCCGCGGTCACCGCGCTGCTCGAAGTTGCGTGCGAACGCCTCGCGGACCGGCTCGAAGCCGTCCGTCACCGTCCCGTGGACGTCCACCACCGTTGTCGCTCCCGCTCCGCGCCCGACATGAATCCGCACCCCCATGGTGCACGGCGCGCACGCACATCCCAACCCCGGTCTTCCCCGTTCCCTTCCCTCCATCCCCTCCCGGGCGGGAACAGGACCGCGCCCCGCTCGTGAGGCATGAGCGGGGCGCGGCCGGCGGGCCCGACGGACGGGCACGCCGTTCAGGGGACGGTCAGAGCGCCGGGTAGGCGTTCTTCAGGAGCTCCTGGAACTGGGCGGAGAACCACTGGCCCGCCAGCGGCGAGTTCGGGAGCGCTCCCGACATGCTGTTGCCGTTGCGGCCGTTGCCGGTGTAGGTCGGGTCGCACATCCGGTCGAAGCCCTTGCCCTCGTCGTTCGGGATGAGCGAGCTGGCGCCGTCGGACTCACCCGGCGGCTTCACCCAGACGTAGGCGTCGATACCGGCGGCCGGAGCCGCGGTGGGCCGCTGGCCGATACCCGCGCCGGACTGGTTGCACCAGTTGCCGAGGTGGATGCGGCGGTCGGTGCGGCCACCGTTGACGTACGTGTCCACGCTGGTCGTCGCGCCCGGTCCGGTGGGCCGGGCGGTGCCGCCCCAGCCGTTGCGGGAGGTGTCGATCAGCATGCCGATGTTGGAGTTGAAGCCGGTCGTCACCAGGAGGGTGCGCAGCGCCTGGGCGAAGGACTGCTCATCGACGTAGTAGTTCCAGTCCACCCACTTGGACTGGCGGACCGACGTGCCGTTCACATTGTCGGTGATCTTGAAGAACGGCTCGGTGGTCGCACCGTAGTTGGCGGTGTTGACGATGAAGCCGGTCACGTCGTTGACGGTCGCGCCGCCCGTCGTCGCGGCCTTCAGGAACCCCTGGGCGGCCGGGCCCATGTTGGTGTCCCAGCCCAGCCAGCCGTGGTGGCCGGCGTCGATGTAGTTGTATACGTTCGAGATCGCGCCCAGCTTGTGCAGCGCGTACCCGACGCCGGCCTCGTAGTTGCCGTTCGCCTTCATCGTGGCGCACGCCTCGGTCGAGCCGGCGGTGCCGCCCGCGTTGGTGACCAGGTTCGGCAGCGAGTCGGGCTCGATGATCGTGACGATCCGCAGCGCGGCGTAGGCCGGGTCGGCGATGATCGCGGCGATCGGGTCGACGTACTCGGTCTTGTAGCGGCCCAGCTCGGTCGCGCCGAGCTCGCCGTTGGAGGCGAGCGCCGCGCAGTCACGGCCCGGCAGGTCGTAGATGACCAGCTGGATGGTGAGCGGCTGTCCGGCGGCCTGGGTGACCGCCTTGTTCAGGTGGGCGCGCAGGCCCATCCCGCCGTTCACGCCGTTGATCGCCGCGATCCGGTCGAGCCAGACGGCCGTCGACTGGTTGGCGATGCGGCTGCCGCCGGCCTCGGCCGCGGCCTTCGCGGACCACTCCGGGTTGACGTAGCCCTTGGCGCCCGCGTACGGGTTGTCGACCCGGGTGCCGGGCGGCGGGGTGGTCGGCGGAGTCGTCGGAGGCGTGGTCGGGGGCGTGGTGGGGGGTGTGGTCGGCGGAGTCGTGGGGGGAGTCGTCGGGGGGGTCGTGCCGCCGTTGCAGGCGACACCGTTGAGCGTGAACGCGGTCGGGCTCGTGTTGGTGCCGCTGTAGGAGCCGTTGAAGCCGAAGCCCGTGGAACCGCCGGTCGCCAGGGTCCCGTTGTACGACAGGCTCTTGGCGGTGACGGCGGCGCCGCTCTGCGCGAAGTCCGCACTCCAGCCCTGCGTCACCTTCTGGTTGCCGGCGAAGGACCAGCCCAACGACCAGGAGGTGACCGCGGGTCCGGTGTTGGTGACGGTCACCTGGGTGGTGAAGCCGGTGTCCCACTGGTTCTGCACGGTGTACGCGACCGAACAGCCGGCCGCCGCGTCCGAGGCGGCCGAGGCGTTGGTGGCGGTGAACGCCGCGGCGGTACCGCTGCCGGTGGCGATCAGGACACCAGCGGCCATGAGGGCCGTGCGGCGCCGTTGTGTTGGAGCTTTCATGTGCGGACTACCTCCGAAGTGGGGTTGACCTTCAAGTGGTCGACGGAAGTTGTGCTATGGAGCCCGTTCGGTTACATGCTCTTAACGTGGGAGCGCTCCCATAGTTAAGCGTTGACCAAGTCCTGTCAACGCTTCAAACAGAACCGCCGTCGGGCGGCGGCGACTTGACCCACGCGGTCGCCGCCGCCCGCCCCGCTGTGCGGAACCCGCCCTCCGCTATGCGGTGGCCGCGGCCGCCGAACGGCCCGCCGTGCGGCCGGAGAAGATGCAGCCGCCGAGGAACGTCCCCTCCAGCGAGCGGTAGCCGTGCATGCCCCCGCCGCCGAAGCCGGCCGCCTCGCCCGCCGCGTACAGCCCGCCGAGCGGTTCGCCGCCGGCGCGCAGCACCTGCCCGTCGAGGTCGGTCTCCAGCCCGCCGAGCGACTTGCGCGTCAGGATGTTCAGCCGGACCGCGATCAGCGGGCCGGCCTTCGGATCCAGGATCCGGTGCGGCGACGCCGTGCGGATCAGCTTGTCGCCGAGGTAGTTGCGCGCTCCACGCATCGCCATGACCTGAAGGTCCTTGCTGAACGTGTTCGCGATCTCGCGGTCCCGCGCCTCGATCTCGCGGCGCAGCGCGGTCTCGTCGATCAGCGCGTCCTTCGTGATCGCGTTCATCCCGCGGACCAGCGCGGACAGGTCCTTCTCGACCACGAAGTCGGGCCCGTACTTCTTGAAGGCCTCGACGGGCCCGGTCGCGCCCGGCAGCGCGCGCTTGAGCACGTCCCGCACGCTCCTGCCCGTCAGGTCCGGGTTCTGCTCGGATCCCGAGAGCGCGAACTCCTTCTCGATGATCTTCTGGGTCAGGACGAACCAGGTGTAGTCGTACCCCGTCGTCATGATGTGCTCCAGCGTCCCCAGGGTGTCGAACCCGGGGAACAGCGGCACCGGCAGCCGCTCGCCGCGCGCGTTCAGCCACAGCGAGGACGGGCCGGGCAGGATGCGGATGCCGTGCCGCGCCCAGATCGGGTTCCAGTTCTCGATGCCCTCGGTGTAGTGCCACATGCGGTCGCCGTTGATCAGGTTCGCGCCCGCGGCGCCGGCCGTGCCGAGCATCAGGCCGTCCACGTGCGCGGGGACACCGGACAGCAGCTTCTCGGGGGGCATGCCGAGCCGTGCGGGCCAGGCCTTGCGCACGAGGTCGTGGTTGCCGCCGATGCCCCCGGAGGTGACGATCACGGCCTGCGCCGACAGGCTGAACTCCCCGCTCACCTCGCGCGAGCTGGGGGCGCCGCGCTCGGCCCCGTCGGCGACCAGGACCTCGCCGGTCACGCCGTCCACGGCGCCGCCGGCCACGCCGCCGCCGGTCACGCTGAGCCCGGTCACCCGGTGCCGGAACCGCAGCTCGACGCGGCCGGAGGCGACGGCCTCGCGCACCCGGCGGACGAAGGGCTCGATGATGCCGGGGCCGGTGCCCCAGGTGATGTGGAAGCGCGGCACGGAGTTGCCGGGGCCGGTCGCCAGGAACCCGCCGCGTTCGGCCCAGCCGACCACGGGGAAGAACCGGACGCCGCGCTCGTGCAGCCAGGAGCGCTTCTCGCCTGCGGCGAAGTCCACGTATGCCTCGGCCCACTTGCGGGGCCAGTGGTCCTCGGGACGGTCGAAGCCGGCCGTGCCCATCCAGTCCTGGAGGGCCAGCTCCGGACTGTCCTTGATGCGCATGCGGCGCTGCTCCGGCGAGTCGATCAGGAACAGCCCGCCGAACGACCAGAACGCCTGCCCGCCGAGGGACGCCTCCGGCTCCTGGTCCACGAGGATGACCTTGCGGCCGGCCGCGGCGAGTTCGGCTGTCGCCACCAGCCCGGAGAGTCCTGCTCCTACGACGATGACGTCCGCGTCCATTGCCATGGCGGTGCCTTCCGGGTTCGACGGTGGGGGGCACGTTACCGCGTGGTACGCGCGGGTTTCGGCTGGGGTCGGTGGTCGGCCCCGTTCCACGTCTGCACACCTGGCGGCTGCGGAATGGCATCCACGCGACGGGCCTGGGAAATGCGCTCAGCCCCGCTCACCGGCAGGCGCGATACGGCCTCGGAGGTGACGGTGTGGGGGTGTCCCCGCAGGGCGGCGAACGAAGCCGACCTGAAGTTTGAGAACCGCACGAGCCTTTGCCCCTGGGGGCACCCCCGGCCGGAGGTTGGGGGAGAGATACCCCCGCGGCGGCGCCGACCCCAGCCGCGCACCGTGCGCACCCACCCGCTGCGCGTAACGGCCGGCCCCGTTACGCGACCGGCGCCGTCACCGAGCGAGGATCGAAGCCGAAGGGGAGCTCCAGGCGGTGGGCCCGCATCAGGTCCTCGTCGCAGAGGAGTTCCTGGGTGCGGCCGTCGGCGGTGATGACGCCCTCGCTGAGGACGACCGCGCGCGGGCAGAGTTCCAGGGCGTACGGCAGGTCGTGGGTGACCATCAGGACGGTGACGTCCAGCGTGCGGAGGATGTCGGCCAGCTCGCGGCGGGACGCGGGGTCCAGGTTGGACGAGGGCTCGTCCAGGACCAGGATCTCCGGCCGCATCGCCAGCACCGTGGCGACCGCGACCCGCCGCCTCTGTCCGAAGGACAGGTGGTGCGGGGGGCGGGCCGCGAAGGCGGCCATGCCGACCTGGTCGAGCGCGCTCATGACGCGCGCCTCCAGCTCCGCGCCGCGCAGCCCCGACGTGGCGGGGCCGAAGGCCACGTCCTCGCGGACGGTCGGCATGAAGAGCTGGTCGTCGGGGTCCTGGAAGACGATGCCGACCCGGCGGCGGATCTCGGCGAGGTGCTTCTTGCCGACGGGCAGGCCGCCGACGGTGACCGTGCCGGCGCCGCCGGTCAGGATGCCGTTGAGGTGCAGGACGAGGGTGGTCTTGCCGGCGCCGTTGGGGCCGAGGAGGGCCACCCGCTCGCCGCGGGCGACGCTCAGGTCCACCCCGAAGAGGGCCTGGTGGCCGTCGGGGTAGGCGTAGGCGAGGCCGCGGACGTCCAGCGAGGGCGGCTGCCCGCCGGTGAGCGGGTCGAGGGTCGGTTCTGTGGTCATCTCAGCGTCCATCCTGCCAGGCAGACGGCCAGGGCCAGTACGGGGAGCACGGCGGCGTGCGACCACTGTGCCCGGGTCGCGGTGACGTCGTCGATGACGGGCATCGAGCCCGTGTAGCCGCGGCTGACCATCGCGAGGTGGACGCGTTCGCCGCGCTCGTAGGAGCGGATGAAGAGCGCGCCCGCGGACTTCGCGAGCACCGGCCAGTGCCGGACGCCGCGGGCCCGGAAGCCGCGCGACTCCCGGGCGATCCGCATCCGCCGCATCTCGTCGGTGATGACGTCGCCGTAGCGGATCATGAACGACGCGATCTGGACGAGCAGCGGCGGCATCCGCAGCCGCTGCAGGCCCAGCAGCAGCTCGCGCAGTTCGGTGGTGGAGGCGAGCAGGACGGACGCGGCGACGCCGAGCGTCCCCTTGGCCAGTACGTTCCACGCTCCCCACAGCCCGCTCTCGCTCAGCGACAGGCCGAGGAAGTCGACGTGCGGGCCGGTCGCGACGAACGGGAGCAGGACGGCGAAGGCGACGAACGGCACCTCGATCAGGAGCCTGCGCAGCAGGAACGGGATCGGGACCCGGGCGCGGAACGCGACGGCCAGCAGCAGGAGCGCGTACAGGCCGAAGGCCCACACCGCTTCGCGCGGGGTGGAGACCACGACGAGGACGAAGCCGAAGACGGCCGCGATCTTGCAGTGCGGGGGCATGCCGTGCACGGGCGAGTGCCCGTGCCGGTAGAGCCGGTGCGCGTGTCCGGCGCCCATGTCAGGCCTCCTGGCCCTGTACCGGCAGGCCGGCGTGGTTGCGGCGGCGGCGGATGACGACGAAGACGCCGGAGCCGACGGTCAGGGTCGCGCCGACGCCGATGATCCCGGCGAGGCCGCCGGAGAGCCGGGCGTCGCCGATGTCCTTGACGCTGTAGTCCGCGAGCGGGGAGTCCTCGGACGCGTGCGGCTTGGCCTTCTCGTCGATGCCCTTGTCGTGGGCGACCTTCTCCAGGCCGTCGGGGCTGGCGGAGGCGTAGTAGCTGACGCCGCCCGCGAGGACCAGTGCCGCGATCAGGCCCGCGATCCAGACCGGACGGTTGGAGCGGCCGGCGGGCGCGGGCGAGGTGACGGCGGCAGCGGGCGCGGGGGTGGCCACGGTGACGGACGCGGTGGCCGGCCGGGCCGCGCCCGGCACCAGCGGGGCGCCGGTCGGCGTGGTGCGCAGCTCCAGCGGCTTGCTCAGCCCCCGGGCCCCGTAGACCAGGTCGGGGCGGACGGCGACGACGGCGCCGACGGTGGCCGCGGTGATCGCGGCCTCGCCGATGCCGATCAGGACGTGGACGCCGACCATCGCGGTGGCGACCTTGCCGATCGGGATGTCGGTGGTGCCGCCGAGCCAGTAGATCGCGGTGAACGCGGCGGCGGCGGCCGGCACCGAGACGACCGCGGCGGCGAACGAGGCGGCGGTGATGGAGGCGCGGCTGCGCGGCAGCACCTTCACCAGGCTGCGGAAGATCGCGTAGGCGACGACGGTCGTCACGATCGCCATGTCGGTGATGTTGGTGCCGAGCGCCGTGAGCCCGCCGTCCGCGAACAGCACGCCCTGCATCAGCAGGACGACGGACACGCAGAGGACCCCTGTGTAGGGGCCCACGAGTATCGCGGCGAGCGCGCCGCCCAGCAGATGGCCGCTGGTACCGGCGGCGACCGGGAAGTTCAGCATCTGCACGGCGAAGATGAAGGCGGCGACGAGGCCCGCGAGGGGCGCGGTGCGCTCGTCCAGCTCACGGCGGGCGCCGCGCAGGCTGATCGCGACGGCAGCGATCGCGACGACACCGGTCGCCGCTGACACCGGCGTGTCGATGAATCCGTCGGGTACGTGCATGAGGTTCCCCTTGAGTGCTGCCTCCTGGCCAATCGTTCGATGGTACCGGCTTCCTGCAAATGGTGTGCAAGAGCGGTTTGGATGCAGCGGAGGCGCGCACGAGTTGCCCGCACTCCCCATGCCCAGAACCATGGGGTAGGTGATCGATGGCGCGTATCTCCGGTATCCGCATATCCACGGTGAACTGCTGTGCTTCGTCGCCGAGGACGACATCTGGGTCGCTCCGCTCGGGCCGCCCGAAGGCGCCCCCGGCCGGGCCTGGCGGGTCACGGCCGACCGCACCCGGGTCGGCTCGCCGCGCTTCTCGCCGGACGGCTCCACGATCGCCTTCACCTCCTGGCGCAGCCTGGACCCGGAGATCCACCTGGCCCCGGTGGACGGCGGGCCCGCCCGCCGGCTGACGTACTGGGGCAGCTTCGACACCCGGGTGTGCTCCTGGACGCCCGACGGGCAGATCCTCGCGGTCTCCTCGCACGGCCAGCCGTTCTCGTACTTCTCCTGGGCCCACAGCGTGCCCACCACCGGCGGCCCCGGCGGACGGCTGCCGTGGGGGCCGGTCTCGGACATCGCGGTGAGCGACGTGGCGGGCGAGCGCCACACCCTGCTGCTGAGCGGCACCCCGCCGCACGAGCCGCACGCCTGGAAGCGGTACCGGGGCGGTGCGACGGGACGGCTGTGGCTGCACGGCGAGCGGCTGGCACCGAGGATCGACGGGCACCTCAACTCGCCGATGTTCGTCGGCGACCGGGTCGCGTTCCTCTCAGACCACGAGGGCATCGGCAACCTGTACTCGTGCGCTCCGGACGGCACGGACCTGCGCCGGCACACCGACCACGCGGACTTCTACGCCCGCAGCGCCGCGACCGACGGCGAGCGGGTGGTCTACCAGTGCGCGGGCGAGCTGTGGATCGTCGACGACTTCTCCCCCGGCGCCCGGCCGCGCCGGCTGGAGGTCCGGCTGGGCGGCCCCCGCGCCGGGCGGCGGCCCTACCAGGTGCCGGCCGCCGCGCACCTGGACGGCCTGGCCTGCGACCGGACCGGCCGCGCCAGCGCCGTCTGCGTCCGGGGCAGCCTGTACTGGCTGACCCACCGCGACGGCCCGGCCCGCACCATCACCGACGAGCCGGGCGCGCGGGTCCGGCTGCCCGAGATGCTCGGGGACACCGGCCGGATCGCCTTCGTCACGGACGCGGAGGGCGAGGACGGCATCGAGATCGCCCAGCTGCCGGGCCGGGCCAGCCGCCCGGCGGTGCGGGCGGCGCTGGAGGGCCTCGACGAGGACGACGGCCCCGACGCCCCGGACGAGGACGAGGACGGTGCGGGCGCGGACGCGGGTCCTCCGCAGACCCCCGTCTCCACCGGCACCGCCGGCCGCGCCGCCGTCACCGGCACCGGCCCCCGGCTCGGCGTCGGCGAGCTGGGCCGGGTGCTGGAACTGGTCTCGTCCCCGGACGGCCGTACGCTCGCCGTCGCCGCGAACGACGGGCGGCTGCTGCTCGTCGCCACCGGCGAGGGGGGCCACGCGGGCGAGAACGGCGCCGGGGCCGGCGGCGGCTTCATGACCGACCCCGACCACGCGGACCGGGCGTCCGGGACCGTGACCGAGCTGATCAGGTCCACCAACGGGCCCGTCCGCGACCTCGCGTTCTCCCCCGACTCGGCCTGGCTGACCTGGTCCCACCCCAACATCGGGCGGTCCCTGCGCTCGGTGAAGATCGCCAAGCTCGCCGACCGCACGATCATCGACGTGACGAACGGCCGCTTCGAGGACGAGCAGCCGGTCTTCACCCTCGACGGCCGGTACCTGGCGTTCCTGTCCTGGCGCGGCTTCGACCCCGTCTACGACGTGCACACCGGCGACCTGTCGTTCCCGCTCGGCTGCCGCCCCTACCTCGTACCGCTCAACTCCGCGACGCCGTCGCCGTTCGCGCTGCCCGTCGACGGCCGCCCGATCGGCGGCGGCCTGGACCCGGCGGAGGGCGGCGGGGGCGGTCCCGTGGTGGTCGAGACGGAGGGGCTGGCGAGCCGCGTCACGCCGTTCCCGGTCCCCGCGTCCAAGTACTCGGCGCTGGAACCGGTGCACAACGGCCTGGTGTGGCTGCGCTGGCCGATCTCCGGCGCGCTCGGCGAGACGTTCACCAACCCGACGGACCCCTCCGCACGGCCGACCCTGGAGTACTACAACCTGGGCAAGTCCAAGCGGACCGAGCTGGTCCGCCACATGGACTGGTACGCGGTCAGCGGCGACGGCCGGCGGCTGGCGGTCTTCGACGAGGGCGAGCTGGCTGTCCTGCCGGCCACCGAGCTCGGCGACGACGACTCGACCGTCTACGTCGACATGCGGCGGATCCTGCACGAGGTCGACCCGCCCTCCGAATGGCGGCAGTCGTACGCCGAGGCCGGCCGGCTCATCCGCGACTACTTCTGGGCCCCCGACATGTGCGGCATCGACTGGCCGGCCGTCCTCGACCAGTACCGGCCGCTGGTCGAACGCGTCGCCACCCCGGACGAGTTCGCCGACCTGCTGCGCGAGGTCCTCGGCGAGCTGGGGACGTCGCACGCCTACGTCAGCCCCGCCCGCCGCAACGAGGGGCCCGCGCACTACCAGCGGCCGATCGGGCTGCTCGGCGCCAACTTCCAGCGCAACAAGGACGGCACGTGGTCGGTGGTGCGGATCCTGCCCGGCGAGTCCTCGGACTCCAAGGCGCGCTCCCCGCTGGCCGGCACCGGGATCCGCGAGGGGGCGGTGCTCACCCACGTCGACGGGCGGCCCGTCGACTCGTGCGCGGGACCGTACCCGCTGCTCGCGGGAGCGGGCGGCACGACGGTGGAGCTGACGTTCACCCCGCCCGGCGAGGGGCACCCGCGCCGGGTCGCCGTCGTCCCGCTGGTCGACGAACGGCCGCTGCGCTACCAGGACTGGGTCGCCAAACGGCGCTCCGTCGTGCGGAGTCTGAGCGGCGGCCGGTGCGGCTACCTGCACATCCCCGACATGGGCGGCTCCGGCTGGGCGCAGTTCAACCGCGACCTGCGGAGGGAGGTCGCCTACGAGGCGCTCATCGTGGACGTGCGGGGCAACGCGGGCGGCCACATCAGCGAACTCGTCGTCGAGAAGCTCACCCGCACCATCCTCGGCTGGGACGTGACCCGCAACGCGCAGCCCGTCTCGTACGCGAGCAACGCGCCGCGCGGTCCGGTCGTCGCGCTGGCCGACGAGGCGACCGCCTCCGACGGCGACATGATCACCGCGGCGTTCAAACTGCTGGGCATCGGGCCGGTGGTGGGGCTGCGGACGTGGGGCGGCGTGGTCGGGATGACCGGCCGGCACACGCTGGGTGACGGCACGGTGATCACGGTGCCGATGAACGCGGGCTACTTCGACGCGTACGAGTGGAGCGTCGAGAACTACGGCGTCGATCCCGACATCGAGGCCCTGCGCACCCCGCTGGACTGGGCGGAGGGGCGACACGCGCAGCTGGGCGTGGCCGTGGACGCGGCCCTCACGCTGCTGGCCGAACACCCCGCCGTCGTCCCGCCGGACCTCTCGCGGCGGCCGGACCGCCGCCGACCGCCCCTGCCGCCGCGCTGATCCGCTCCCGCTGGTCCGCTCCCCTCGGAGGGAACGGACCAGCGGGGCAGGAAGGGCAGCAGGAAGGGCAGCAGGAAGGGCAGCAGGAAGGGCAGCAGGAAGGGGCGCACCCGTGGCGGGTGCGCCCCTTCACCGTTCGTGCCGCGCTAGCGGACTAGCTCCAGTTGTCCTGGGCGTCCTCGGCCGCGTCCTGAGCCTTGTTCCGGCCCTGGTCACGCATGTCGGCAGCCTTGTCGCGAGTCTCGTCCGCGCCCTTGGCGGACTTGTCCCGCTTCTCGTCCATGGCCTCCTTGGCCTTGTTCGAGAGGTCGCCGGCCTTGTCCTTGAACTGGTCGAAAGCGCCCATGATCTACTCCTCCTGGAGCTAGTGGGGATGGGGCCTCGATCAGACTGACACGAGTGGACACACCTCGCATGTCGGGACGAAGACCCCACACTGACCAGGCCTTCGTCACCCTACGGAGCGTGACGACTGCGCCGCCTCGTCCGCTTCCCCGCCCCGGCCGACGAGCCCGCGCCGGGTGCCCGAGGTGGCCGCGAACTTCGGCTCCGCCTTCCGCATCTCCCGCTGCCCGAGCGCGCCGCCGATGACCGACGGCAGGTACCCGCGGATCGACTGCATGCCGCGCAGCCACCACTGGGCGTACACGTGCGGCGAGCGCCGCTCGATCCCGGCGACGATCCGCTCGACGGCCGGCTCCAGCGGGTAGGTGCGGTTGGTCGGCCAGGGCAGCTTGGCGCGCATGTGGCGCATCAGCTCGTCCTCGTCGGCGCCGCGCACCATGTCGGTGTCGGTCCAGCTCAGGTACCCGACGCCGACCTTGACGCCCTTGTGGCCGACCTCGGCGCGCAGGCTGTGCGCGAACGCCTCGACGCCCGACTTGCTCGCGCAGTACGCGGTCATCATCGGCGCCGGGGTGATCGCCGCCAGCGACGCGATCTGCAGCAGGTAGCCGCGCGAGCGCAGCAGCGCGGGCAGGAAGGCCCGTGCGGTGGTGACGCTGCCGAGCAGGTTGACGCTGATGACCCGCTCGAACGCGACGGGGTCGGAGTCCAGGAACGGACCGCCGGTCGCCACTCCCGCGTTGGCGACCACGACGTCGATCCGGCCGAAGTGCGCCAGGATCTCGGCCGCGGCCCGCTCCATCTCCGCGAGGTCCGTGACGTCGGCGACCCAGTGCGCGGCGCCGCCGCCGAGCCCCTCCGCCACCGCCTTCAGCTGGTCGGGCTCCAGGCCGACGAGCGCCAGCTTGGCGCCGCGCCGCGCGAGCTTGCGCGCGAGCAGCTCGCCCACCCCGCGGGCGGCACCCGTGACGACCACGACCTGCCCGTTCAACGACTGGCTCATACCGTCTTCTCCTTCACGGAAAGGTTCTCCCGGACCGGTGGGTGGTTCGGCAGGTGGTCCCTGACCAGACCGCGGACGACGTCCGCGACCGCGTCCGTGCCCTCGATGGGTGTCATGTGGCCGAGGCCGTCGAGCTCGGTCAGGCCCACGCAGTGCGGCAGCGCGGCGGCCATGCCGCGCGCGTGCACCGGCGGGGTGAGCTTGTCCGCCGAGCCGACCAGGACGGCGGTCGGCGCGGTGAGCCCGCCGAGCGCCGCGTCCAGGTCGAGCCCCGCCAGTACCCGTCCCCACGCGGAGCGCGGCCGGGTCCGGCAGGCGTGCACGACGCGCGCGGTCGCGGCGACCTGCTCGGGCGTCGAACCCGCCGCCATCACGCCGTACTTGAGCGCGGCCCGCGACACCGCGCTGACCGGGCCGAGCGGGGCGCGCGAGCCGAGCAGCAGCCGGTGGAAGCCGTCGCGGACCTTCTTCGAGCGGAACCGCGGCGGCAGTACCTGGGTCTCGGCGAGCAGCCGCCCGCTGCCGGTGCTGGCCAGCAGGGTGGCGGCGGTGCGGGACTTCACGGCGGCGCGCCCGGAGGCGGCCATCAGCGTCATGCCGCCCATCGAGTGCCCGACCAGGACCGCCCGCCGCCCCTCGGGGACGACGGCCTCCAGCACCGCCGTCAGGTCGTCGGCGAGCGCCCGCGTGCTGTACCCCGTGCGGTCGGGGACGCCGCTGCGGCCGTGGCCGCGCTGGTCGTAGGCGACCACCTGGAAGTCGGCCGACAGGTTCCGGATCAGCGGCGCCCAGAAGAGCGTGGAACAGGTCCAGCCGTGGATCAGGACGACGGTCGGCCGGTCGGCCGGGCCGTGCTCCTCGACGTGGATCCGGGTGCCGTCCGCCGAGTGCACGACCAGCTCGCGGCGGGGGGCGGGCAGGGTGAACGGGCTATCGGCGGCCAGGCCCGCCGTCGCGGCCTTCGCGGTGGTCCGGCTCATGACGCGGCCACCTCCGCCGGCTCGACGGGCTCCGCCGTGCGCGCGGGCGCCGGCAGCACGTCGTACTCCGCCAGCCGCAGCTCGCGGGTGGCGCGCCGGAACTCGGCCGTCGTGCCCGGCCAGGCCGTCGTGTTGCGGCCCTCGGCGTCCAGGTACCAGCTCTTGCAGCCACCGGTGTTCCACACCGTGCGGGCGGTGCGCCGCTGCATCTCGGCGTTCCACGCCTGGACCGCTGCCGGCTTGGCGTCCAGCGCGGCGGCTCCGGTCTGCTCCAGGGTGCGCAGGTAGGAGGCGACGTAGTTGATGGACGACTCGATCATCAGGATCATCGAGCTGTTCCCGAGGCCGGTGTTGGGGCCGATGATCAGCAGCAGGTTCGGGAAGCCGTCGATCGTGGTGCCGCGCAGCGCGGCCATCCCGCCCTTCCAGTGCTCGGCCAGCGAACGGCCGCCGACGCCGGTGATGCGGTCGCCGATCGGCATGTCCGTGACGTGGAAGCCGGTGCCGAAGACGATCGCGTCGACCTCGCGCTCGGTGCCGTCCGACGTGACGATCGTCGAGCCGCGCACCTCCTTGAGCGCCGAGGTCACGACCTCGGTGTTGGGCTGGGCGAGCGCCGGGTAGTAGTCGTTGGAGAGCAGGATCCGCTTGCAGCCGATGGTGTAGTCCGGCGTCAGCTTGGCGCGCATCGCCGGGTCCTTGATCGCGCGGCGCATGTGGTTCTTGGCGATCTGCTCGGTCGCCTTCATCAGCTGCGGGCGCTTGACGAACGCGCCGACCTGGAACTCCCTGATCAGCCAGAGCAGCCCGCGGCGCGCCTTCGCGGTGCCGGGGATCGTGCCGTGCAGCCACCGCTCGGCCTTGTTGATGCCGCGGTCCATCCGCGGCATCACCCACGGCGGGGTGCGCTGCAGCACGGTCAGCGACTTCACCTGCGGTTGGATGGACGGCACGATCTGGATCGCGGAGGCGCCGGTGCCGACCATCGCGACGCGCTTGTCCTTGATGTCGAAGTCGTGGTCCCAGCGCGAGGAGTGGAAGACCGCGCCGGGGAACGTGTCGAGCCCGGGGATGTCCGGCAGCTTGGGGTCGGAGAGCGGGCCGGTGGCGGAGACGACGACGTCGGCCGTCAGCTCGCCCTGCGAGGTGGTGATGTGCCAGTGCTTGGCGTCCTCGTCCCAGGCCGCCTTCAGCACCTCGGAGTCGAAGCGCAGGTGCGGCCGGAGCCCGAAGGTGTCGGTGACCCGCTCCAGGTACGCGCGGATGTGCGGCTGGCCGGAGAACGTCCGGGGCCAGTCCGCGTTCGGCGCGAACGAGAACGAGTACAGGTGGGAGGGGACGTCGCAGGCGCATCCCGGGTAGCTGTTGTCCCGCCAGGTGCCGCCGACCGAGGCGGCGCGCTCCAGGATCACGAAGTCCGTGATGCCCTCACGACGCAGCCGTACGGCCGCGCCGAGCCCGCCGAACCCTGATCCGATCACCGCCACCCGCACGTGCTCAGCCATGGCGCCGCCTCTCTGCCTTCAATCACGCCAGCAATCACTGGCACGGTTGTACCGTAGACCACCGCGGTTACCGGCGGTAGGGGTCGGGGCCACCCAAGAAGGAACGGACCCGATCCGCGTGCACACCAGTCCGACGCCGCCGGGGGACCGCATAGGCTGACGAGGTGGCCGAGGACGTGCGGGAAACCAGGGAGCAGCCGGGGCGGGACGGCGGGGAGCAGCCCTCCGGGCGCGAGTACCGGATGGAGGAGCTGGCCGAGGCGGCCGGCATCCCCGTCCGCACCGTGCGCTTCTACCGCGAGCGCAAGCTCATCGCGCCGCCGCGCCGCGAGGGCCGCATCGCCTGGTACGGCGAGGCGCACCTCGCCCGCCTGCACACGATCGCCGCCCTCCTGGAGCGCGGCCACACCCTCGGCGGGATCGCCGAGCTGATCGGCGCCTGGGAGAACGGCCGGACGCTCGACGGCGTGGCCGAACTGCTCGGCCTGGAAGGCGCGTTGATCACGCCGTGGTCCGAGGAGACCCCGGTGCGGCTCACCCCCGAGGAGCTCGCCGACTACTTCGGCGGGGACGTCACCCCGGAGAACCTGACGGCGGCCCTGGACATCGGCTACATCGCCGTCGACGGCGAGGACGTCGTCCACACCAGCCGCCGGCTGCTCGACGCGTCCGCCGCCCTGGTCCGCGAGGGCGTGCCGCTGGCCGCCGTGCTGGAGACCGGCCGGTCCGTACGCGTCCACGTGGACGCGCTCGCCGACCTGTTCACGGTCCTCATCCGCAAGCACGTGGTGGACTCCGCCGCCGAACACCTGCCCCCCGACGAGGTGACCAGGCTCGCCGAGGCCATGGAGCGGCTGCACCCGCTGGCGAAGAACGTGGTCGACGCGGAGCTGGCGCTGGCCATGGACCGGCGGGTGCGGATCGAGCTGGAGAAGTGGCTGCGGGACACCGCGGCACCGGAGGACCCGCCGGGCACCGCGGACACCCCGGACGCTCCGGTGGCGTGAGGACTCACGGCGTCACCGGGACGTACGGCGTCGTGAGCGGGTACGCCGCCGTCAGGACGTACGGCGGCCCCGGCGGGCGTACCAGCGGTGGCGGAACGCCGTACCGCGTCCAATCCTGAGGGGGACCCGCCCCCGGCTCAGGAGGTACCGGCCCGATGACCACGCTCGCCGAGGCCGGCTCCGCGACGGGACCGCCCACGGGCCCGTCCCCGCTCAGCCGCCGCCAGACCAACGTCGTCTTCGTGACGATCGTCCTCGGCATGCTGCTGGCCGCACTCGACCAGACCATCGTCTCCACCGCCCTGCCGACCATCGTCGCGGACCTCGGCGGCGCCGGGCACATGGCCTGGGTGGTGACCGCGTACCTCCTCGCCGAGACCGTCTCCACGGTCCTGGTCGGCAAGTTCGGTGACCTGTTCGGCCGAAAGATCGTCTTCCAGGTCAGCGCGGTGGTCTTCGTCGCCGGATCGGTGGTCGCGGGCCTGGCCAACGGCATGGGGATGCTGATCGTCGCCCGCGCCGTCCAGGGCATCGGCGGCGGTGGGCTGATGGTCACCGCGATGGCCCTGATCGCGGACGTCATCCCGCTGCGCGAGCGCGGCAAGTACCAGGGCGCGCTCGGCGCCGTCTTCGGCGTCACCACCGTCGTCGGCCCGACGCTCGGCGGGCTGTTCACCGACCACGCGTCATGGCGCTGGTGCTTCTACATCAACGTGCCCGTCGCCATCGTCATGGTCGCGATGGCCGCCCGCACGATCCCGTCGATCAGGACCGCCACCCGCCCCACCATCGACTACCTGGGCATCGTCCTGGTGGCGCTCGGCGCCTCGGGGCTCGTGCTCGCCCTGGAGTGGGGCGGCAACGAGTACGCCTGGGGCTCGGCGACGATCATCGGCCTCTTCGTCGGCTCCGTCCTGGCGCTCGTCGCGTTCGTCCTCGTGGAGCTGCGCGCCAAGGAGCCGATGCTCCCCATGCACCTGTTCCGCAGCCCCGTCTTCACGGTCTGCTCGGTGCTCAGCTTCATCGTCGGCTTCGCGATGCTCGGCGCGATGACCTACCTGCCGACGTACCTGCAGTACGTGGACGGGGTGTCCGCGACGGTCTCGGGCGTCCGCACGCTCCCCATGGTCGTCGGGCTGCTCGGCACCTCGATGCTCTCCGGCATCGTCGTCAGCCGCACCGGCCGCTACCGGGTCTTCCCGATCGCCGGCACCGCCGTCATGGCGCTGGGCCTGTACCTGATGTCCACGATGGGCGCGTCGACCGGCGTGTGGCTGGAGTCCCTGTACATGTTCGTGCTCGGCCTCGGCATCGGGCTGGCGATGCAGGTGCTCACCATCGCCGTGCAGAACACCGTGCCCTACCACGAGTTGGGCTCCGCGACCTCGGGCGTCACGTTCTTCCGCACGCTGGGCAGCGCCTTCGGCACCGCGATCTTCGGCACGCTCTACAGCAACCAGCTCGGCCCCAACCTCGAAGCGGCCTTCGCGCAGTCGCCCGGCATCAGCCCCGCCGCCGTGCAGAGCCCGGCCGCCCTGCACGCGCTGCCCGCCGACCGGATCACCCACATCGTCGACGCCTACGCCGACACCGTGAACTACGTCTTCCAGTGGGTCGTACCGGTCGCCCTCGTCGGCTTCGTCGTCGCCTGGTTCCTCAAGGAGGTGCCGCTGCGCGACAGCGCGCGGGCCGGCGCCTCCGACATGGGCGACGCCTTCGCCGCCCCCAACTCCGCGGACGCCGACCGCCAGCTGGAGCGCTCCATCGCCCACGTGATGCGCCGCGCCAAGGCCGAGGAGCCGGTCTCGCTGCGGATCCTCGCCGACTCCGGCAGCCCGCTGACGCCCGGCCAGGCGTGGGCGCTGGGCCAGGTCCACTGGCGCGGCAGGCTCCAGGGCGGAGCCCGGCTCAGCACCGTCGCCCAGGCCCACCGGATGCCGGGCGAGGTCCTCGAACCGGCCTTCACCACGATCGCCCGGGCCGGATACGCCGACTTCGACGGCGAGCGGCTGGCCATGACCGACGCCGGCCGGGCGCAGATCGACCTGCTCGCCGGGGCGTGGCGGCGCTGGCTCGACGAGCGCCTGGACGACTGGGACGTCTCCGATCCGGAGGACCGGGCCCGGCTCGACCGGGCCGTCGAGGGCATCGCCGCCCGCCTGCTGGACGAGGAGGAGGCGCACCGGGAGCGCACCGCCCTGTGAACCGCGGGAGGACGGAGCCATCCTGTGCTGGTGTACGGACTCCGCCCGTGTTCGCTTCGCTCGTGCACGGACTCCGCTCGTGCACGGACCGCATCATCCCCGATATGAGGAGGCACCCCATGGCCCAGCCCGACGACAGCAAGGCGGAGCACGCGATCCTCGCCAGGATCAGGACGATGGTCGCCGACGAGAAGGCCCTGCGCGAGCAGTTGGCGGAGGGCAGCATCGACGTGGCCACCGAGCACACCCGGCTCGCCGCCCTGGAACGCGAACTCGACCAGTGCTGGGACCTGCTGCGGCAGCGCCGGGCCAAGAACGAGGCCGGCGAGGACCCGGGGCGGGCCCGGGTCCGGTCCGAGTCGACCGTCGAGAACTACGACTCCTGACGGCGCCGGACCGCCGGGCCCGCCGGTGGCCGGACCTCAGCGCGTGAACAGCGCCTGGAGGTCGCCGTACCCGAGCCCGTCCACCGCCGGGGTGACCGTGCCGTCGGCCAGGAACTCCCTGGCCTCGTGCCGCACCACCCCGTACGCGGCCTCGGCCATCCGCCCGCCGATGCTGACGCGGGCCGCTCCCGCCTCGGCGAGTTCGGCGACGGAGGGGCCGCCCGGCCCGGTGAGGATGTTCAGCGGGGCGGCGATGTTCTTCGCCAGTTCGGCGACGACCGCGAGGTCGGTCACCCCGGGCACGAAGATCCCGCTGGCACCCGCCGCGATGTAGGCGGCGGCACGCTCCAGCGCCGCACCGAGCCGCTCCCCCGGTTCGCCGACGGCCCGCAGGTAGACGTCGGTGCGCGCGTTGATGAAGAGCGGGACGTCCGCCTCGTCGGCGGCCCGGCGGGCGGCGGCGATCCGCTCCGCCTGCCCGGCGGCGGTGCGCAGCGGCTCGGGTCCGTCCGCGAGCGCGTCCTCGATGTTGACGCCGACGGCCCCGGCCGCGATGACCCCGCGCACGGTCTCCGCGACCCCCTCCGCGTCGTCCCCGAAGCCGCTCTCGATGTCGGCCGAGACCGGCACCCCGACCGCCGACGCGATCCGGCCGATCAGCGCGAGCGCGAGCTCGCGGGGCAGCCGGTCGCCGTCGGCGTAGCCGAGGCTCCAGGCGACACCGCAGCTGGTGGTGGCGACGGCCGCCGCACCCGCCTCCTCGATGATCCGCGCGCTGGCGACGTCCCACCCGTTGGCGAGGGCGAGGGGACGGCCGGGGGTGTGCAGGGAGTGGAGGAGCTGGGCCTTGGCACGGAGGTTCGACGTAGTCATGGGGACAGTCCATCAGCCGGGGCGGGCCTCCGTCCGGCGGTTTCGCGACATGGACGTCGAGGGCCGGGCGGGCGCTCGGGCGGTCGGTTCCCCCGCCCCGACCTACATGTCGGATTCTCGCTAGACCGGTGCCGTGACCCGGAGTGATCCTGGAGTCATGCACACCGACTTCGAGCGATGCGTGCGCGCCGTGCAGTCGAAGGACGCCCGGTTCGACGGCTGGTTCTTCACCGCGGTGCTGACCACCAGGATCTACTGCCGGCCGAGCTGCCCCGTGGTGCCGCCCAAGGTCCGCAACATGAGCTTCTACCCGAGTGCGGCGGCGGCCCAGCAGGCCGGCTTCCGCGCCTGCAAGCGGTGCCGGCCCGACGCGAGCCCGGGTTCCCCGCAGTGGAACGAGCGGGCGGACCTCGTGGCGCGCGCCATGCGGCTGATCGCGGACGGCGTCGTCGACCGGGACGGGGTCCCGGGGCTCGCGGCCCGGCTCGGATACAGCACCCGGCAGGTGGAGCGGCAGCTCCTGGCCGAGCTGGGCGCGGGGCCGCTGGCGCTGGCCAGGGCGCAGCGCGCCCAGACCGCCCGGCTGCTGATCGAGACGACGACGCTGCCGATGGGCGACTCCGCCTTCGCGGCGGGCTTCTCCAGCATCCGCACCTTCAACGACACCGTCCGCGAGGTCTTCGGCCTCTCCCCCACCGAGCTGCGCGCCCGCGTCGCCAAGGGCCGCCCGGCCGCCACCCCCGGCGAGCTGTCGCTGCGGCTCCCCTTCCGGGCCCCGCTCTGCCCGGACAACCTGTTCGGGCACCTGGCGGCCACGGCGGTGCCGGGCGTCGAGGAGTGGCGGGACGGCGCGTACCGCCGCACCCTGCGGCTGCCGCACGGCCCCGGCATCGTCTCCCTGCGCCCGCAGCCCGACCACGTCGCGTGCCGGCTGCGCCTGACCGACCTGCGGGACCTGGCGCACGCGATCAGCCGCTGCCGGTGGCTGCTGGACCTCGACGCGGACCCGGTCGCGGTCGACGCGCAGCTCAGCTCGGACCCGGTGCTGGCGCCGCTGGTCGCCAAGGCCCCCGGCCGCCGCGTGCCGCGGGTCGCGGACGGGCCGGAGTTCGCGGTGCGCGCGGTGCTCGGCCAGCAGATCTCGACGGCCGCCGCCCGGACCCACGCCGGACGGCTGGTGACGGCGCACGGCGAGCGCGTCGAGGACCCGGCGGGCGGGCTGACCCACCTCTTCCCCGAGCCGGAGGCGCTGGCCGCCCTCGACCCGGCGGCGCTCGCGATGCCGCAGACCCGCCGCACCACCCTCACCACGCTGGTCGCCGCCCTGGCCAGGGGCGAGATCGACCTCGACGTCGGCAGCGACTGGCAGCGCGCCCGCGCGCAGCTGTCCGCCTTGCCGGGGTTCGGCCCGTGGACCGTCGAGTCGATCGCGATGCGCGCGCTCGGCGACCCGGACGCGTTCCTGCCGGGCGACCTGGGCATCCGCTGGGCCGCGAAGGAGCTGGGCCTGCCCACCACGCCCGCAGCCCTGACCCGCCACTCCGCCGCGTGGGCGCCCTGGCGCGCCTACGCCGTCCAGTACCTGTGGGCGACCGGCGACCATGCCGTCAACACCCTTCCCACGACCGGAGCCGCGTGATGTCCGTCCGCACTCACACCGTGATCGACTCCCCCTGCGGCCCGCTGACCCTCGTCGCCCTCGACGGGACGCTGTGCGGCCTGTACATGACGCAGCAGCGGCACCTGCCGGCCGAGGAGACGTTCGGCGAGCGCGACCACTCCCCGTTCGGCGCCGTCGAGGAGCAGCTCGCCGCCTACTTCGCCGGGGAGCTCAGCGAGTTCGACCTGCCGATGACGCTGCTGGGCACCCCGTTCCAGCAGCGCGTCTGGTCCGCCCTGTGCGACATCCCCTACGGCGAGACGCGCTCCTACGGGCAGCTGGCCGACCTGCTCGGCAACGCGGGCGCGTCGCGCGCGGTCGGGCTCGCGAACGGCAAGAACCCGATCAGCATCGTCGTGCCGTGCCACCGCGTCGTCGGCTCGGACGGGTCGCTGACCGGCTACGGGGGCGGGCTGGAGCGCAAGCGCTGGCTGCTGGCCTTCGAGAAGGGGACGCACGAGCCTGCGGTGCTGTTCTGAGCCGGGGCGTCCGGGGGTCGGAGTGAACTCGGCGGCGCCCCCGGAGCCCGGCAGACGGCCCGAGGTCCGACAGGCGGCCCTCGGGGTACGACACAGGGCCCGGCGAATCGCCGGGCCCTGTCCTGCGCGCCATCCCCCCGTCCCCACGAGGGCAGGCGCGTCATGGGGCCGCCGTCGAGCTCTCCGCCTACCGGCGGCCCCGGTTCGTGTGCCGCGTCAGATGCGGCTCGGCTCGTGCGCCCGCTCGGACGCGTCCGTCGGGCCGGCCGGCTGCGTGGCCAGGTTCTTCTGGAGCTGCTCACCCTCGACGTCGACGTTGGGCAGGATCCGGTCGAGCCAGCGCGGCAGCCACCAGGCGGCCTTGCCGAGGAGGGCGAGGACAGCCGGGACGATCGCCATGCGCACCACGAACGCGTCGAAGGCGACAGCGATGGCGAGCCCGAAGCCCATCATCTTGATCATCGATTCCGACGAGCCGATGAAGCCCGCGAAGACGCTGATCATGATGACCGCGGCCGCGGCGACGACCCGGGCGCCGTGCGTGAAGCCGGTGACGATCGCCTGGCCGGGCCGTTCGCCGTGCACGTACGCCTCCCGCATGCGGGTGACGAGGAAGACCTCGTAGTCCATCGCGAGACCGAACACCACGCCGATCATGAAGATCGGCATCATGCTCATGATCGGCCCGGTCTGCTCGACGCCGAGCAGGCTCGCGAGCCAGCCCCACTGGAAGACCGCGACGACCGCGCCGAGGGCGGCGACCACCGAGAGCAGGAAGCCCAGGGCCGCCTTCAGCGGCACCAGCACCGAGCGGAAGACCACCATCAGCAGCAGGAACGCCAGGCCGACGACGAGCGCCAGGTACGGCAGCAGCGCGTCGTTGAGCTTCTGCGACACGTCGATGTTCATCGCCGTCGTGCCGGTGACCAGGGTCACGGCGCCGGTCTCGGACTTCAGCCCGGCCGCCTGGCCGCGGATCTGGTGGACCAGGTCCTCGGTCTCCAGGCCGCTGGGCTTGGACTTCGGGACGACCGTCAGCATCGCGGTGTCGCCGGCCTTGTTGAAGGCGGGCTCCGTGACCTTCTTGACGTCGTCCATCGTGGTGATGCGCTGCGAGATCCTGTCGAGCGCGGCCTTGGGGTCGTCGCTGTGCGCGGCGTCCACGGCGATCATCAGCGGGCCGTTGAAGCCGGGGCCGAAGCCGTCCGACAGCAGGTCGTACGCCTTGCGCTGCGTGGTGCTGACGGGCTGCGAGCCGTCGTCGGGCAGGCCGAGCTCCAGGCTGGCCGCCGGGATGGCGATCGCGCCCAGGCCGAGCACACCCACCACCAGCACCCA
This sequence comes from Streptomyces sp. NPDC006733, assembly GCF_040636125.1. Taxonomy (NCBI): domain Bacteria; kingdom Bacillati; phylum Actinomycetota; class Actinomycetes; order Kitasatosporales; family Streptomycetaceae; genus Streptomyces; species Streptomyces sp. NPDC006733. Next base: position 331,575 of record NZ_JBEYJD010000001.1, on the reverse strand, counting down.
GATCGGGCGGCGCAGCACGAAGCGCGCCCAGCGGGTGCCCATGTTGGGCTTCTTCTCGGGAGCGGTGGAGCCGGTGGAGGCCGCGGACGCGGCGCTCCCGGCGCCGGCGCCCGTCAGGCCCTTGCGCACCTTGCGGCCGAGCACGCGGTACTTGGCGAAGCCGAGCAGCGCCGGGATCAGGGTGAGCGCGATGAGGACCGCGATGGCGACCGTGCCGGCCGCCGCGAGACCCATCTTGGTGAGCATCGGGATGTTGACGACGGCGAGGCCCGCGAGCGCGATCAGGACCGTCAGGCCCGCGAAGACCACCGCGGACCCGGCGGTGCCGACGGCTCGGCCGGCGGCGTCCTCCGGTTCGCGTCCCTCGGTGAGCTCGTGCCGGAAGCGCGAGACGATGAAGAGCGCGTAGTCGATGCCGACCGCGAGGCCGATCATCATCGCGAGGGTGGACGTGGAGCTGCCCAGGTCCAGCACGTTGGCGAGCGCGGTGATCGACGAGACGCCGATGCCCACGCCGATCAGCGCGGTCAGCAGCGGCAGCCCGGCGGCGACCAGCGACGCGAAGGTGACGAGCAGGACGACGGCGGAGATGCCGATGCCGATGATCTCGGTGGCGCCGGTCTCCGGCATCGCCTGCAGCGCGTCACCGCCGATCTCGACGGTGAGCCCGGCGTCACGGCCGTGCTGCGCCGCGTCCTTGAGCGCGTCGCGGTCCTTGTCGGTCAGCTCCATCGAGGTGACCTTGTACTTCACGGACGCGTAGGCGGTGGTGCCCTTGTCGCTGACGGCCTTCGACTCGAAGGGGTCGGCGACCGAGCTGACCTGCCCGCCGCTCTTCAGCTCCTTGACGACGTCCTCGACGGCGGCCTTCTCCGCGCCGACGTCCACCTTCTTTCCGCCGGCCGTGAAGACCACGCGGGCGGAGGCGCCGTTGGCGCTGGCGTCCGGGAAGCGCTGCTCCATCAGGTCGAAGGCCTTCTGGGCCTCCGTGCCGGGTATCGAGAAGCTGTTGGACGTGGAGGTGGCAGCCGAGCCGGCGCCGACACCGGCGACGACCAGCAGGGCCACCCAGGCGAAGGTGACGTAGAGGCGACGCCTGAAGGCGAGCCTGCCGAGTTTGTAGAGGAAAGTGGCCACGGTTCGCGGCGCTCCCGTCAGGTCGAGGGAAAAAGGGCGTACGGTGCCTGCCCGACGACGAGAGCGGCGTGTCAGGTGGGGCTGTTCCGAGGGTCCGGGCGTATGCGGATGTGGATCAGGCGGAGTCGTCCACCCGGTCGGATCAGGTCAGGCGCAGGGCGGGGAGTACCACCGCGTCGATGTACTGCAGGGCGAAGTCGAGGTCGGTCTCGACCCCTTCGATCAGCGGCCGCCCCATCGCGGCGCCGATCAGCATGTGCGGTACGAATTTCCTGGCCGGCGCGTCGGCCGCCAGTTCGCCACGCTCGACGGCACGTTGCAGCATGCCGTCGAAGGCGGCCATCTCCGGTTCGATGAGCAGTTGCCGCAGTGCCTGGAACAGGTCCGGGTTCTGGTGCGCGGCCTGGCCGAGCGCCCGCATCAGGTCGCGGTCCCGCTCCGTGTCGCCGGTCGCGTCGTGGCACCGCACCAGCTCGCGCAGGTCGCCCCGCACGGATCCGGTGTCGATGTCCTCGATCCGCACCGGCTTGGTGTGCCGCAGCGCGGTCGCCACCAGCTCGGGCTTGCCCTTCCACTGCCGGTAGAGCGTCGCCTTGCTGGAGCGGGTGCGCGAGGCGACGGCGTCCATGGTGAGCGCCTCGTACCCCACCTCCCGCAGCAACTCGACGACCGCGGCGTAGAGCTCCTGCTCGCGTTCGGGGGTGAGCCTGGTGCGGCGTGCCGGGGCGTCCGTCGACATCCTCGGCCTCCCATCCAAACGAAACGGTTTCGTACAGTTGACTCCCCCGAGAATAGAACACCCTCCATCGAAACGACAACGTTTCGATGGGTGGTGTGGGTCACGTTGTCCGTCTTTATGCAGGCCATACGTCCGGCTTTACGCCCTCCCCCGGGCCGGGAGGGCCCGGCGGAGCGTTCAGATCCATCCCTCCAGCGACCGCAGAAACCCGTCGAAGTCGTCGCGGTGGATGGTGTGGCCGGCGCCGACGACCGTGCGGACCCCGAAGCCGCGCTCGCTGAGCAGCCCGGCGTCCTCGGGTCCGACCAGGAAGCTCTTCTCCGCGAGCTGCACGAGCGACGGGACGGCGGGCTTCTCCGGCAGGTAGCCGGTGAGCGGCCGGCCGCCGAGGAACGCGGCGGAGTCGGTGTCCCACAGCGCGAGGGTGGCGAGTTCCACCTCCACGTCCGCCTCCTCCCAGCGCGGGTTGAGGGCCGCGATCTGCGCCCGGGTGGCCTGCGCGAAGTGGACGAAGATCGCCGGGTCGACCTGCTGGGCGGGATCGGCCGAGGACCAGGCCGGGTCGGAGTAGACGGCCCGCTCGGGCGCGAGCCGGTCGACGGCGAGCGACAGCGCCAGCCCGCCCAGCGAGTGCCCGACAGCCAGCTCGGCGCCGGCCGGCAGCGTCTCGACCAGGTCCTCGGCGAACAGCTCGGGGCTGTACGCGCCGCGCGCGCTCGCGCCGTGGCCGCGCAGGTCCACGGCGATGACGCGGTAGCCGCGGTCCGCCAGCGCGGGACCGACCCGGCGCCAGGTGCGGTGGTCGGACATGATGCCGTGGACCAGGAGCGCGACCCGGTCGCCGGTGCCCCACTCGCGGGTGTTGAGCTGCATGGTGACTGCCTTTCCGATGGTCCGACCCGCTGGGGCGAGTGCGTACGGCCACGACACGTCCACCTTGGTTGATGACACGTGTAACTTCCTGTTTAGCATCCACCCCGGACCCTCGGCCAGCCCGGATCTCTGAAAAGATGCCCCTCGGTATGATTCAGCCACCTGAGCCCCCGAATCCCCCGGCCACGCCGACCAGTGCCGACGTCGCGCGACTCGCCGGGGTCTCCCGCGCCACGGTCTCGTACGTCCTGAACGCGCAGGCCTCCGGACGCGTCAGCGTGCGGACCCAGGACCGCGTGCGCGCCGCCGCGGAGGAGCTCGGCTACGTGCCGCACGCCGCCGCCCGCGCCCTGCGGGCCGGGCACTCCGGCCTCGTCCTGCTGACCACCCCGAGCGGCCCGATCCCCAGGATCGGCACGCTCTTCGGCGACTTCCTGATGGAGCTGCAGGGCGCCCTGCACCGGCTCGGCTACACCAGCGTCTGGCACGGCCCCGTCGCGGGCGCCGGCGAGCAGGCGGCGCGCGCCTGGGCGGAACTCCGCCCGGCCGCCGTCCTCGCCCTGCCGGGCACCGGCCTGACCCCGCCCGCCGTCGAGCTGCTCAAGCGCTCGGGCACCCGCGCGGTCCTCACCCTCGGGATGCGGCCGGTGGCGGGCGCGCACGCCCTGCTCCTGGACCAGGAGGCGCTCGGCACCGCCGCCGCCGGCCACCTGCTGGACCGCGGCCGCCGCCGGATCGGCGTCATCATGCCGACCGAGCCGGGCCTCGACCTCTTCAGCACCCCCCGCCTGGCGGGTGTCAGGACGGCAGCGGCGGCCGGCTCCGGCGTCCACGTCGAGCCGCTGCCGCTCGACTGCACGGAGGAGTCGGCGGCCGAACTCGCCGCCCGCTGGCCGGACCTCGGCCTCGACTCCCTCTTCGCCTACAACGACGAGTACGCGATGCTCGTCATGCGCGCCTTCCAGGACGCCGGCCTCACGATCCCCGGCGACGTGGCCGTCGTCGGCGCAGACGACCTCCTGCTGGCCCGCCTGGTCCGCCCCCGCCTCACCAGCGTCACCTTCGACACGATCCCCACGGCCCGCCTCGTCACCCTGGTCGACCGCGCCATCCGCTCCCCGGAAACCCCGCCGGAGACCCACCAGTTGACCCGAGTCGTCGTCACCCCCCGCGACTCCACCTGACCGCCGCCGCGCGGCCCCTCCGGGAACCGCGGCCCCGCCCCTCGTCGTCCTGAACAAGGATCAAGGGGGGTGCGCATGGAGGAAGACCCGCCGTGGTGGTCGGTCGTCCTGATCTTTCTGATCGTGGGCGGGACGGTGACGGTGATCTGGGGCGCCATCGTCCTCCTCGTCATCGCCGTCGTGGCCCTGACCACAGGCTGGCTCCGCCGCAGGTGGCACCGACGCGACCCCTGAACGCGCCCCGGCGGCCGCCCTCGCGCCGGGCACACCAAAAAGCCCCTGGCGGGTTTCCCCGCCAGGGGCTTTGAGCTGCGGTGGACCTGTGGGGATTTGAACCCCAGACCCCCTCGATGCGAACGAGGTGCGCTACCAGACTGCGCCACAGGCCCTTGCAACGAGGAAAACGATAGCACCCTCTCGGGGGTGGTTGTTAACGAGATCCTCGCTGGTCACCGATCGGCTACTCGTTGGCGGCGCGTGGCCGGTCCGGGTCGGCGTACTGATCGAACAGCGGGGTGCGCGAGCGGTCGCGGGAGCGGCGGCCCGTGGCGGGGCGCGGGAGCTCGCGTTCGGGCTCCGGCTCGGGCGTCGCGGGCTGCGTGCCCGGCGTGGTGCCGGAGCGGGCCGAGCTCCAGTTGCCGGGGGCGGTGAAGTCGATGCCGCCCGGCGTGCGGGGCGCGACCGGGGCGGTGACGTACGTGGGCAGCGGCACCGGTACGGGGTCCCAGCTGTCGTCGGGGACCGCGTGCTGCTCGCGCTGCTGCTGGTCCACCCACTCCGCGTGGTCGGTCTGCTCGACGAGGGCCCGCCGGTCCGCGGTGCGCGGCGAGGTGGCGGGCTCGGGCTCGTCCAGGACGTCCGGCTCGTCGGCGGGCTGCGGGCGCGAGCGGTCGCGCAGCCGCACCGCGGCGTCGGCCGCCCGGCGCTGGTCGATCTTGACCTCGTAGCGGCGGCGCTCCTGGCGGCGCAGGTGGCCGATGTAGACCGTCAGCAGCGCCGCGGGCGCCGCGGGCGCCCAGAGGAACGCGAGGCCGCCCACGGCGGCGACGATCGCGCCGACGGTGAAGGCCAGGAAGAGCAGGGTGGTGGTGCGGCGGCGGCGCGCGAGGACCTTGGCCCGGGGGTTGTACGCCGGGCCGGGCCGCTGTGCCTTCTGGTGCGCCGGGGCGGGGTGGTGCCCCGCGGCGGCGTGCTGCGCCGGGAGGGCCGCCGGGACGGGTTTGATCTCGGTCGCGGGCACGGCGAGGCCCCGGACGTCCACCACGTCGAGGGCGGACACCGGTGCATCATCGGGCTGATCGCTCTCCTCGCGCGCTTTCGCGACGCGACGCTCCATCCCCGCCCGGCCGGACAGCAGCCGGATGGCGGTGCTGAAGCGTTCCGTCGGACGCGCTTCGTTGAGCTCATCCTGCCTACGGAGCCACATCGGCACCAAGTAGGCAGCCCAGGCCCCGACGATGACTGCGTAGATGAGGCCACTACTGCTCACGGATTACACGGTAGGGGCCGCAGAGACACGCCATACGCAATTCCGCACGGTGTGTCGCACGATCTGGCTGATATGCCGAGATTTTTTTGTGATTGGGTTCATTTTCGAACGTTTATTTTATTTTTGAGGCGTCCCCGGCCTGGTCCGACGCCATCGGTTGAGCAGTCCCTCCGGAACTTCCTCGGTCGTCAGCGCGAACACCAGGTGGTCCCGCCACGCACCGTCGATGTGGAGATAGCGCGGCCGCGTGCCCTCTTCGCGAAATCCGAGTTTCTCCACCACCCGCCGGCTCGGGATGTTCTCCGGGCGGATGCACACCTCGACCCGGTGCAGGCCGACATGGTGGAAGCAGTGGTCGACGGCGAGCGCGACGGAGGTCGGCATGACACCGCGTCCGGCCACCGCCTGGTCGACCCAGTAGCCGACGTGCGCGGAGCACATCGAGCCCCACGTGATGCCCGCGACGGTCAACTGGCCGACCAGCCGCCCCTGGTACTCGATGACGAAGGGCAGCATGCGGCCCGCCGTCGCCTCCGAGCGCAGGTGGCGCACCATCTGACGGTACGTGGGGCGCTGGGCGATGTGGCCGGGCGGCGCGGGCGGCACGGTGGCCTCCCACGGCCGCAGCCATTCGCGGTTGCGGCGGTTGACCTCGCGCCAGGACCGCTGGTCGCGCATCCTGATCGGGCGGAGGGTGATGTCACCGTCCACCAGCTCGGCCGGCCAGGACGCGTTCAGCTCGCTCTCCCTGACTGGGGGTGGTCGCCGCCGCGGATCTGGTCGACGGCGTGGACGAGGAGCGGGGCGAGAACGCCCAGGCCGTCCTTGACGCCACCGGTCGAGCCCGGCAGGTTCACCACCAGGGTGCGGCCCGCGACGCCCGCGACGCCGCGGGAGAGCACCGCGGTGGGCACCTTCTCGCGCCCGGCGGCCCGGATCGCCTCGGCGATGCCGGGGATCTCGTACTCCAGCACCTCGCGGGTGGCCTCGGGCGTGCGGTCGGTGGGCGAGATGCCGGTGCCGCCGGTGGTCACGACGACGTCGTAGGAGGCCGCCACGGCGTCCCGCAGGGCCTGCTGGACGGGCTCGCCGTCCGGGACCACCCGGGGCCCGTCGGTCTCGAAGCCCAGCTCCCGCAGCGCCGCGACGATCAGCGGTCCGCCGCGGTCCTCGTAGACGCCCGCGGCGGCGCGGTTCGAGGCGGTGACCGCCAGCGCCCTCAGCGCCGGGCTCATGACCGCCGCCAGTCGCCGGACTTGCCGCCGGTCTTCGTCTCGACGCGGATGTCGGTGATGACGGCGGCCTTGTCCACGGCCTTGACCATGTCCACGACGGTCAGGGCCGCGACGCTGACCGCGGTCAGTGCCTCCATCTCGACGCCGGTGCGGTCGGTGGTCCGCACGGTCGCGGTGATCTCCACGGCCTCGTCGGTGACGGCGAGGTCGAGCGTCACCCCGGACAGGGCCAGCGGGTGGCAGAGCGGGATCAGGTCCGGCGTCCGCTTGGCGCCCATGATGCCCGCGATGCGCGCGGTGGCGAGGGCGTCGCCCTTGGGGACGCCCTCACCGCGCAGCAGCTCGATCACGCGCGGGGCGACGAGCACCCGCCCGGTGGCACGGGCCGTGCGGGCGGTCACGTCCTTGCCGGAGACGTCCACCATCCGGGCCGCACCGGCCTCGTCGATGTGGGTGAGGTGCTCTTGCGCGCTGCTCATCGTTCTCCCGGTCCGGTCCTGTGGGCAGCCACCGTACCGGGAGGGCGGGCCGAAAGGGCCGCAGGGCCTTCGACGGGAGAGCGCGCGGCCACCGCACGGGCCTAATCCAGCCGGATCACGTCGACCTCCGCGCCCTTGTCCACGGACGTGGTGTCCTCCGGGACGACGATCAGCGCGTTGGCGTGTGCGAGCGCCTTGACCAGGTGCGACCCGGAGCCGCCGACGGGGGTCACCGTGCCGTTCTCGTAGGTGCCGCGCAGGAACTGCCGCTTGCCCTCGGGCGAGGAGTCGATCGCGGTGTCGCAGACCGCGCGCACCACCTCGCGGTGCACGGCCCCCGCGCCCATCAGGGTGCGGATCGCCGGGCGCACGAAGAGCTCGAACGAGACGTACGCGCTGACCGGGTTGCCGGGCAGGGCGAGCAGCGGGGTGCGGTCGGGGCCGATGCGGCCGAAGCCCTGCGGCTTGCCGGGCTGCATGGCCAGCCTCCGGAAGTCGACGCGGCTCTCGTCGTCCTCGATCGAGGCGAGCGCCTCCTTGACGACGTCGTACGCGCCGACGCTCACGCCGCCGCTGGTGACGATGATGTCGGCCCGGATGAGCTGGTCCTCGATCGTGGCCCGCAGCGTCTCGACGTCGTCGGCGACGGCGCCGACCCGGTACGCGATGGCGCCCGCGTCCCGCGCGGCGGCGACCAGGGCGAAGCTGTTGGAGTCGTGGATCCGGCCGGGGCTCAGCTCCTCGCCGGGCTGGACGAGCTCGCTGCCGGTCGACATCACCACGACGCGGGGGCGCGGGCGCACCCGGACGCTGCCGCGCCCGATGGCGGCCAGCAGGCCGATCTGCGGCGGCCCGAGGATCGTGCCGGCGGCCAGCGCCAGGTCCCCGGCGGCGACGTCGCTGCCGCGGGCCCGGACGTACTGGCGCGCCTCGACGGGCCGGTGCACCCGGACCTCGCCGCTCGCGCCCGACGGGTCCGAGCTGTGCGAGCGCATGGTGGTGGCCGGTCCCCCGCCGGTGCCCGCGTCCGTCCACTCCACGGGGACGACGGCCTCCGCGCCGGGCGGCAGCGGGGCGCCGGTCATGATGCGGGCGGCCTGGCCGGGGCCGACGGTGGGCAGGTGGTCGCTGCCCGCCGCGACGTCCCCGATGACGGTCAGGACGGCGGGGTGCTCCTCAGTGGCCCCGTCCGTGTCCGCGGTGCGGACCGCGTAGCCGTCCATCGAGCTGTTGTCGAAGGGCGGCAGCGCCACGGGGACGGTGACGTCCTCGACGAGGACGCAGCCCTGCGCGTCCAGGAGTTGCAGCTCGATCGACTCCAGCGGGGAGAGCTGCCCGAGGATGTTCTCGAGGTGCTCGGAGACAGACCAGATCCGGTCGGTCGCGGTGCTCAATCTTGCATCTCCTCGGTCACGTACGAGCGCAGCCAGGTCCGGAAGTCCGGGCCCAGGTCTTCACGTTCGCACGCGAGTCTGACAATCGCCCGCAGGTAGTCGGCGCGGTCGCCGGTGTCGTAGCGGCGGCCGGTGAAGACCACGCCGTGCACCGGGCCGCCGTCGTCGTCGCGGTGCGACATCTCGCGCAGCGCGTCGGTGAGCTGGATCTCGCCGCCGCGGCCGGGCGGCGTCTTCTTGATCGCGTCGAACACCGCCGGGTCCAGCACGTACCGGCCGATGATCGCGTAGGAGGACGGCGCCTCGCCCGGGGCCGGCTTCTCGACCAGGTCCGTCACCCGCACCACGTCGTCCTCGCCGGTGGCCTCGATCGCCGCGCAGCCGTAGAGGTGGATCTGCTCGGGGTCGACCTCCATCAGCGCGATGACGCTGCCGCCGAACCGCTCCTGGACGTCGATCATGCGCGACAGCAGCGGGTCGCGCGGGTCGATCAGGTCGTCGCCCAGCAGCACCGCGAAGGGCTGGTCGCCCACGTGCGGCTCCGCGCACAGCACCGCGTGCCCCAGACCCTTCGGGTCGCCCTGCCGCACGTAGTGCATCGTGGCCAGGTCGCTGGACTCGCGCACCCGCGCCAGCCGCGACTCGTCGCCCTTGCGGGTCAGCGCCTCTTCGAGCTCGTAGTTGCGGTCGAAGTGGTCCTCCAGGGCGCGCTTGTTCCGCCCTGTGATCATCAACACATCGCTGAGGTCGGCCGCCCTGGCCTCCTCCACCACGTACTGGATCGCCGGCTTGTCGACGACCGGCAGCATCTCCTTCGGCGTGGCCTTGGTAGCCGGCAGGAACCGGGTACCGAGCCCCGCCGCCGGGATGACGGCTTTGGTGATCCGAGTACGTGCTTGAGTCATGCCGTGCACCATAACCGCTGGGCGTGAGATGAAGATGAAGTTCCGGTTGATAACGGCTGATAGGCGGCGGTAGTGCGGGGTATGAGCGACGACCACGGTACCAAGGCGGTGCTCCGCGCCGACCTGCTGCGCCTGCGGCGCGGACTGACCCCGCGGGAGCTCGACGCGGCGGCGCGCGCCCTGGCGGACCGGGTGGCTGACCTGCCGGAAATCCGCGCCGCCGAGACCGTCGCGGCCTACGTCTCGATGGGCACAGAACCCGGCACCCGCGAGCTGATCGACGCGCTGCGCGCCGCCGGCACCCGCGTCCTGCTGCCCGTACTGATGGCCGATAACGACCTGGACTGGGCGGCGTACGAGGGCCCCGGGGCCCTGGAGCGCACGGACCGGGGGCTGTTCGAGCCGACCGGCCCGCGCCTGGGGCCCGAGGCGGTGACCCGTGCCGGGGTGGTGCTGCTGCCGGGCCTCGCGGTGGACGGCGCCGGGCTGCGGCTGGGACGCGGCGGAGGCTCGTACGACCGCGTGCTGGCGCGGCTGGAGCGGGATGGCGGCCGTCCGGCCCTCATGGTGCTGCTCTACGCGAACGAGGTGGTCGACCGGGTCCCGAGGGAACCGCACGACCACCCCGTGCACCTCGCGGTGACCCCCGGGGGGATCCACCGCTTCACCCCCTGAAAGGGGGTTACGGCGTCAGCGCCATCTTGTCGCTCGTCGCGTCGTCCACCTTGGGCTTGGAGAAGACCCACGGCAGGAGCTCGCCCTTGGCCCACATCGCCGTCTGGTCGGAGTAGTGCGCGTTGTACGCGTGCCCCGAGGCGCCGGTGAGGTTGATCCAGCGGGACTTGTCGAAGTCGTCGAGGTTGACGACCATCCGCATCGACGGCACCCAGACCACGTCGTAGCCCCCGGCCGCGTTCCAGCCGGTCGCGTTGACGGCCGCCTCGCCGCCGCCGAGCTGCCACGGGCCGCGGTTGAGCAGCCACTTCACGACGGCGGGGCCGCCGGTGCCCAGCGTCTGGTTCTTGAGCTCCAGCTTGTGCAGCCGGCCCCAGCTCCAGGTGTCGATGTCCTTGCCGAGCTTGGCGGTCAGCTCGTACCGCGCGTCCTGCATGGCCTGCTTGAGGAGCTGGTCGCGGGTGCTGTGCGCGGACGGCGCCGCGTCCTTGTCGAAGAACGCGGTCGGCGACATCGTCCACCAGGCGTTCTTCTCGTCCGGAAGGATCTTGCGGACGACCTCGAACCACCGGTCGCCGCCGTCGGGCTGCGCCTGGTCGGAGTCGCGCTCACCGCACTCGTTGACCGTCTCGCTCTTGCCGTCGAGGTCGTCGACCGGGCCCGACTGGTCGGCGGCCGGGACGCGCAGGCACTGGTCCTCGGGGCGCAGCTCCTTGGGCAGCTTGTTGCCGAAGGCGAGCTTGAGGGTGTTGCGCCAGACGGCGTTGAAGTAGGCGGCGGCCGCGGAGTCGGCGTCCTGGTTGAAGTCCCAGCCCTCCAGCAGCTGCTGGGCGTCGCGGACGTAGGAGTCCTTCACGTCGACCTTGAGCAGGTAGGGCACCAGCAGCTTGGCGATCTCGCTGCTGCTGTCGGACTGCATGCTCTGCATGTCGTCCATGGAGACCTTGCCGCCGTCCTTGATCTTGGACGCGATGAGGTCGTTGATGCGCTGGCTGCGGGCGCCGTAGCCCCAGTCCTTGGTCAGCATCGGGGCGTACTTGTCCTCGTCGACCACGGCCTGGTTGGCGGTGACGATGTAGCCGCGGGCGGGGTCGTACTCCCAGGGCAGGGACTTGAACGGGAGGTAGCTCTCCCAGGTGTAGCGCGAGTCCCAGCCGGGCGCCGGGTAGCGGCCGTCGCCCTTGGCGCGCACCGGGATCTTGCCGGGGGCCTGGTAGCCGATGTGGCCCTGCTTGTCGGCGTAGATCAGGTTCTGCGACGGGACCTCGAAGTCGGCCGCCGCGGCCCGGAACTGCTCGAAGTTCTGCGCCTTGTTGATCTCGAAGACCGCGTCCATGCTCTTGCCCGCGTCGAGCGCGGTCCACCGCAGGGCGACGGCGTAGCCGGCGCTGCGGTCCGGGGCGGCGTCCTGGACGGGCGCCGTCTGGCCGACCTTGAGCAGCTCGTCGGCCCGGTCGGAGATGATCGGGCCGTTGTTGGTGGAGCGCACGACGATCTCGCGGTCGGCGCCGCCCGCGACCTTGATGGTCTCCTTGCGGGTCGTGAACGGCTTCTGGCGGCCGTCGTAGAGGTAGCTGTCGGCGGTGACCTTCTCCAGATAGAGGTCGGTCACGTCGGCACCCAGATTGGTCATCCCCCAGGCGATGTTCTGGTTGTGGCCGATGACGACGCCGGGCATCCCGGAGAACGTGTACCCCGCCACGTCGAACGGGCAGGTCGCGCCGACGCTGCGGCAGTGCAGCCCCATCTGGTACCAGAGGGACGGCATCTGGGGTGCCAGGTGCGGGTCGTTGGCCAGCATCGGCTTGCCGGTCGTCGTGTACTTGCCCGCGACGACCCAGGAGTTGGAGCCGATGCCGTTGCCGGACGGGCCGAGCAGGTTGGGCATCTTGTCGATGATCTCGGAGAGCCCGGAGAGCTGCGTGTTCAGGGCGTTGGCGGCCACCGGGGTGCTGTCGACCTTGGCCGGCGTGTACTTCTCGGTGATCGGGTCGAGCTTGCCGCCGTCGACGATCGGCTGGTGCCGCTGGTACGGGTACCCCGGGTAGAGCTGCTCGATCTGCTCGGGCTTGAGCCGGCTCCCCATCAGCGCGCGGTCGATCTCGTCCTGCATGTTGCCGCGCAGGTCCCACGCCATGGCCTTGAGCCAGGCGACGGAGTCGACCGGGGTCCACAGCTCGGGCTTGTAGTCGTTGGAGAACGACAGGGCCGCGTACTCGACGGACAGGCTCGCGCCGCTGTGGTCCTTCAGGTACGCGTTGACGCCGTCGGTGTACGCCTGGAGGTACTTCTTGGTGGTCGCGTCGAGCTTGGAGTCGTACTCCTTCTGCGCGATGTCGCGCCAGCCGAGCGTGCGCAGGAACGCGTCGGTCTCGACCTGCCCCGATCCGAACATCTCCGACAGCCGGCCCGAGGTGAGGTGGCGCCGGACGTCCATCTCGTAGAACCGGTCCTGCGCCTGGACGAAGCCCTGGGCCCTGAAGAGGTCCTCCGAGGTGTCCGCGTAGATCTGCGGGATGCCGTTGCCGTCGCGCTCCACGTCGACGGGCCCGGTCAGGCCCTTGAGTTTCAACGATCCGGTGGTCTCGGGGAAGGAGGCGCGCACGGTGCTGACGCTCCAGTACGACCCGTAACCGATGCCCCCCACCAGCAGGACCACGAACGCGATCACAAAGAGGCGAAGGCGGCGGGACTTCTTCTTGGCGGGCATCTCTGTCCTTCGAGGGGCAGGGTGGACCGGGTGCTCTTGGTGCTGGGACTGGTGCTGGAGCAACCATAGGCGCAGCGGTCGGGGGACCCCTACGCGGAGTCATCGTTGACCTCGGAAGTTCAAGTACCGGTAAAATGTTAGGCAAGGCAATGAACTTCTCCCAGGCCTTCGAGGAAGGACCGCGCCCTGACTGTCCACCGTCTCAATGAACTCCTGTTGATCGGCGCCCTCGTGCTGCTCATCGCGGTGGTCGCCGTGCGACTGGCGTCACGCAGCGGCTTGCCCACCCTGCTCATCTACCTCGGCATCGGCGTCGCGATCGGCCAGGACGGCCCGTTCGGTTTTACCTTCGACGACGTCCAGCTGACCCAGGTCCTGGGATATGCGGCACTTGTGGTGATTCTTGCCGAAGGCGGACTCGGCACGAAGTGGCAGGAGATCAAACCGGTGGTGCCCGCCGCCGCGGTGCTCTCGACGTTCGGCCTCATGCTGAGCGTCTTCATCACGGCGGGAGCGGCCCACTACCTGGTGGGTCTGGACTGGCGGCAGGCGCTCATCATCGGGGCGGTGGTCTCGTCCACGGACGCGGCGGCGGTCTTCTCGGTGCTCCGCAACGTGCCGCTGCCGAAACGAATCACCGGCGTGCTGGAGGCGGAGTCCGGGTTCAACGACGCCCCTGTCGTCATCCTCGTGGTGGCGTTCTCGTCCGCGGGACCGGTCGACCACTGGTACCTGCTCCTCGGCGAGATCGCCATGGAGCTGGCGATCGGCGCCGCGATCGGTATGGCGGTGGGGTGGCTCGGCGCCTACGCGCTGCGGCACATCGCGCTGCCCGCCTCCGGCCTCTACCCGATCGCGGTGATGGCCATCGCGGTCTTCGCCTACGCCGCCGGCGCCATGGCCCACGGCTCCGGGTTCCTCGCCGTCTACATCGCGTCCCTGATACTCGGCAACGCCAAACTGCCGCACCGGCCGGCCACCAGGGGCTTCGCCGAAGGGCTCGGCTGGATCGCGCAGATCGGCCTCTTCGTCCTGCTCGGGCTGCTCGTCACCCCGCACGAACTCGGCGACGACATCGTGCCCGCGCTCGTCATCGGCCTGGTCCTGACAGCCGTCGCCAGACCGCTGTCGGTGACCGCGAGCCTGGCGCCGTTCCGCATCCCCTGGCGGGAGCAGGCGCTGATGTCGTGGGCCGGGCTGCGCGGCGCGGTGCCCATCGTGCTGGCCACGATCCCGATGGTCGCGGGCGTGCCCGACAGCCGGCGCATATTCAACATCGTCTTCATCCTGGTGATCGTCTACACCCTGGTGCAGGGCCCGACCCTGCCGTGGCTCGCCCGGCGGCTGCGCCTGGGCGTCCGCGACGGGGCGGCCGACCTCGGCATCGAGTCGGCGCCGCTGGAACGGCTGCGCGGCCACCTGCTGTCGGTCTCCATCCCGGAGGAGTCCCGGATGCACGGCGTGGAGGTCAGCGAGCTGCGGCTGCCGTCCGGCGCCGCCGTCACCCTCGTGGTGCGGGACGGGACCAGCTTCGTGCCGCTCCCGAACACGGTGCTGCGGCGCGGCGACGAGCTGCTGGTCGTCGCCACCGACCCGGTGCGGGACGCCGCGGAGCGGCGGCTGCGCGCGATCGGCAAGGGCGGCAAGCTCGCGACCTGGCTGGGCGAGGGGTGAGACCGGCCGGGCGGGGGGTGAGGGAGGTCTCACTCCGTGCCGGGCGCTCGGCCGGACGCCCGGCACGGAGTGCCGCTAGGATGGGTCGGTACGTGTTGAGTACACAGACCTCTGTCTGACGCAGAGCTGGCGCGACGGTACGGCCCCGGCCGACCGTGTCCTGCGCGAGCGGACAGCTCTCGGCGACTTCCGTGACGGATGCGCTACCAGGCAGCACAAAGGACCAAGCCGTGGCATCCACGGTGAACAACCGTCCGGACAGCCCCGCCACCAAGCGGCCCGGCTACGGACAGCTCCTGCGCACACCCCGCGCCTGGACGTTCCTGCTGCCCGGGTTCGCCGCCCGGCAGCCCTTCGCGATGCTCACCATCGGCATCGTGCTGCTCGTCGAGCACACCACCGGCTCGTACGGCACGGCCGGCGTCGTGGCCGCGGTCACCGGCGTCTCCATGGCGGTCTTCGCGCCGCAGAACGGCAAGCTCGCCGACCGGTTCGGGCAGAGCGCCGTCCTGCTGCCGGGCGTCCTCGTGCACACGGCCTCCGTCGTGCTGCTGACCGTCCTGGCGCTGTCGCACGCCCCGCTGTGGGCGCTGTTCGCGGCGGCCGTGCCGGCCGGCGCCTCGGTGCCGCAGATCGGGCCGATGGTCCGGGCGCGCTGGGCGGCGAAGCTGGAGCACTCCCCCCTGATGTCGACCGCCGCGGCCTTCGAGTCCGTGACGGACGAGTTCACCTTCGTCATCGGCCCGGTGCTGGCCACCGCGCTGTGCACGGGTGTGCACCCGGCGGCCGGGCTGATCGCCGAGGCCTCCCTCACCCTGGTCGGCGGCCTGCTCTTCGCCGCCCAGCGGAGCACCGCCCCGCCGCTCGGCAGGACCGTCGACGGCGTCCGCGAGAAGCACCCCTCGGCGATGCGCATCCCGGGCGTCAGGGCCCTCGCCGTGGCCTTCCTCGGCATCGGCGCGGTCTTCGGCGGCATGCAGGTGGGGCTGACGTCCTTCACCGAGGAGATCGGCCGCCAGGGCATCGCCGGGCTGCTGTACGGCACCTTCGCGGCGGGCAACATGCTGGCCGGGGTCGTCTGCGGTGCCATCGCGTGGCGCCGCAGCCCGCAGAGCCGGCTGCTGGCCGCGTACGCGGCGCTGGCGCTGGCCTGCTCCGCGCTGTGGGCCGTGCACTCGGTGCCGCTGCTCGGCGCGCTCGGCCTGCTCATCGGGCTGTGCATCGCCCCCGCCCTGATCACCGGCTACACCCTGGTCGAGACCCTGGTGCCGGCCGCCACCCGCACGGAGGCCTTCACCTGGCTGACCGGGTCGGTCGCGTTCGGGCAGGCCATCGCGGTGACCGCCGCGGGACAGCTGGCCGACCGGGTCGGCGCGAGCGCCGCCTTCGTGGTGCCGCTGGCCGGTACGGCGCTGGCTCTAGCCACCCTCGTGGCGCTGCGCAAGCGGCTCAAACCACACTCGGAGGGACGGATCGTCCAGGGATCGACACGTGGGATGGGTCACCGCGTGCCGGTCGCGGTGGACTGACGCGGCGGAATGCTGCACTATTGAACGTCGTTAGCACTCATCGAGTGAGAGTGCCAGGAGGATCAAGTGCCGACGTACCAGTACCAGTGCACCGAGTGCGGCGAGGGCCTCGAGGCGGTGCAGAAGTTCAGCGATGACGCTCTGACCGTTTGCCCGAACTGCAACGGACGCCTGCGCAAGATCTTCTCGGCGGTCGGGGTCGTGTTCAAGGGTTCCGGTTTCTACCGGACCGACAGCCGGGGCTCGTCCTCGGCGAGCACCCCCGCGGCCAAGAGCAGCTCGGATGCGAAGCCTTCGACGACGTCCGCGCCGTCCTCGGCTTCCTCGTCGGGCAGCTCCTCATCCGGTTCGAGCAGCTCTTCCAGCGGGTCTTCCGCAGCCTGATCGCTGCGAGCACGTAAGCCCCCGGGGCTTACGTGACGATGACGGACCCCGCCGATACCGTCGGCGGGGTCCTCGTCGTATCCGGGCGCCGTTAGGGTGATCGGCATGGTGGAGAGCAGCGGTACGCGGGCCGATATCGGCGTCATCGGCGGGTCCGGTTTCTACTCGTTCCTCGAGGATGTGACCGAGATCACGGTCGAGACCCCCTATGGTCCGCCGAGCGACTCGCTCTTCCTCGGCGAGGTGGCCGGCCGCCGGGTGGCCTTCCTGCCCCGGCACGGCCGCGGGCACCACCTGCCGCCGCACCGCATCAACTACCAGGCCAACCTGTGGGCACTGCGCTCCGTCGGCGCGCGCCAGGTGCTGGGCCCGTGCGCGGTGGGCGGCCTGCGCGCGGAGTACGGCCCCGGCACGCTGCTCGTCCCCGACCAGCTCGTGGACCGCACGAAGTCGCGGGTCCAGACGTACTTCGACGGCGAGGCGCTGCCGGACGGCAGCCGGCCGAACGTCGTCCACGTCTCGCTGGCCGACCCGTACTGCCCGGTGGGCCGCCGGGTCGCGGTGGAGACCGCGCGGGCCGGCGGCTGGGACGCGGTCGACGGCGGGACGCTGGTCGTCGTCGAGGGGCCGCGGTTCTCCACCCGCGCGGAGTCGCGGTGGCACGCGGCGCAGGGCTGGTCGGTGGTCGGCATGACCGGGCACCCCGAGGCGATCCTCGCCCGCGAGCTGGGGCTCTGCTACACGTCGCTGACGCTGGTGACGGACCTGGACGCGGGCGCCGAGACGGGCGAGGGCGTCTCCCACGAGGAGGTTCTGGAGGTCTTCGCGGCGAACGTCGGCCGGATGCGGACCGTGCTGTTCGACGTGGTCGGCGGGCTGCCGCCGATCGCGGAGCGCGACTGCCTGTGCGTGGACCCGTGGGGCGGGCAGCAGCCGGGGATCGAGCTGCCGTAGGGCCGTAGGCGGTCGGGCTGCCGTGGGGGGTCGTACGGCCGTGGTGGCCGTGCTGCCGCTCTGCGCGCCGTGTGCCGCTGTGGGCGGTCGTGCGGCCGGTGTCGGCGATCGTTCCGCTGTGGCGGGATTTCACCCTCACGGGTGATGGGGTTCTCCACAGCCGCTGAGTTGTCCACAGGCCCGGGAGGGCCCGTCGCGGGATGCGGGATCGTAGAGGTCTCAGCCGCGGGAAGCCTCCCGGATCACCGCGGTGGACCTCCGAGGCGGTGATCTCCGTGCCCGTTCTTCCCGACCCCGACTCCTCCCCCGCACCCCCGACCGGCCCCGCCGGCCGCGCGGCCGGCCACGCTCCCCCCGATTCCTACGCGCTGCCGCGCCGCCCGGTGCCGCCCTTCCCACCGATCAGGGCCGGCCGCGGCGGCGGGCGGATCCGGCGGTGGACGGTGCCGCGGCGCGGGCGGCGGCCGGTGGCGGCGGGGCTGGCGATGGCCGCGGCGGCGCTGGCGACCGCCACGCCGCACCGTCAACTCCCCTGGCGGTGACGCTGTGTTGACTCACTCTTTCGAGTGCGCGAATTGGACACCCCACTCCCGCGATGGCGTAGGTTTCGGCACTTGCTGTGCCGTCGACCGTGCGTGCGGAAAGAGAGAACCCAGTGAGCGACGAGAAAAAGGCCGGAGTCCTGAACGGCTTCAGGGAATTCCTGATGCGCGGGAACGTGGTCGACCTGGCCGTCGCCGTGGTCATCGGTGCCGCGTTCACCTCGGTGGTGAACTCCGTGGTCAAGGGCGTCATCAATCCCCTGGTCGGCGCCTTCGGCACCAAGGACCTGGAGCACTACCGCTCCTGCCTCAAGGGCCCCTGCTCGGTGAACGACGCGGGCGACGCGGTGAGCGGCATCCCGATCCTGTGGGGCACGGTGCTCAGCGCGGTCCTGACGTTCCTGATCACCGCCGCGGTGGTCTACTTCCTGATGGTGCTGCCGATGTCCCGCTACCTGGCCAGGAAGGCAGCGCGGGAGCGCAGGGAAGCCGTGCAGCACGCGGAGGCCGAGGCCGCCGAGGTGGCGCTGCTGCGCGAGATCCGCGACGTGCTGGTGGCGCAGCGCGGCTGAGTCAGATGTGGTGCGGGGGCTTCTCGTCGAGGAAGCGGGCGAGATCGTCGCCCCCGCCACCCGACGGGCGGTCGCCCCAGCCGCGGTCCGTGTCGTCGGACGACGGCCGGCTGAGCGGGTCGTCGAAGACGAGGGCGGCGGCGGGGTCGCGCCGCGGCTTCCCGGGCCGCGTCGCGGGCTGGGGGTCGGACCGGGGTTCGGGAGCGGTGCTCATGCTCCCAGGGTACGGCGGTGGGGCGGTCTCCCGGCGTCTGCCCGGTGGTGGCCCGCCCCGCGCGGGCCCGGACCGGGCCCGCGTCCCCGCCCGTCAGCGGTCCTTCGGGTCGAGCAGCCAGATGGCCAGCACGACCAGGAAGGACGCCACGAGGAAGCCGGCGCACCACCAGGCGATCGTCGTCTCGCCCCGCATCCACTCGTTGACGGCGATCGACAGCGCCCACAGCTGGCCGATGACGACGGTGATCGCCAGCGTCAGCCGGGCGGAGAGCTTGGACGAGCGCTCCGGGTCCTGGTCGGTGCCCGCTCCGGGGCCGGGGCCGGTGTGGCGCACACGGGGGTCGCCGTAACCGCTGGTCGGGCGGATCTGCGGGTAGCGCTCGCGCACCGGCCGGTTCAGCCGCGGCTGCGCGCTGCCGGGGTGGTAGGGCGGCGGGGTGTCCGTCATACGCGTCGGCCTTCCTCGGTGGCGGGGCCCTGCGCCCGGGCGCCCGGGCAGCCGAGTTCTCCCGCCACCTCAGGGCGGGACGTGCGGAGCTGGCGGCAGAGCCCTTCCTCGGCGCTCTCGCCGGAGCGGGCGGTGCCGACGGCCCAGACGCTGCCGTCCTGGCGCTCGACGAGGACCACCTTGGGCAGACCGCGCGGGGGCGGCCCGGCGGTGACCTCGCCGGTGCGGGCGTCGAAGACCCCCTCGTGGCACGGGCAGTACAGCTCGCCCTCGCTGCCCCGCTCCTTGCGCCACAGCACGGCGCAGGCCAGGTGGGTGCAGATCGCGGAGTAGCCGACGAGCGTGCCGTCGGCCATCCGCACCGCGACCGCCCGGTCGTCCTCGCCCGGGTAGCGGAAGGAGAGGGACTGGCCGCGCGCGATGCGGTCGGCGATCTTCTTCGGTTCGGCCGTGCCGTCACCGTGCCGGTGCAGCACTCCCGCCGCGACGGCCACCCCGCCGACGGCGAGGCCGCCGGAGACGGTGGCGACGATCCGCAGGTAGTCGCGGCGGGTGGTCAGCGAGTCGGCGCTGATCCGGTCGCGCAGCGCGTCCTGCTCGGGGTCGGGGTGCGCGCCCGGCTGCTCAGTGGTGGTTGTCATCGGACATCGACCCCGTTCACCTCGACGATCGGCAGCCCGCCGGG
Organism: Streptomyces sp. NPDC006733; assembly: GCF_040636125.1. NCBI lineage: Bacteria > Bacillati > Actinomycetota > Actinomycetes > Kitasatosporales > Streptomycetaceae > Streptomyces > Streptomyces sp. NPDC006733. Next base: position 311,751 of record NZ_JBEYJD010000001.1, on the reverse strand, counting down.
CACCGGCCACTGGACCTTGTCCGCCGGGACGACCATGGCCACCCCGGTCTTGACCATCACGTCGCCGAACGCGAAGGAGTCGGCGACCTCCACCCCGGGCCGCTCGGCCTGCAGTTCCTCGAGCGTCCCGTAGAACAGGGCACCGGTCGGGCAGACGGTGGCGCACATGGGGGCGAGGCCGTACTCGGTGCGGTCGTAGCAGAGGTTGCACTTCATCTGGAGCTTCGCCTGCAGATCGATCTTCGGGATGCCGAAGGGGCAGGCGTTGACGCAGTTGGCGCAGCCGATGCAGCGGGTCAGGTCCGCTTCCTGCACCACCCCGTCCGGGGTGATGAGGATCGCGTCGGCCGGGCAGACCTCGGCGCAGGGCGCGACGGGGTCCTCGCAGTGCATGCAGACGCTGGGAAGGGAGGCGACGCTGAGCCCCTGGTCGGGGTAGTCGAGGTGGATCATCGACTTGCCCCGGTGGGAGTCGCACTCGCGGCAGGCCGAGACGCAGGCCTGGCAGCCGATGCAGCGGCCCGGGTCGATGAAGATCGTCCGTCCCATCATGGCCGGATCAGCTCCTTTCCGACGTGCCCCGGCCCTGGGGGGCCGTGGGCGGGAAGGGTTCGGTACGGGAGACCTGGGTCTCCGGATAGGCCTCGCGGCCCGGCGGCACCGGTGGCGCGGGGACCGGGTCGAGCGCATCAGCGGCCTCGACCCGGGCAGCACAGACCTTGTACTCCGGGATCTTGGATCGGGGGTCCAGGGCGTCCATCGTCAGCACGTTCGCCGCCGTGGGGGCGGGCCAGTGATAGGGGATGAAGACCGTGTCGGGACGGATCGAGTCGACGACCAGCGCCGGGTACACGGTGCTGCCGCGGCGGGTGACCACGCGCACCGGGTCGCCGTTGCGGAAGCCGTGCGAGGGGTGCACCTCGACCCAGGGGCGCGGGGTCTGCTCGACCAGGGCGCCCAGCCGGCGGGTCTGGTTGCCGGACAGGAAGTGCGCGACGGTCCGGCCGGTGGTGAGCGACAGCGGGAACTCGTCGCTGTACGGGTCCATCGGCGGGTGCCACTCCACCGTCTGCAGATGGATCATGCCGTCCTCGTGGTACGTCCTGCCGTCCTCGAACAGCCGCGGGGTGCCGGGATGATCGGTGGAAGGGCACGGCCACGCGATGCCGCCGGTCTCCTCCAGCCGCTCGTAGGTGATGCCGTAGTAGTCGTTGACGGTGCCCGCGGACGCGACCCGCAGCTCGTCGAAGACCTCGCGGGAGCCGGCGAAGGCGAACTTGTCGCCCACGCCGAGCCGGCGGGCCAGCTCGCACATCACCCAGGTGTCGGTGCGCACCCCGGGCGGCGGGTCCTGCGCCTTGTTGTGCTTGACGACGCGCGCCTCGGCGTTGGCCATCACGCCCTCGTCCTCCGCCCAGGTGGTGACGGGGAGGACGACGTGGGCGTTCTCGGCCGTCTCGGAGAGGAAGAAGTCCAGCTGGGCGTGGAACTCCAGCCGGTCGTAACCGTCCTTGACGACCTTGTGGTTGGGCAGCGAGACGAACGGGTTGTTGCAGGTGCCGATGAGGCCGCGGATCTCGCCGCGCTGCATCTGGTAGACCATCTCCATCATCGAGGTGCCGGCCTGCGGCAGCTCGGACTCCTCGATCCCCCAGATCTCGCAGATCTGCCGGCGGTGCTCCGGGTTGAGGATCGAGCGCCCGCCGGGCAGCAGGTCGGACTTCTGGCCGTGCTCGCGGCCGCCCTGCCCGTTCCCCTGGCCGGTGATCGTCCCGTAGCCGGCGCCCGGCCGACCGATGTTCCCGGTGGCGACGCACAGGTTGATGATGCTGAGGCAGTTCTCGACGCCCTGGCTGTGGTGTTCGACGCCGCGCGCGTGCCACGCCATCGCGTTCTTCGCACCGCCGAAGAGCCGCGCCACCTGCTCGACGTGGTCGACCGTCACCCCGCACGTCTCGGCGGCCCGCTCCGGCGGGTAGGCGGCGACGGTCTCGCGGACCGCGTCCCAGCCGGTGGCGTGCGCCGCGAGGTACTCCTCGTCGACGAGCCCCTCGCGGATCACCACGTGCAGCACCGCGTTGAAGAACGCCGAGTCCGTGCCGGGCCTGATCGGCACGTGCAGGTCGGCGGTGCGCGCGATCGGGGTCTCGCGCGGGTCGATGACGATCAGCTTCGCGCCCCGGTCCCGTGCCCCCCAGATGTACTGGGTCATGACGGGGAAGCACTCGCCGACGTTCGATCCGGCGATGAGCAGGCAGTCGCTCAGCAGGATGTCGGAGAACGGGTTGCCGGCCCGGTCGATCCCGAAGGCCAGCTTGTTGGCGCCCGCCGCGCTGACCATGCAGAGCCGGCCGTTGTAGTCGACGTGCTTGGACTTCAGCGCGACCCGGGCGAACTTGCCGACCAGGTACGTCTTCTCCGAGTACAGGCTCGCGCCGCCGAGCATCCCGAAGGAGTCGTCGCCGGTCTCCCGCTGGATCCGGCGGATCTCGGAGACGGTGAAGTCCAGCGCCTCGTCCCAGGAGACCTCCCGCAGCGGCTCGTCGCGCGAGCGCCGCATCAGCGGAGCGGTCAGCCGGTCGGGGTGGTTGACCTGCTGGTAGGCGTTGATGCCCTTGGGGCACAGCCGCATCCGGTTGATGTCGTGGTTGCGCGGCTCGACGCCGAAGACCTTGCCGTGCCGGTCCACCCGCAGATACATCCCGCACTGCACCCCGCAGAAGCAGCAGTGCGTGGGGACGAGCGTCTCGCCGTTCTGGTCGGCGTGCCACTTGTCGGCCGGGATGCCGCCGGCGTCCCGGAAGCCGCGGGTGCCGGGCGGGGCGATCGCCGGATCGATCGGCAGGGGCGGCCTGGTCGGCGTGTCCGTCACTTGAAGCCCCGCTTCACATGGGAGAGATAGGCGCTGCCGCGCAGCGCCCGCTTGCAGCGCGGGCAGTACTCGGCCCACTCGTCGAAACCGAGGTTCAGGTCGCGCATCGTGCCGCGCAGGTTCTCCACGTAGGGCGCGGTGTCGATCGGCTCCTGGCAGCGGCGGCACCGGAAGACCTTCTCGTCCTGCCGGGCGGTGTACTTGAAGAGCTGCATGCCGACCGCGGCGGGGCGCTGCACGATGTGGAAGAACTTGCCGAAGGGGATGTAGATGAGGGTGAAGACCACCGAGACCATGTGCAGCAGCGCCAGGAACTCGTAGCCGCCGCCGTGCAGCAGCACGCTGGAGAACGTCAGCAGCAGGCCCGTGACGGAGATGGTGATCAGCGCGATGAGCGGCACGAAGTCGTACGCGAAACGCTGTCCGGTGATCGCCCCGCGGTCCTTCATCCGGCGCCACAGGAAGTAGCCGGCGCCGGGGATGACCAGCACCGCGGCCAGGTCGAGCCCGTGGAACATCGCCCAGCCGAAGAACGAGGAGGAGTCGTAGCCGAGCACCTTGACGCCCCAGATCCGCATCTCGTAGCCGGGTCCCGAGCCTCCCCCAGCTACCGCTGGGAGGGACCCCCTGCCGGAGGTGAAGGTGAACCAGCCCCAGGTGAGCGGGAAGGTGATCGCCGCCGCGAGCAGGCAGCCCCAGAACATCAGCTGGTGCGCGAGCCAGCGGCCGTGCGAGCGGGCGCCCAGGAACTTCTGGAAGCCGAGGTACGTGATGATCATCTTCGGCAGCGCGGTGGGCGCCTTGCGGAAGTTCGCGACGGAGAAGAAGCTGCGCCAGCCCTGCCTGAACAGCCGCCGGGAGGCGGGCGCCGACACCCAGACCGTGTAGCGGTAGGCGACGCCGAAGGCGAGGAAGATCGACGCGACCGTGTAGGGGATCAGCGCGGAGTCGAAGTCCTTGAGCCCCCGGCTGCCGAGCACGATCGCGGCGAGCAGCAGGACCGCGACAGCCGTGGCGACGAGCGAGGCCCGGGTGGTGGGCGACCGCCCGGCCCCACCGGGCCCCGGGGGCCGGGACCCGGCCGGGGCCACGGCGGTGGCCGTGCCGCCGTCCCCTGCCGTCGGGGCCTGCGCCGTGGGAGGTTCCGGCGGGGGTTGCTGCACGGGCTGGCTCCGTTCGACTGCGCACCTGCCGGACGGCAGGGCCCGGTGGTAGGCAATCTACGGACAAACAGCACATAACGCAGTGATTGGCGCCCTGATGGGCTACAGGGCGCCTGTCACCGCTCCCCCGCCGCCAGGCCGGGCGCGACCGGCCTGGCGGCCCCCCAAGCGTCGGCGGGGAGAAACCCCAAGCACCGGTTTGGGAGGCCCCTGCGGCTATACCTGGGCCATGGAACTCGACATCGACCGGCGTGACCCGGTGTACCGGAACTGGCTCAAGGACGCCGTCGGCAAGGTGCAGGCCGACGCCAACCGGTCCGCCGACACCCATCTGCTGTCGGTGCCGCTGCCGCCGGAGTGGGGCATCGACCTGTACCTGAAGGACGAGTCGACGCACCCGACCGGCTCGCTCAAGCACCGGCTGGCCCGCTCGCTGTTCCTGTACGGGCTCTGCAACGGCTGGATCCGGCCGGGGGCGCCCGTCATCGAGGCCTCCAGCGGCTCGACGGCGGTCTCCGAGGCGTACTTCGCGAAGCTGATCGGGGTGCCGTTCATCGCCGTCATGGCGAAGAGCACCGTGCGCTCCAAGATCGACCTGATCGAGTTCCACGGCGGCCGATGTCATCTCGTCGACGACCCCTGCGAGGTCTACGAGGTGGCGGTGCGGCTCGCGGCCGAGTCCGGCGGCCACTACATGGACCAGTTCACGTACGCCGAGCGCGCCACCGACTGGCGCGGCAACAACAACATCGCGGACTCGATCTTCCGGCAGCTGGCGCTGGAGCGGCACCCCGTCCCCGCCTGGATCGTCGCGACCGCCGGCACCGGCGGGACGTCCGCCACCATCGCCCGCTACGTGCACTACACGCAGCAGGACACCGGGGTCTGCGTCGCCGACCCGGAGAACTCCGCGTTCTTCCCCAGCTGGCGGACGGGCGACCCGACCGTCGTCACCGACCGCGGCTCCCGCATCGAGGGCATCGGCCGCCAGCGGGTGGAGCCGAGCTTCGTCCCCGGGGCGATCGACCGCATGATGCGGGTCCCGGACGCCGCCTCCGTCGCCTGCGTGCGCGTGCTGGAACGGCTGCTGGGCCGCAAGGCCGGCGCCTCCACCGGCACCGGCCTGTGGGCCGCCTTCCGGATCATCTCCGACATGCGGGCGGCCGGCGAACAGGGCAGCGTGGTGGGTCTGTTGTGCGACCCGGGCGAGCGGTACCTGGAGAAGTACTACTCGGACGAGTGGCTCGCCGCGCAGGGCATCGACATCGCCCCGTTCACCGCGCGCATCGAGCGCTTCCTCGCGACGGGCGAACTGAGCACCGTCGCGCCCGCCTGACCCCGTCGGGGAGGGGGGCCGTCAGAGGTCCGTGCGGAGCCGTAGCGCGGCGAGCGGCACGAAGCCGAGGCCGGTGTCCCCGTCGGTGTCCTCGGACCCCGACAGCCGGCGCAGCATCGCCAGCGCGATCCGTTCGCCCTGCACCTTCGCGTGGTCCGCGCGGGGCCCCGCGTACAGCCCGTCGACGGACGCGCGCCACAGCTGGACCCAGCGGCCGAAGTGCTCGGCGGTCATCGGCCGGGTGTCGTGCAGCGCCGCGTGCGGGGCGAAGGCGTTGCCGTCGTAGTCGGCCGTACGGAGCAGGGCGCGTTCCCAGAAGTCGGTGATCCTGGGCAGGTGCGCCTCCAGGTCGAGGCCCGCGATCTCGGTGAAGTACGGGCCGATCAGCCGGTCGGCCAGCGCCGCCTCGTAGAAACGGCGCAGCAGCGCGACGAGGTCGGCGCGGTCGCCGATGTCAGGGGTGCCGGGTGGAGAAGTGATCATGATCCTTCCAGGGTCCGGGTGGGGCGGACCGGCCGCCAGGGCCGAAAGACCCGGACACGGCAGCGTGCCATGGTGTTCCCCGCGCGCGTTGTGGCGCAAGGTGGCCTCCATGAGCAACCCCGACGGAACCGCGTTCCGCCGTATGACCGCCCGCAGCCGTGACGAGGAACACCGTGCCTCCACACCGCTGGAGCTCTTCTTCGACCTCTGCTTCGTGGTCGCCGTCGCGCAGGCCGGTGCCCGGCTGGTGCACGCACTGGCCGCGGGCCACCCCGGCAACGGGGTCGTCGGCTACCTGCTGGTGTTCTTCGGCATCTGGTGGGCGTGGATGAACTTCTCCTGGTTCGCGTCCGCCTACGACACGGACGACGTGCCGTACCGGGTCACCACGCTGGTGCAGATCACCGGCGTCCTGGTGTTCGCCGCCGGTGTGCCGCGCGCCTTCGACGCCAACGACTGGACGATCGCGGTGGTCGGCTACTCGGTGATGCGGCTGGCGCTGGCCACGCAGTGGCTGCGGGCCGCGCGCGGCGAGATCGGCGCCGCCCGCACCTGCGCGATCCGCTACGCGTGCGGCGTCATCGTCTGCCAGCTCGGATGGGTCGGGCTGCTCTTCCTGCCCGACGGCTGGAAGGTGTGGGCGTTCCTCTGCATGATCGTCGTCGAGCTGTCCGTGCCGATCTTCGCCGAGCGCCGGCACCAGACGCCCTGGCACCCGCAGCACATCGCCGAGCGCTACGGCCTGTTCACCATCATCGTGCTCGGCGAGACGATCGCCGCCGCGACCGTCGCCGTGCAGTCCGCGCTCGACGAGCACGAGGCGGTGGGCGAGCTGCTGCCCATCGCGGGCGGCGGGCTGCTGATCGTCTTCGCGGCCTGGTGGATCTACTTCTCCGTGCCCATCGAGGAGCACCTGACCTCGAACCGCGAGGCGATCCCCTGGGGGTACGGCCACTACATCGTCTTCGTCTCCGCCGCGGCGATCGGCGCGGGCCTCGAAGTGGCCGTGGAGCAGAGCGTCGGGAAGGCGGAGATCTCGATGCGGGCCGCCTCCGCGGCGGTGACCGTGCCGACCGCCGTCCTGTGCTTCACCGTCTGGCTGCTGCACTCCCGGCACTCCAAGCGCGGTCTCGCGCAGCAACTCGTTCTGCCGGTGGCGTCGTTGCTGATCCTGGCCTGCACGTTCTGCGGGGAGCAGGCGGTGCTGCTGACCGGGGTGGTGTCGGCACTGGCCGTGGCGGTCGGTATCGCGCTGGCGCGCCGGAGCGCGCCGGCGCCGGCCCGAACGGCGTAGGCCGGGCCGGCACCGCGTGCGCTCGGGCCGGCACCGCGTGCGCTCGGCCCGCCAGCGCGTGCGCTCAGACCGCGACCGGCGTCCTGGCGTCGTCCGGGACGGGCAGCGCCGCCTCGGGCCGCGCGGGCCTGCGGATCCCCTTGAGCAGGACGACGAGCGCCGCCGTGACGACCGTGCCCGCCGCGACGGCGACCAGGTACAGCCACGGGTTGCCGATCAGTGGCACCACGAAGATGCCGCCGTGCGGCGCGCGCAGGGTGCAGCCGAAGGCCATCGACAGGGCGCCGGTGACCGCGCCGCCCGCCATCGCCGACGGGATGACCCGCAGCGGGTCGGCCGCGGCGAACGGGATCGCGCCCTCGGTGATGAACGACGCGCCCAGCACCCAGGCCGCCTTGCCGTTCTCGCGCTCCGTGCGGGTGAAGAGCCGGCCGCGCAGGGTCGTCGCGAGCGCCAGTCCCAGCGGCGGCACCATGCCCGCCGCCATCACGCACGCCATGACCTTCAGGCTGCCGTCGTTGGGGTCGGCGAGACCGCCGACGGCGAAGGCGTACGCGACCTTGTTCAGCGGACCGCCCATGTCGAAGCACATCATCAGGCCGAGGATCACGCCCAGGATGATCGCGTTCGACCCCGTCAGGCCGTTCAGCCAGTCGGTGAGCCGGTCCTGCAGCCAGGCGAGCGGCTTGCCGACCACCAGGAACATCAGGAAGCCCACCACCGCTGAGGAGATCAGCGGGATCACCACCACCGGCATGATGCCGCGCAGCACCGGTGGGATCGCGACCCGCTGGATCGCCATCACGACGGCACCCGCGAGCAGGCCCGCGACCAGGCCGCCGAGGAAGCCCGCGTTGATCGTCAGCGCGATGGCGCCGCCGACGACGCCGGGGACCAGCCCCGGCCGGTCCACCATCCCGAACGCGATGTACCCGGCCAGGATCGGCACGAGGAACGTGAAGGCGGTGTCGCCGATCTGGAAGAGCAGCGCCGCCCAGCTCGCGCTCTCGTTCCAGGCGAAGTGCTCGGCGACGGAGGGCGCGGCGTTGATCTCGTACCCGCCGATCGCGAACGCGAGCGCGATCAGCAGCCCGCCCGCGGCGACGAACGGCACCATGTAGCTGACACCGGTCATCAGCCACTTGCGCAGCCGCGTGCCGAAGGCCTCGCCGGCCTCGGCGGAGTGGTCGGACGCGTCCGTGCCGCGCGCGGGGTGCGCCGATGCCGTCACCTCGCCGCGCTCGGCCTTGCCGCGCGCTTCGGCGAGCAGCTCCGGGGCTCGGCTGATGCCCGCCTTCACCCCGACGTCCACCGTCGGCTTCCCCGCGAAGCGCTCCTTGTCGCGGACCTCCACGTCATGGGCGAGGATCACCGCGTCCGCGGCGTCGATCGCCGCTTTCGGCAGCTTCTTGAAGCCGGCCGAGCCCTGGGTCTCGACGGTGATCTCCACCCCGGCGTCCCGGGCGGCGTTCTCCAGGGACTCCGCCGCCATGTACGTGTGCGCGATGCCGGTCGGGCACGACGTCACCGCCACGACGCGGAACGGCCGCTCCTGGGGGACGCCGGTCGCGTCGGCCGCGACGGCCTCCGGGCCGGCGGTTTCGGTCTCCGCCGGTTTGGTGGCCGCCGGTTCGGTGGCCGCCGGTTCGGTGGCCGCCGGTTCGGTGGCCGCCGGTTCGGTGGCCGCCGGTTCGGTGGCCGCCGGTTCGGGCTCCGCCGGTTCGCCCGCGATCAGGGCGGCGGCGCGCGCCGGGTCGTCGGCCGTGCGCAGGGCGGCGGTGAACTCCGGGTCCATCAGGCGGCGGGCGAGGGCCGACAGGATCGTCAGGTGGTCGGTGTCGGCGCCCGCCGGTGCCGCGATGAGGAAGACGAGGTCGGCGGGGCCGTCGGGGGCGCCGAAGTCGATACCGGCGCCACTGCGGCCGAACGCGAGGGTCGGCTCGGCGACGTGCTCGCTGCGGCAGTGCGGGATGCCGATGCCGCCGTCGAGGCCGGTCGGCATCTGGGCCTCGCGCGCGGCCACGTCCGCGAGGAAGCCCTCCAGGTCGGTGACGCGTCCGGCGGCCACCATCCGCTCGGCGAGCGAACGTGCCGCGGCTTCCTTGCTGTCGGCGGCCAGGTCGAGGTCGACCAGCTCCGCGGTGATCATCGCACTCATCGCGCGGCTCCATTGCTCGCGTCCCCGCCCGGCGGGCGGAACGGACTGTGGGTGGAACGGGATGCTGCGGCCGGCAGGCCGCGGACCGGCCCGGCGCCCCTCATACCGGCGCTCTTCGTGCCTGCGCCCCTCATGCCGGCTCCCGCAGCGCACGGGAGAGGGGAACGTCCGCGGTCACGGTGACCGCCGACGGGTCGAGGTCGCCGGGCGCGGGCATGACGCTGCCCGGCAGCTGCACGGCGGCGGCCCCGTGGGCGACGGCCGAGGCGAGCGCCTCCTCCCCGTCGCCGCCGGCGGCGAGGAACCCCGCCAGCGAGGCGTCCCCGGCCCCGACGTTGCTGCGGACCACCGCGACCCGCGCGTGCCCGAAGTACGCGCCCGAGCCGTCGACGAGCAGCTGCCCGTCCGCGCCGAGGCTGGCCAGCACCGCCCGCGCGCCCAGGGCGCGCAGCTCCTCCGCCGCCTTCAGCACGTCGCCGACCGTCGCCAGCGGCCGGCCGACGGCCGCCGCCAGCTCCTCGGCGTTGGGCTTGACGACGTCCGGGCGCATCGCGAGCGCGGCGAGCAGCGAGGGGCCCGACGTGTCCAGGGCGACGCGGGCTCCGGCGCGGTGGGCGCGGGCGACGAGTTCGGCGTACCACGCGGGCGGCAGGCCGCGCGGGAGGCTGCCGCAGCAGGCGATCCAGCGGGCGTCGGCGGAGCGGGCGCCGACCGCGTCCAGCAGCGCCTCGGACTCCGCGGGGGTGAGCGCGGGCCCGGCCGCGTTGATCTTGGTCAGCGTCCCGTCCGGCTCGGCGACCGAGACGTTGACGCGGGTCGAGCCGGCGATGCCGACGCCGGCGACCTCGATGCCCTGCTCCCCCAGCAGCCGTCCGAGCAGCGTGCCCTCGGGGCCGCCCATCGGCAGTACCGCGACCGTGCGCCGCCCGGCGGCGGCCACCGCCCGCGAGACGTTGACGCCCTTGCCGCCGGGGTCGACCCGGTCCGCGGTGGCCCGCAGCACGGCGCCGCGGTCGAGCGCGGGGATCTCGTACGTACGGTCCAGGCTCGGGTTCGGGGTGACGGTCACGATCATGCGCGTACTACTTCCGTGCCCGCGCTCTCGATCGCGCGGGCCGCTTCGGGGCTGAGTCCCTGGTCGGTGATGAGCAGGTCGACATGGGAGAGGTCCCCGAAGCGCGCGAAGTTCCGCTGCCCGTACTTCGAGGAGTCGGCGAGCAGCACGACACGGCGCGCGGCGGCGATCATCGCCCGCTTCACGGCCGCTTCCGCGAGGTCCGGGGTGGTGAGCCCGCCGTCGGCGGAGAAGCCGTTGGCGGCGAGGAACAGCACGTCGGCGTGGATCTCGCTGTAGGCGCGCAGCGCCCAGGCGTCCACGGCGGCGCGGGTGCGGTGCCGGAGCCGGCCGCCGACGAGGTGCAGGGTGAGGTCCGGGTACTCCGACAGGCGCGCGGCGATCGGCAGGGCGTGCGTCACCACGGTGAGGCGCGAGTCGATGGGCAGGACGGCGGCGAGCCGGGCCGCGGTGCTGCCCGCGTCGATGACGACGCTGCCCTCGGCGGGCAGTTCGGCCAGGGCGGCGCGCGCGATCCGGTCCTTCTCGCCGGCCGCCGTCGCCTCGCGCTCGGCGAGGTCGGGCTCGAAGTCGAGCCGTCCGGCGGGGATGGCCCCGCCGTGGACACGCTGGATCACCCCGGCCCGGTCCAGCGCCTTGAGGTCGCGGCGGATCGTCTCCGGCGTGACGTCGAACTCCTCGGCCAGCGAGGGGACGTCGACGCTGCCGAGATCGCGGGCCCGCCGCAGGATCTCTTGCTGCCGTTCCGGGGCGTACATGTGGTTCTGCCTCCGCCTCATGCCCGAGTGTGTTGCTATGCCGCCACCGTACCGACGGTTCGACGCGAAGTAAACACAAACAGGCATGCGACGGATGCATTCGGACATGATCGGGCAGGAGAGCACCCGCAACGGGCCCGCGGACCGCTCCGGATCACTCCCGAACCGCGACCGGACCGCGACCGGACCGCGACCGGACCGCGACCGGACCGCCCGCGAACCGCCCCGGATCGCGTCCGGACATGGCCGAACCCCGGCGCGGGGGGGGTTGCGCCGAGGTTCGGGTTCAGGGGCGGCGGGACGGACCCGCCGCGGGTCAGGCTGCCTCGTACTCCAGGCCCGTGTCGCGGGCCATGCGCTTGAGGTCGGCCAGGGCGTGCTTCTCGATCTGCCGGATGCGCTCGCGCGTCAGGCCGTGCTGCTTGCCGACCTCGGTCAGCGTGCGCTCGCGGCCGTCCTCGATACCGTACCGGGACCGGATGATCGAAGCGGTGCGTTCGTCAAGCCGGCCGATGAGCTCCTCGAGCTCCTCGCGGCGCAGCATGACGAGCACGGACTGCTCGGGAGAGGCGGCGGCGCCGTCCTCCACCAGGTCCCCGAACTCGGTCTCGCCCTCCGCGTCGACCGACATGTTCAGGCTGACCGGGTCACGGGCCCAGTCGAGCACGTCGTGCACGCGCGACGGCGTCGAGTCCAGCTCGGCGGCGATCTCCTCGTGCTCCGGGTCGCGGCCGTGCTCACGGTTGAACTCGCGCTGCACGCGCCGGATGCGGCCCAGCTCCTCCACCAGGTGGACGGGGAGCCGGATCGTGCGGGACTGGTCGGCTATCGAGCGGGTGATGGCCTGGCGGATCCACCAGGTCGCGTACGTGGAGAACTTGAAGCCCTTGGCGTAGTCGAACTTCTCGACGGCGCGGACCAGGCCCGCGTTCCCCTCCTGGATGAGGTCGAGCAGCGGGAGGCCGCTGCGCGGGTAGCGGCGGGCGACCGCGACGACCAGGCGCAGGTTGGACCGGATGAAGACGTCCTTGGCGCGCTCGCCGTCGGCGACCAGCGCTTCCAGCTCCTCGCGGTCGGCACCGGCTCCGGCACCTTCGGCAAGCTGCGCGTCGCCGGAGAGGATGCGCTCGGCGTAGACGCCGGCCTCGATCTCCCGGGACAGTTCGACCTCCTGCGCGGCGTCGAGCAGCGGGGTGCGTGCGATCTCGTCCAGGTACATGCCCACGAGGTCACGGTCTGCGGCTTCCCCGCCAACGGCGCGGACGCTGCTGGTCCCGCCTGCGGAACGACGGGCGACGGCACGGGTTGCCATGCGTGCTCCCTTGCGAAGGTTCGGTCGGGTGTCGGTTGGAGCGGAACTTCGAACACTGCCTTTCGGCTGCCCGCTCTGATCTGGATAACGACTGGAATCCGGACACAATTCCCATGTCGATCACTGAATCTCGCGATCTTGCAGTACCCTGTGCCGCTACATCGGGGCACGGAGCGCTGCCAGGGGCCGGGAAGTGCAGGTCAGGGCCGGTCGTGGAGCGTTTCCGGCGCCTTGCGGCCGTCACCGCCGCCCACGGCGGTGAGATGCCGCTCACATCAGCAGGCCGGTTCCGCCCCTGCCGGGTCGCCCGCCCCGGGCCTCGTCGCCCGTGGCTGCTCTCCTACCCCCAAGACGGCCGGTACCGCATATTGGTTGCCCAAACGGACCAAGAAGGCCCCGAAGGGGTGCAGGGCAGCCACCCGGCACAGGGAAGCCACCGGGAACGGGGAAGGGCCCCGCCTCCGGAATCCGGAGGCGGGGCCCTTCCCCGTGTACCGCGTACCGCGTAGTGACTACGGGCCGGCGCTGATCCTGATCAGTGAGCGATGACCGGGATCGGCAGGCCCTCGGCCAGCTCGTCCTCCAGGCTGATGCCCTGGTCCTCGCTGCCGGGGACGCCCGTGTTGATGAGCACCGCGGCGATGAGGGCCGCGAGCACCAGTGCGCCGAAGGCCCACCAGATCGCGACCGAGAAGCCGTGCACGGCCGCCTCGTTCACGAAGCCGACCTTGCCGAGCTTCCCGGCGGACGCCGCGTTGGAGGCGATCCAGGAGGTCGTGGCGCTGGCCGCGATCGTGTTGAGGAGGGCGGTACCGATGGAACCGCCGACCTGCTGCGAGGTGTTGACCATCGCCGAGGCGATGCCCGAGTCGCGCGGCTGGACGCCGTGCGTCGCCAGGCTCATCGCCGGCATGAACGCCGAACCCATGCCGAGACCCATCAGGATCAGGCCGGGAAGGACGATGCCCGCGTAGTTCGGGGTGGTCGAGATCTGCGTGAGGATCAGCATGCCGACGGAGGCGACCAGGAAGCCCGGCGCCATCAGCATGCGCGGCGGCACGCGGAGCATGAGCCGGGTGCCGATCTGGGTGGAACCGACGATCATGCCGCCGACCATGGGCAGGAACGCGAAGCCGGACTTCATCGCCGAGTAGCCCAGGATGTTCTGCAGGTAGAACGTCAGGAAGAGGAACAGACCGAACATGCCGATGATCGCGATACCGAGCGACAGGTAGACGCCGCCGCGGTTGCGGTCGGAGATGACGCGCAGCGGGAGCAGCGGGGCCTTCGCACGGCTCTCGTAGAACACGAACGCCGCGAGCAGCACGACGGACGCGATCAGCAGGCCGATCGTCTTGGTGTCGCTCCAGCCGTCCTCGGCCGCGACGGTGAAGCCGTAGACCAGGGAGACCAGACCCAGGGTGGAGAGGACCACGCCGGGGATGTCGAGACGGTTGGTGTTGCGCGAGCCGGCCGGCTCGTGCACCACGAGGTAGGCGCCGACGGCGGCGACGACCGCGAAGGCGATGTTGACGAAGAGCGTCCAACGCCAGTTCAGGAACTCGGTGAGGACGCCGCCGAGGATCAGGCCGACAGCGGCGCCGGCACCGGCGATGGCACCGTAGACGCCGAACGCCTTGGCGCGCTCCTTGGCGTCGGTGAAGAGCACCGCGAGCAGCGACAGGGCGGCCGGCGCGAGCAGTGCGCCGAACGCACCCTGCAATGCGCGGGCGCCGAGCAGCATGCCGGTGTTGACGGCCGCGCCACCGATGGCGGACGCGGCGGCGAAGCCGAGCAGGCCGACGATGAAGGCGTTCTTACGGCCGAACAGGTCGGAGATACGGCCACCGAAGAGCAGCAGTCCGCCGAAGGCGAGGCTGTAGGCCGTGATGACCCACTGCTTGTTGGCGTCCGAGATGCCGAGGTCCGTCTGCGCGGAGGGCAGGGCGATGTTCACGATGGTCGCGTCGAGCACGACCATCAGCTGAGCGATCGCGATGAATATGAGGGCTTTCCAGCGCCGGGGATCCGGCTGCAGGGTTTTCTCGGGTGTTGCAGGCATGGCTGTACTCACTAAGGGTGCGGAGGGGCAGGGAAATGGGGACGTTTGTGGGAATTCGTCAGCGTTGCTGCTGCAGGTCCTCCAAGGTCACGGCGGAGCCGGGCAGCGCCGACCGTGCCGGGGCGCGCAGCCCATCGAGGAAGATCTGCAGGTGACGGTGCACGAACCGGTCCATGTCCATGCACGCCTTACCCGGCAGCGGTCGCGTGAGCTGCGTGATCGCGACCATGAGATCCCCGACGGCGATGTCGGGGCGGAGTTGGCCAGAGGCTCGCGCTCTGTCCATTATGTCCTCGATCGAGCGGTTCAGCCGATCGCGGGCAGCGAAGATCGCCGGATGGTTGCCGTCGAAGGCCTCGGAGAGCATCGGACACAGGGCGCCGACCCGGTCCTCCGCCGACTCGAAGACGAAGCGCCGCAGCGCTTCGAAGGCGTCCGGCTCCTGTGCGACGGCCGCCTCGGTCCGCTCGGTGATGCGCGCCATCACCGACAGGACCACCTCCCGGACGAGTTCGGCCCGGTCCGCGAAGTGCCGGTAGAGCGTGGCGTTGCCGACGCCGGCGCGGCGCGCGACCTCGTCCAGCGGGACCTCGGCCCCGTGCTCGACGAAGGCCTCGCGCGCGGCGGCGACGATCCGCTCCCGGTTGCGTGTGGCATCTGCCCGCAACCGGGGGGAACGCGATGTCACAGCGCTGCCGACCACCGGACACTCCTTCTGGCTCTCAGCCCTCTGGCGAAGTGGATGGGAAGCGGGGAATCACTCCCCGCTTCGTTCTGACACCAGTCTAAACGGGGAGAGGGTCCCCAGTTATTTCAGGTCCTCCGTGTGACCTGCGGCACATCCTCAAGGATCGGTCGCGGCAACCTCGAGAGCTTTCATTGAATCTTCAAGAAGTGGACGTAGGATGGACAGCATGAAATGGCTGACCGAAGAAGAGCAGGCCTCCTGGCGCGCGTACGTGCACGCCACGACGCTGCTGGAGGACCACCTCGACCGGCAGCTGCAGCGCGACGCCGGCATGCCGCACATGTACTACGCGCTGCTGACCACGCTCTCCGACGCCCCGACCCGGCGGATGCGGATGACCGAGCTGGCCCAGCAGACGAAGATCACCCGCTCGCGGCTGTCGCACGCCGTCACCCGGCTGGAGAAGAACGGCTGGATCGCCCGCGAGGACTGCCCCTCCGACCGCCGCGGCCAGATGGCCGTCCTCACCGACGAGGGGTACGAGGTGCTGGTGCGGACCGCCCCCGGGCACGTCACCGCCGTCCGCTCGGCGATCTACGACCGCCTCACCCCCGAACAGGTCGAGCAGCTCGGCGAGATCTCCCGCATCATCGCCGAGGGCCTGCAACCGGAAGGCGCCGACCTGCCCTGGCTGCGGTGAGCCAGGGCCGATCGGCGCCTCGGTACGCGATACGTCGGTGACTACTCGACGACGATCTCGACGGTGATGTTCCCGCGGGTCGCCTTCGAGTACGGGCAGACGCCGTGCGCCTGCTCGACCAGCTTGCGGCCGACCTCGCCCTCGAGCTCCGTCGGCAGCTCCACGCGCAGCGTGACGTCGAGCTCGAAGCCGCCGTTGGCGGCGTCGGCGCCGATGCCGACCTCGGCGGTCACCGAGATGTCCTTGGTGTCGACCTTCGCCTCACGCCCCACCAGCCCGAGCGCGCTGGAGAAGCACGCCGCGTAGCCGGCCGCGAAGAGCTGCTCGGGGTTGGTGCCCTTGCCGCTCCCGCCCAGCGCCGGCGGCATCGCCAGCTGCAGGTCCAGCTGACCGTCCGAGCTCACGGCCCGGCCGTCGCGTCCGTTGGCCGTGGCCACAGCGGTGTACAGCGCACTCATCGGAACCATCCCTCTCCACACGTCACGTCCCGGTTGCCCCGGGCCGCCCTGGGCACTACTAGAGCACACAATTAAATTGTGCACAACTAAAGGGTACGCTGGACACATGAGGACGACCGAACCGGCACCCGCCGAATACCTGCGCCTGGACAACCAGATCTGCTTCGCCCTGCACGCCGCGTCCCGGGCGTTCGGCACCCTCTACCGGACGGCGCTGCGCGACCTCGCCCTGACGTACCCCCAGTACCTGGTGATGCTGGTCCTGTGGGAGCACGGCGAGCTGCCCGTGAAGAAGATCGGCGCGTACCTGCGCCTGGACTCCGGCACCCTCTCCCCGCTCCTGAAGCGCCTGGAGGCCGCCGGCCTCGTCCAGCGCGAGCGCAGCGCGCTCGACGAGCGCTCGGTCACCGTCCGCCTCACGGCCGCGGGCGACGCCCTGCGCGAGCGGGCCCAGCGGGTCCCGGAGCAGATCGCGTCGGCCACCGGCCTCAGCCTGACCGACCTGACCGACCTCCGCACCCGCCTCACCGACCTGACGGCCACCCTGGACGCGGCCACCCCCGAGGCGGCGGCCGACTGACCCCGCCCGCCCCGCCCGACACCGCGGCCCCGGACACCCGCCAGCGCCGCACCCCCCGAATCCGCTAACCTGTCCTCACCCCGCCCCAGTAGCTCAGGGGATAGAGCACAGCTCTCCTAAAGCTGGTGTCGCAGGTTCGAATCCTGCCTGGGGCACCAAAGTAGTTTTATTCGAACCTTCGACACCCCGAACGGGGGTAGGAAGGTGAGCAGAGAGACCCCCAGCCAGCGTGCTGGGGGTCTTCTTGTTGGCGGACGAGGCCGGGCGCTCCAGGGCTTCACGCAGCCTGGCCTGCCCCTCGGTCCGATCAACCAGGGCCGTCTGCCCCGCCTCCAAGACGTCTCCGTCAAGCAGCGTGTCGAACGGTTCGGCGTACTCGCTGTGGACGCCGTCCTCGTCGATCATGAGGTGCGTGAAGAACGCCTGGTTGAACAGCCTGCGTAGCTGAGGATCAGCTGCCAGGTAGGCAGCGTGACAGTCGCGGGCAAGGTCGAGTGCGCGTGTGAGGTTGGTCTCGATAGCGTCGAAGGTGGCCGTCGCCGCGCCGAGCCTTACCTCGATGGCCGTGAGCTGGTCGGTGATGCGCTGCTGCTCGCTGGCGATGAGGTCCATCGGCACCGCACCGCTGTAGATCGCTTCGAGAAGCTTCTGACGCTGCGCGGTGAGCTTCGCTTTCTCGGCCACGAGCTGCTTGTGCTCGTCTTCGGCTTCCTTGCGGTGGGCGGCAAGTTCGCTTCGGAGTCCCTCCTCGATGGCCTCGCGGAGTTCAGGGGCGAGCCGGACACTGCTCCAGTGGTCCTCGACCATCTTCTCGATCTTGGTGATGAGCAGTGCCTTGCGGGTGCAACTGGTGGTCTTTTGGTGCCGTCCCAGACAGACGAAGTACGGGTAGACCACGCCGTGGCGGTTCGCCGATGTTCTGGCGCAGCACCCGGCCGGTAAGTCGTTCCGGCTGATGTTCGTGCCGGAAGGGCTGCCGGTCGCCGAGGACGAGGTTCTCGTCCAGGTCGTCAAGGCGGAAGAGGGCGTCATCGAGCTGCGTCCGCGCAAGCTGAACGAACTCAGCCTCGACGACATGGTCCATGCGACCCAGGTACTCGACCCGTCGGACGACGAGTTCAACGAGTACGCCACGTCGCCGATGGCCGCCAGTTGCCTGAAGCGTCGGGGCCTGCACGGCCAGACTGTCCACATCTACGACTGATCGTGGACGCCGCTGAATACGCGGCTGCATCACGCTTCCTCGGGCGCCTGTGGTCGGCAGTTCTGCCGACATACAGGTTGCCCGAGGAAGGGCAAGAAGTAGTCCACATTCCCGCAGCGTTTGAAGTGGCAAGTCTTCACGGCATGCCCCTGCCTTTGGCGGGTCAACGCTCAACGGAACAGACCGTGGCGCTGGTTGACGAAGCGGGATTTCACCGCGAGGTCGCCAATGATGCAATCGTGACCGCATACCAAGAACGGCCTCGCACGCGCGTCTATGAAGGTATGGATGTGCGTAGTGACGGCTGGTACAGCGTTGCTGCCATTCAGTTGGCCCGGCTCGCTCGCTGTCGCGTCGTGTGCAGCATGTACGAGTCCGATTCGGGTGACCGAAACCTGGGCGCTCATGAGGATGAGTGGCTGGGGGAGATCGTACAGATGCGTGGCGCAAAAAGCTGGACGCTCTGGCCAAGAGCGGGCGGCGATCCCCGGGAGGTGCTCACGCAAGCGGGTGACGTTCTTCTGCTCCCGCGAGGCATCGAGCATGCCGTAAGTACCCCCGACTACTCAGTTCACCTGGTGTTCGCATTCGTCACTGGCGAACCCATCAGGTAGGAAACCTCACAGTTGAAAGGAACACCCCGACCGTCCAACCAAGACGGCGGGGTTTTCTCATTTCTGGCATTTCCTCAATCTAGACCACATATCTCTTCGAAAAACAGAAATTAATAGGCGGCAATACGAAGACCCCGTTGTGATGGCCATCACAACGGGGTCTTCGTATATGAGAATCGGGGCATCAGATCAAGGATGGTCGCCGGCCTGCGGTTGAGTTGCGTCTTTCAAGAAGGTCGAGGTCTGTCCCACTGGTACAGAGCATCCAGGAAGCGTTGCAGCAGCGCTTCCTCTGCCATCGTGTGGACTGGCCCCGGGGGTGGCTTGGTGGCTCCTGGGATGCGTACTGGCATGGTGCTGAGCGGCGGCGGTTTCGCTGCCCTGTCCAGTCCGAGTTCCGCCCACACGATTTTCCCTCCGGCGTGCGGCCAGAAGACATCCCACTGTTTGCACGTCGCCCCGATGAGCATCAGGCCGCGCCCGCCCTCGGCGTCGTCATCGGGGTTCTTGGTCACGGGCGCTTCGCTGCTCCGATCCCAGACGTCCAGGACCAGACTCGTGCCGGTTGAGCGGATCTGCACCCCGATGACGTGCTCTGCCGTGACGTCCCATGACTTCGGTTCCGGGTTGGTGAGTCCCGTCGCCTGCACGGCGTTGGTGACGAGTTCCGAGACCACCAACTCCGCTGTCTCGACGTAGTCGGCCAACTTCCAGCGCGTCAGCGTCAGACGGACGAACGCGCGCGAGCAGTTGGCAGCGGTCGGCACTGCGGCCAACTGCAGGCTGCTGGTGTAGACCCAACCGCGGTTCGGTGACGCTGGCTGCTCCTCGGTCACGACTCGATCACCTCGAAGACCTCAGCGTCTGCATCCAGTTCCAACTTCATGAGCAGGTGAATCTGCAACAGCGGATGAAGTGCCAGATGGTCCATGGACGGTACGACCACGTGGTGGCCACCGACGCGGGTGAGTTCAGCGACCAACGCCCCGAACACTCTCGTGCAGCCTGGTACGAACTCTTGAAAGGTCGTGGCGTACCGGTAGCCTTCGGAGACGGCGAAGAGTTGGAGACCACGCTCAAGTGCAAGCAACTCGTCGTCGGTCTGGCTTCGCTGGATGCGCATGTACCCGTAGATCAGGGGACGTTCTTGGTCGATCACGCGCGCCGCCCCTGAACTACCCAGATACGAGCGCCGGTTTCCTGCTCGATGTGCTGGCGCATGGCGTCCTGGAGGCCGGGCAGCCGAGCGAAGTGCCAGAGCGAGGGGACGATGATGTCCTTGACGTCGTGGCGCTTCAAGGAGTCGAGCATCACGGAGAACGCGGATTCCGAACACCTGATGTTCTCCGTGAACACCTGGTCGAGCGCAAAGCCTTCGCGCTGGGCGTACGCGGTCAACTCTCGCTTCACGCGCTCGGATTCGTCGTCCGTTTCCTCGATGCTCACGACGCGCATGTAGCCGTAAATTGCAGGTCGCATGAAGTCCCCTTTCGCCGCTTCGAAGCCGGTCCAGTGACGGGCTTGGGGCCAGGCGCCGTTGGACCGGCATAACGGCAAGAAAAGCCCCTTGACCTGCGGAAACCCAGAGCGAAGGAGGGGCAAGAACGACGCAAAAATGAGGCAAGGGCGGCCTTGACCTGCGTAAACGGCCCCCGGGTGGCTATGGTGGGTACGCCCCCGAGCCCCGGGAGGGAAGTGCGATGGCGGCCAAGCGCATGCGGCTCGCTCAGCGTCGCAAATCTGCGGGATACAGCCAAGAGAAGCTCGCCGAGCGACTGGGCATCGAGCGCTCGACGGTCGTGCGCTGGGAGACGGCCGAGAGTGAACCTCAGCCCTGGGTACGTCCCAAGCTCGCCGCCGCGCTCAACGTGACGCTCGACGAGTTGGAGTCTCTGCTCGACGACGTAATGGTCATCCAGGCGAAGCCCAGCCAGCGCATGAGCTACGTCCTGGAACACCCTTCGTCAGTCGACTTGGTGGCAGTCGCCTACCTGCACGAGCGGATTCGCCAACTCGACGAGCGGTACGACAGAGCACCCTCGACGGCCCTGCTCGGACCCGCCGGCCAGGTCCACGGGCAGGTGAAGTTCCTTAGAGAGAACGCAACCAACCCCCGCGTGCGCAAAGCCCTCTTCGAAGTCGAGGCGGAGTCGGCCACGTTCATGGGGCAGCTCGTCTGGGACGTGAGCCAGCGGCGGGACCACGACGCACCGGTCGCCTACCTGGATGAGGCGGTGACCGCGGCCCGCCAGGTGCGTGATCCGTACGCCGAGGCATACGCGACGCTGCGCAAGAGCTTCGTGGCGCTCTACGGGGAGAAGGATCCCCTCAAGGGCGCGACGCTCGCAGGACAGGCGGCGGAGGTCGCACGATCCGCCAGTCCTTCCCTTACCGGGCTGAGTTTGCTTCACGTGGCCGAGGGCTACGCCATGAGCGGCGACCTCAAGTCATGTGAGAAGGCGCTGACGAAGGCAGAGGCACAACTCGACCAGGTCGGTGCCGACGACGTAGCGGCTGAGTACTACACGATCAACGAGTTCAGCCGCCTGTCGGGCTCGTGCTACCTGTTCTTGAACCTGCCCGAGCGTGCCGAGCCCATCCTGCGTATGACCGCCAGGGCGCTCGCCGCGAAGCAGAAGAGCCAAGCCATCGCGCTCGGGAATCTCACCTTGTCGCTGATCCGCCAGCGTAAGCTCGACGAGGCGGCGACCACCATGCACCGGACGATCGACGCCGTGGAGCTGACACGGGGTGGCGGGGGTCTTAACCTGGCATTTGCCGCTGGACGAGAGCTTCGACAGTGGCGGCACGAGCCGTGGGTGCAGGACGTCAACGATCGTCTTCTGGCCCTCATGGCGGCGATCTGACGGGACCGGTAGGGGCGCATGAGCAACATCGACCAGGCCAAGGAAGCCGTCCGCGACAAGGTGTGGCGCCTACTCGAACGTGAAGGCGCAGTGCCAGAAGGCTCGTACGGCAAGATCCCCGGGTTCTACGGGGCGGAGGCGACGGCCGACCGCCTGGCCGAGCTGGACGCGTGGAAGCGGGCCCGGACGATCAAGGCGAACCCCGACTGGGCCCAACTACCGGTCCGTATCCGCGCCCTCAAGGACGGCAAGCTCCTCTATATGGCCGTCCCGAGGATGGCGAGCCTCCAACCGTTCTTCTTGCTGGACCCCGAGACGCTTGAGCTACCCGTCGAGCAGGCCGCGGAGAAGAAGGGCGCTGCACAGGTTGCTCGCCGGGTCGGCGTCGAAAACATGCGCCCCATCGACGTGGTGATCTGCGGCAGCGTCGCGGTCAACCGTTCCGGCGCACGCATCGGCAAGGGTGCCGGGTACTCCGACCTGGAGGTGGCGCTCCTGATCGAGGCGGGCCTCGTGACAGACGAGACGGTCATCGTCGCGCCTGTGCACCAGCTCCAGGTGGTTGACGAGGAGATCCCCGAGACAGAGCACGACTTCAGTGTCGACCTGATCGTCACACCCGACGAGGTGATTCAGTGCCCTGGGCGTCGCCGGCCCCCAGGGCTTGTCTGGAACGACCTCACGCCGGAAAAGATCGAGGCGATTCCTGCATTGGCTGCGCAGGCAATCTTTCGGCAGAAAGGACAGAGTTGAAGGAATCACAAGGGCAGGTGTACGAATGGCCGCATTCAACTTTAGTATTTCCGGTTTTGGGTAATTGCTCTATAGTTATTTCAGGATATGAGATATTTTTTGTCGCAAAACTGGTTGAGAGACGTTATGGCGGCTCGCGAAAGATGCCTGTCGGGCGCGCCGGTCACACTACGTGATGGCATGGGTGGTGTGCGCCGGGGGCGCGGTCTGTCAGTGCGTCCGGCTAGGGTTACTTCAAGCCGCGAGACAGCGGGTAGTGATGCGCTCGGTAGGTCCGCAGTTCAGGAAAAGTGCGGTGTTGGCGTGTACCAGGAAGGACGAGTTACTCGATGTCTCGCTTGACGTTGCCCCAGCTGGAGCGACACTTGTTCGCGGCAGCGGACGTGCTCCGCGGCTCGATGGAAGCCTCGGCGTACAAGGAGTACATCTTCGGGATGCTCTTCCTGAAATACGCCTCTGATCAGTTTGAGTCGGAGCAGCAGCAGGTTATCGTCGACCAGCGGTCGCGGGGACGTACCCAGGCCGAAGCGGAGCAGCGGGCAGAGTCGCCGTCGTTCTACAAGACCTTCTACGTGCCACAGCGAGCCCGATGGGACCAGATTCGAGACCATCTCCATAAGGCGGTCGGTAGCGGCCTTAACAAGGCGTTGGAGGACCTGGAGCACAGCAACCGCTCGCTGGACGGAGTGCTGCAGCACATCGACTTTAACCGCAAGATCGGCCAGTCGTCGATGTCGGATAAGAAGCTCCGCGAGCTGATCATGCACTTCAACAAGGTACCGCTCCGTCAGAAGGACTTTGAGTTCCCCGACCTGCTCGGTGCAGCCTATGAGTACTTGATTCGCGACTTCGCAGACTCGGCGGGCAAAAAGGGCGGGGAGTTCTACACACCGCGCGACGTTGTTCGCCTGATGGTGCAGATCGCCGACCCGCACCCTGGGATGAGTGTCTACGACCCGTGCACCGGATCGGGCGGCATGCTGATCCTATCCAAGGAGTATGTCGAGGAGGCTGGTGGCGACGGCCGCAACCTTGCACTTGCCGGCCAGGAGAAGGACGGCAGTGTCTGGGCTATCTCCAAGATGAACATGCTATTGCACGGCATCCCCGATGCTGACCTGCGTAACAATGATGACGGCACCCTCGAAGATCCTGCGCACATCACCGGCGGTGAGTTGCAGCGGTTCGATCGCGTAATCACCAACCCGCCGTTCTCGATGAGCTACACCGCTGACGGCATCCCCTTCCCCGAGCGCTTCCGCTACGGCTACACCCCGGAGAAGGGCAAGAAGGCCGACCTAATGTTCGTCCAGCATATGCTGGCGGTCACGCGGTACGGCGGCATGGTTACAACAGTCATGCCTCACGGCGTGCTGTTCCGTGGTGGTGACGAGGGCCGGATCCGTACTGGCTTCCTGAATGACGACGTGATCGACGCGGTGATCGGGCTCGGCCCTCAGCTCTTCTACGGCACCGGCATCCCTGCCTGCATCCTTGTTCTTCGTCCTGTTGGCTCGAAGCCAGCAGGACGCAAGGGGAAGGTGCTGTTCATCAACGCTGATCGCGACTATCGCGAGGGCCGCGCACAGAATTATCTGGAGCCCGAGCACATTGAAAAGATCGTCTCGGCCTATCGATCCTTCGAGGATGTACCCGGCTTCGCACGGGTGGTCGGTCGCGACGAGCTGTCTGAGAACGACGACAACCTGAACATCCGCCGCTATGTCGACACAACACCCGACCCAGAACCGCAGGATGTTCGCGCGCATCTTTATGGTGGCATCCCGAAGATTGAGGTCAAGGCCAAGGCCGAGCTCTTCGCTGCGCACGGTATGAAGCCCGACAACCTGCTCATTTTGAGGGATGGCGACTACCTCCAGTACGTCGATGTCATCACGGACCGGCGTGACCTCCGTCGTCTGGTTGAGGCCGATACAGGCGTGACGGTGGCTGAGGCCGCCATCACGAGTGCGATCGAGCAGTGGTGGAAGGATGAGGAGGCTCGTTTCGATGAACTGGAGTCGGTAGCGGACCTGGTTAAGCTACGTAAAGAGCTGATCGAGACGTTCCGTGGCGCCCTAGCCGAGACATCACTCCTGGATACTTTCGCGGTCCGCGGTGTCGTTGCCTCCTGGTGGGGCGTCAGCCTGCCCGACCTCAAAGCCCTGGCCACACTCGGCTACCGCGGGCTTATCGAGGCATGGGTGGCTACCGTGCTCGACGCACTAGCGGAGGAAAAGGCAAAGGTCAATCCGCTTGACCACAAGGTGGCCCGGGCCCTTCTGCCGGACTATCTCCACAAGCTCGCTGCTTTTGAGAGTGAGGTTGTGGAGTTGGACGCCACTATCAAGGCCGCAACCACTTCCGACGAGGAGGACGAATCAACCGATGACGTCCTTTCGTTGACAGAGGTCAAGAAGCTGAAGAGCAAGCTGACTGCCGCCAAGAAACAGCTCAAGTCTGAGGAAGCGGTGTTCGGACATCGCCTTACAGAGGCCAGCGAGGCAATCGACGACTCGTCAGCTCGCCAGATTGTCCTCGATGCAATGGAGCATGACCTGTTGGTGGAGGCTCAGGACCGAATCACCCGACATCGACGCGCTGTGATCGCGGCCTTCGAGATGTGGTGGGACAAGTACCAGGCGCCATTGCATGTGCTTCAAGTCCAGCAAGAAGAGGCCACGGCTAATCTGGCCGCGCTCATGAAGGATCTTGGATATGAGTAGTTCGTCGGTCCCTTATGGATGGTCACCTGAATCGTTGCGTGACCTCATCGAAAAGAAGTTCACGGGCCCGAGTCCGACATGCGAGGAACGGTCGATCGCTAGCGATGAAGAGTGGGGGCTACTCAAAACCACTGCGGTCACGTGGGATGGATGGAACGAAGCTGCTCACAAGGTGCCACCGAGACGGTACTGGGGCAATGGGGCAATAGAGGTCCGGGCAGACGATGTTTTGATTACGAAGGCCGGCCCTCGCCATCGGGTTGGCGTCGTTGTTCATGTTGGAGCGACGCGTCCGCACCTCATGGTGTCGGGAAAGATGGTTGGTCTTCGACCTAAGAAAGCCGTTGTGCTGCCCGAGGTCCTCGTTGGACTGCTGTCCACCAATGAGGTTCAGGAGTATTTGAACAGCCGTACAACCGGAATGGCCGAGTCGCAGACCAATTTTGCTGATGAAGCACTATTGTCGACCCGAATCAATGTGCCGCCTATCGCTGAGCAACGTGCCATTGCCGAGATTCTCAATGCGTTGGACGATCAGATTAGAGCTACTCAAAATATAATTGAAAAGGTTCAGCGCGTTCGATCCGCTACTCTTGAGAACATTCTGTTGCGCGCTAGTGAATCGGCAACAACGAGGAAGTTGAGTTCGGCTACGAGTAAAATCGTTGACGGAGTTCATCACACTCCGACGTATGTACGGAGTGGAGTTCCGTTTGTTACGGTTGAGAATTTGACCAGAGGGCCAGGAATCTCTCTTACGCCGTGTCGGTATGTTTCACCTCAAGCTCATGCCATCTACCGCAGGAGGATCGAGCCTTTGCCCGGTGATGTGCTGGTTTCAAAGGATGGCACGCTAGGTGTGGCTAGGCTTGTTCCGAATGATTTTCCTGAGGCTAGCGTATTTGTCTCCGTAGCGGTTCTTCGCCCAATAGTATCAATCTTGAGGTCGGGCTTTCTGCGACTCTTCTTCGATACTAATGAATTTCGACGCCAGTTGCGCGTGCTATCTGCCGGTTCGGGGCTACAGCATATTCATCTTGAGCATTTCCGTGAATTTTTGATTCCCGACTTGGATCTTGCGCAGCAGGAATCCATTGTCTCCGCGATTGCGCTTTTTGATGAACGATTGGCGGTCGAGAAATCGGTCCGCGAAAAGCTTAAACTTCAACGTACTGCGCTCGTGAGCGACCTCCTCTCGGGCCGTGTCCGTGTTCCGCAGGAGGCCACGTCATGAGCGTGGGCCCCGAGTACACGGAGGTGGAGAAGCCACTGTTGGATCAGTTGGCAGGTCTTGACTGGCAGACGATCGAGGGCTCGAAGTCCGATCCGGCTGTCACTGAGCGGGGTTCGTTCCGCGGTTCGATCCTCGAGGGACGGCTGCGAGCAGCGTTGCTCAAGGTCAATCCTGGTCCGGACGGTGCGCCATGGCTGGACGAGTCGCGGCTATCGGAGATTGTGTCGTCGCTGACACGGTCTGAGGCGGGCAAACTCATCGAACTCAATGAGCGGATGACTGAGCGCCTTCTTGAAGGTGTTTCGGTGTCAGGTCTTCCGGACTGGGATCAGGGCCGTTCGCAACGGGTCAGATTCATTGACTTCGAGCACCCGGAGCGTAACGACTTCCTCGCGATCAACCAGTTTCGGGTAGATGAGCCGGGCGGTCAGGCGAAGAAATATGTCGCGCCTGACGTCGTGTTGTTCGTCAACGGCATCCCGCTGGTAGTGATCGAGTGCAAGAGCCCGTATATCACCGACCCTATGGCCGAAGGCATCAACCAGCTACGACGCTACGCCAACCAGCGCGACCTCGGCGTGTCCGAGGGCAACGAGCAGTTGTTCTGGACGAACCAGTTCGTTGTCTCGACCTACGGGGACAAGGCTCGGGTCGCGTCGTTCACGGCTGGGCCAGAGCACTTCTTGGAGTGGAAGGACGCGGCCCCGGTCTCTCGTGATCAGCTTGCCGCCCATCTCGGGAAGCCCGCAGCTGAGCTGACCGGGCAGGAGCTGCTGGTCGCAGGGATGCTGACCCCGTCCAACCTGCTGGATATTGTCAGGCACTTCACGTTGTTCACCGAAGCGGACGGCCGACGGATCAAGATCGTCGCTCGCTACCAGCAGTACCGTGCGGTGGGCCGGGCGCTGGAGCGGCTACGCACCGGGAAAACGCGCGCGGCGGACGGTGAGAGCGACCGTCGCGGTGGCCTGATCTGGCATACCCAAGGGTCGGGCAAGTCGCTCACGATGGTCTTCCTCGTTCGAGCCATGCGGTCAGATCCGACGCTTCGGGCTTTCAAGGTGGTCATCGTGACCGACCGGACCGACCTGGAGAAGCAACTGTCGGAGACCGCCAAGCTCTCCGGCGAGGGGGTCCAGCGTGCTCGGCGCACCAACAAGCTTAAAATGATCCTCACCGAGAAGGGCCCGGCGCTCGTCTTCGCGATGATCCAGAAGTACCGGGATTCCGATAGCGCTGGAATGCGCGAAACGCGGATGGCTGGCGACGACAAGAACGAGGCTCTCGGTGTCCTCAACACTGACGAGACCATCGTGATATTGGTCGACGAGGCGCACCGCTCCCAGACCTCCACCCTGCACGCCAACCTGATGGCCGCGATGCCGAATGCGGCCAAGGTTGGCTTCACTGGCACCCCCATCATGCGTGAGGGTAAGAAGCGCACTGACGCCATCTTCGGCTCGTTCATCGACAAGTACACGATCCGTCAGGCCGAACACGACGGTGCTGTTGTTCCCATCTTCTACGAAGGCCGTACCGCCAAGGGTGCGGTGGCGGGTGGTAGCGACCTTGACGAGCTGTTCGAGGACATGTTCATCGAGCACACGGCTGAGGAGGTGGAGAAGCTCAAGGCCCGCTATGCGACGACTAGCGCCGTCTTGGAAGCACCGAAGCTCATCGCTGCCAAGGCAAGGTCCATGCTCTGGCACTACGTGTCGACCGTCCTGCCCGGT
Organism: Streptomyces sp. NPDC006733; assembly: GCF_040636125.1. Lineage (NCBI taxonomy): Bacteria > Bacillati > Actinomycetota > Actinomycetes > Kitasatosporales > Streptomycetaceae > Streptomyces > Streptomyces sp. NPDC006733. Next base: position 283,681 of record NZ_JBEYJD010000001.1, on the reverse strand, counting down.
GGGTTCAAGGCCCAGCTCTCCGCGACGAGCCGCCTGGCCACCGTCCGCTACCGCGAGGCGCTCATAGCCGCCCGCGACGACCTCGTGGCCCAGATCGAAGCCCTGCCCGAGTATCTCGTCAGCGGCGCAGCTGATGGCAGTCTCGACATCGATCGGCTCGATCGGCGTAAGCAGGTACTGATCCGCGCGCTGCCGCACCTCGATCTGATCCGCATCCTTGACTTCGTGCCGGTCATCTCCAGCAGCAACAATGACGACCCGACCTGGGCACCGTGGACTGACAAGGCTCGCCAGGACGCAGTGATCGCCGAGTTTAAGAAGCCACTTGGCTCGGCAGGCGAGCACGCCAGCCCGATCGCCTTCCTGCTGGTCCGTACTATGCTGCTGACCGGCTTCGACGCGCCGGTCGAGCAGGTCCTCTATCTCGATCGCTTCATCCAAGACGCTGAACTGCTGCAGGCCATCGCTCGTGTCAACCGCACGGCACCACGGAAGTCGGCGGGCTTCATGGTCGATTACTTTGGCGTCGGTGCGCATCTCCAGAAGGCACTCCAGGCGTACGCGCCGGAGGATGCCGAGGACGCGATCGGCGCACTTGCCTCGATCACCGACGAGGTCCCGAAGTTGCGGGACCGGCACGCACGGGTAGTGGCAGTCTTCGCGCAGGCCGGCATTGACACGTTCGACATGGACGAGGACATCGAGGCGTGTGTTGATGTCCTGTCAGACGAGGCACTGCGCGCTCGGTTCGGCGTGCTGCTCAAGCAATTCCTCACGACGTTGGACACGGTCCTGCCTCGTCCGGAGGCGTTGCCTTTCGTGGCAGACGCCAAACGACTCGGGATCATCCAGAAGGTCGCGCGACGCCGCTACCGCGACGACGGTATGGGGGACTTCGACGCCTCGCTCTACGGTGAGAAGGTTCGTGCCCTGATCGACGAACACGTCGCCTCACTGGACATCGCCACCAAGATCCCTCCCATCTCGATCACGGCGCCGGACTTCCTGGCGAAAGTGAAGGGTCTCACCTCGGACAAGGCGAAGGCGTCCGAGATGGAGCATGCCCTGCGCTTCCACATCCGGAAGAACTTTGACGAGGACCCGGCTCGGTACACCAGGCTCTCCGAGCGTCTCGACGAGATCCTCAAGACGCTCACCGGCAAGTGGGATCAACTCAGCCTCGCCTTGGAGGTACTGCTCGGCGATGCCACCGATGAATCCAGCGGCTTGCGTGTCCACGAGGATCCGCTGGCTGCCCGGTTCTACGGCCTTCTGGAAAGCGAGTTCGCCACTGAAGCTCGACTGCCCGATGAAATTCGCGCCAACATCATGCATTTGGCCGAAGAGATAGTCGTCGAGGTGACCCAGCATGCCGCGATTGTGCGCTTCTGGCACAACCCCCACGCCCAGGACGAGCTGCGCAAAAAGATCATCCACACCCTGGACGACCACGACCTGTTCCCGTTCTCCGAGCAGGCTGCCGTCGCCGACAGACTTATGGAGCTCGCCAGGGCCAACCAGTCCTTGATCACGCAGCAGATCAACGCGCGGAGGCGGTCGTGAACGCCGCCGTCTTGCACCTTGACGGCCTGCGCGTTCCCGTCGAGACCGGGGGCGCCAGCCGGAAGGCCAAGCTGACGATTGAGGCCGATGGGTCGCTGCGTCTGCGCGCCGCGGAGGACGTTGCCACCGATGAGCTGAAGCAGTTCCTCACCTCCAAACGCGAGTGGGTCTATCGCAAGCTGGCGGAGAAGGAGGTGCTGCAACACGAGCCCGTTACCAAAGAGCTCGTCGACGGCGAGGGCTTCCTCTACCTCGGCCGAAGTCACCGTCTGAAGATCCATGACGTTGACGGTACTGTCCGCCTTGAACGTGGCCGACTCATTCTTCCACGGCCGCTCGCTGAAGCAGGTGAGGCACACCTGATCGCCTGGTACCAGCGGTGCGGTGAGGCGTGGCTGCGCCCCCGCGCGACATCTTGGGCCGAGCGGCTACGCGTCGAACCCGGAGCGATCGAGGTCGCTGACCTTGGCCACAAGTGGGGAAGTGCAACGGCCGGACGGCGCGTACGCATCCACTGGGCGACGCTGCAGCTGTCCCCGTCACTAGTCGACTACGTCCTGGCGCACGAGCTTGCCCACCTGCGCGAGGCCCACCACGGCCCAAGTTTCTGGCAGCTGCTGGCTCGGGTTATGCCTGACTACGACGAGCGAAAGCGAGAGCTGGCCAAGCGCGGCGCCGGTCTCTGGTTCGGAGGCACGTCGTGACGACACCTGCTCTTTCGCTGTGGTCCGATGATCCGGCCCGGATCGATCTGCTCTCATTCGATGCCGTGGCCCAAACGGTCGCCGACGCGCTGTTGGATGAGGCGCTTGATCCAGTTGCTCTCGGTCTGTCTGGCAGTTGGGGGAGCGGCAAGACCACGGTGCTCGGCTTGGTTGCTCAGGAGCTTGTTCGGCGCACGACGCCCGAGAACAAGGTTCTGGTCGTCCAGACCGACCCGTGGCGCTATGACCCGGCTACGGGGGCCAAAGAGAGCCTCATCGCGGAGGTACTGGCGGCGCTTGGCGCTGAGATCAACCAGTCCGAGACCAAGACGGAGAAGGCGAAGAGCCTCCTCATGCGGCTGGGCAAGCGCATCGACTGGGCCAAGGCGATCAAGCTGGCGGCCACGTCGTCGCTGACCCTGCAGATCCCCGACTTCGACAAGCTCGTCGAGCTGGTGAAGCCCAAGGAGGGTGATGAGGAATCGGTGCGCGGGCTGGAGGCGTTCCGGGACGAGTTCGCGGAACTCATCGACTCTGACGACCTGAAGCACGTCCGCGCGGTGGTCGTGCTGGTCGACGATCTCGACCGCTGCCTCCCGGAAACAGTTGTGGAGAGCCTGGAAGCCATGCGTCTCTTCCTGGCCGTGCCGAAAATGTCCTTTGTCATCGCGGCCGACGAAGACCGGGTGGCGGACGCCATCCGCACCCGTTTCAAGTCCACCGGTCGTCCCGAGGAGAGCGACGACGAGCAGCAGGACCCAGCCACGCTCTACCTGCACAAGATTGTGCAGACCACCATCCCGCTTCCGGCGTTGAGTCACTTCGACACCCAGGCATATCTGCTGTTGCTCCAGATGCAGGGCAATGCCGAGCAGGACCACCTCGCCACGCTCATCGAGCGCTGCGCCCAGGTTCGCCGAGATGGCGGCACCATCGATGACATTGGCGACATCACCGGACTGGCCATGGCGGACGAGCTGGCCTTTGCCGCCCGCCTGACACCGCTGCTCTACGAGAAGTTGCATGGCAACCCGCGCTACATCAAGCGCTTCCTCAACGACCTACACGTCCGTCAGTCCGTGGCCTCGCGCCGGGGCATCAGTCTGAACCCTGCGGTGGTCGCCAAGCTCATGACCCTCGAAGCGCTGATGAAGCCCGAGTTCAAGCTGCTGCTTGACTGGTTTGCTAAGGGCGAGATGCGTGACCACCTGGAACGGCTGGAGGAGGAAGCCGGGCGGCCCGCGCAGCCCGACACCGGGCGGCAGGATGAGCCTGATGATGTGGCCGAATCAGGTACACAACCACGGCGCAGCACGTCTACCCGCCGCACCCGGGCGGCCACGCCAGTCGCCTCAGGTCTGTTCTCTCAGGCCATGGTGCGGTGGGCCAAGCTGGCACCGCCCCTGCGTGGGCTCGACCTGTCGCCCTACTTGACGCTGGCTGCCACCTTTGCCGGCGTCACACTGATTGATGACAGCTTGCCCGAGCGACTTCGTGACATTGCCGCCAATCTACTCTCGGAATCCCGGCGCGAACAGGCGTCGGTCACTGATGCCGAACTGGATGAGCTGGGTGACGGCGATGCCACCGACCTTCTGCGACACATCGGGCGAACGATGCGCGACCAACCGACCAAGCAGAAGGGTGGGGTCAATGCCATCCTGCGCATCGCCCGTCGCCGTCCCAGTGTCGCGGCTTCGGCTCGGGATGCCCTTCTGATGCTGCCGCCCAGCGAGATCACCATCGCGACACCGATGCAGTTCAAGGCGGATGATTCCACGCCGGTTCGCGGTGTGCTCACCACCTGGAAAGGCAAGCTGCTGGACGGCCAGGTCAAGCGGGCAGTCGACAGCGCACTGGGCAATCGAGGGACTGCCTGATGGGCACCAGCGGCGCCTACTCCGGCAGTGGTGGCAAGGACGGCAAAACGGTTCGCGATCGCATCAGCGACTACCTGGATGGCCTGTCGGGTTCGGACGGGTCGGGTTCCAAGGGGCAGCGACCGCCGCTCGATCCGGCTGCACTCGGGCGAGTCATCAACCTGATCCGTCCCCGCGTGGCGAGCGGCGGAGGTGGAGGCGGCCCGGGTGGTGGCGGAGGTGGAGGCGCCTCCGGCGGTGGGGGTGGATCGCGTAGCAACGGCGGTCCGCAACGTACGGCCGCTGGCTCAGCTCGCACTGCCGGCCGCGCGGCGGCAGCGGCTCATGCGTACAGCACGGGTGATACGGCGACCCTGCAACGTCTGGGCTTGGACTACAACGAGCTGCGCGGTCTCGGGGACGACATCGAAGTGGTGCGCCGCATCGTTGACATGGCCTGCAGCACGCCGGACAGCAGCATCGAAGACCACGAGCAGCGGTTCGTGGCCGCCGAGGTGGCAGAGTGGGTGATGGAGCAGGAACGGGATGGCTACCGGCTGTCTCCAGAAGAGATGGTCCGTCAGACCATTGCAGTCATCATCGCAGAGACCTTGTTGGTTGAGTCGGGTGATCTGGTCAACAATCACGATCTGGCCGACGTTGCCGAGAGCGACATCCGTGACGCCGCGGAAGCGATTGCCGCTCAGGCCAATCTGTCGGTCGACGGCGCGACCGAGGATGAAGTCAGCCGCGCCGTCGAGGCGGGCCTAGAGACCATCCGTGGCATCGTCGGAGGTGGCAGCTGATGTCCCGGTTCACGTTGCGCCTGAGTGCAACCGACGATATTCCGGCAGATCAGGCCGCCTCATCTTTCTATTGGCTGTCCGACCAGCGGTCGACATTCACCAGAGGCTTCAGCCCCAGCTTGGCCACACTCGGCCCGGTTCCGCCCCTGAACGTTGATGTGGTTCGGGTTGCGCTAACCGCCTTTGCTGCCGACCGCTCTGTGCTGCGCGAAGGCCGTGGGGCGAACTGGAATCGGCGCCCGTTCGATCTTGAGATCCCGGTTTCCGACGCGGCAGCTTGGAACGGCGTGGCCGATGAGCTTGCTGGTGTGCTTGGGTTCCTCAGCGGCGACCGCTGGAGTTTGTCGTTCACGCAGCAGCCGGAACCGGCCGAGGCCCAGGCGCCCAACGAAATTGGCGTCACGCCCCAGCGGGTTGTCCTACTCAGCGGCGGTGCCGACTCGGCGATCGGCGGGCTGTACTCCCGCTCGTTGCTTGCCGCGGACCAGCATCACGTCCTGCTGTCGCACTATAACAACACGATGTTGGCACCCATCCAGCGACATATCGCTGCCGAACTCGAACGACTCATCCCCGGCCCGAGCCAGGAACACATGGTCCTGCACCTGGGACGCCGCAGTGAGCGCATCGACGGCACGTCGTATCCGTCCGAGTCAACCACCCGATCGCGTTCACTTCTCTTCCTGGCTCTCGGCCTGGCGGTGGCGTCCATCCACCAAGTGCCGTTGTGGATACCCGAGAACGGCTTCGCCTCGATCAATCCGCCGCTGGGCCCGGAACGCCTCGGCAGCCTGTCGACACGCACCACGCATCCCAAGTTCCTGCAGGATCTGGCGGCTGTGCTTACCAAAGTCGGTGCCCACGCGGTCATCGAGAACCCCTTCGCGCATATCACCAAGGGCGAGATGTACAGGCGGGTTGTGGACCTCGTCGGACCAGACGAAGCCTCCTCGTTTCTGAGTGCCACCCACTCGTGCGCACTGACTGGCCAGCGAGCCCACGGCATTTCAGCCGACCGGCCCTGTGGCGTCTGTTTCGGGTGTGTGCTGCGGCGGGCATCCTTCACCGCCTCTGGGGTCTACGACTTCAGCGATTACATCGCGCCAAGCAGCGATCCTGCTGTGCAGAGGTGGCTGGACGGCAAATCGGTCGAGCAGCCGGTTCGCAACTTCATCCGCCGGGGCGCGAGGACACGGGACCTCACCACGCTGAGCCTTCCGGACGACTACCTAATGCGCGATGCGATTGACCTTTGCCAGCGTGGGATCCAAGAGCTACGGAGCCTCTATCTATGAGACGCCTGCCACCGATCGACATGCACGCCCACATCGAGCCGGACATCTCGCCTGGCGATCTGTTGGAGCTTGGTTCGCTCATCTTCGCCGCGACTCGTTCGCTCGATGAAGCCGAGCGTGTGCTCAAACGATCTGATCCGTGGACAATCTGGGGTGTGGGCTGCCACCCGGGCCTCGTCGGCGCGCAGAAGGCCTTCGACGCAGCTCGATTTGCCGAGCTGATCGCCCGAACGCCGTACGTCAGTGAGGTTGGCCTGGATGGCAAGTCCCGCGTGCCTCTGGACACGCAACAGGCGACCCTGGATGCGGTCTTGGCTGCGCTGCAACAGAATCCCCGACTCACAAGTATCCACAGCTTCGCCGCCATCGATGTCACCTTGGAGTGCCTGACGGCCCGACCGATCCACGGTCCGGTGCTTCACTGGTGGCTTGGCAACGAAGCGCAGACCAAGCGGGCGGTCGAGCTTGGCTGCTACTTCTCGGTCAACGCTTCGATGCTGCGGAAGCCCAAGCTACTGGCGAGCCTGCCGCTCGACCGGGTCCTCCCGGAGACCGACCATCCGTTCGGCGACAGGTCCAGTGGCCAGGGTCGCCGCCCCGGCAAGGTAGATGACGTCGAACGTGCTCTTGCCCAGATTCATGTGCTCGACCCGGAGGGGGTCCGCAAAGAGACGTGGCGCAACTTTGCACAGCTTGTACGCTCGACTAAATGCGGCACCCTACTGCCCCGACCCGTTCGGGTCGGGCTTGCAACTACACCGTAGGACGGCGCGGGATCATTCTGGGTAGCGCCAGCTTGAGCCCTACGCTGCGAGTTCCAGTTCGTGCGGCATATCCGGGGTCGTTGGATACGCTACGCCACCGGCGGTCGCATCCGGACTCCCGCCCGCTTCAACGCCTTATAGATCGTGCTCTGACTGGCGCTGAGCTCTCGTCCGATTCGCTGCGTGCTCCAGCCCTGTTCGTAGAGCTCCTTCGCCTTGGTTACTCTCTCCGCTGTCATCTTGACCATGGGCCGCTTACTGACGCCGGCGCGTTCGAGGTGGCGGTCGACCGTGTGGCGATGGACACCGTACCGCCGAGCCAGCTCGTTCATCTCGACCCCGTGTCGGTATGCCTCCACCAGCTCGGCTACCTCGTCGGGTGACAGCATCCGGCACTCGCGGATGTCCGTCACTACTGCCGGGCCAGTCGACACCGGATCCACCTGCGGCAACGCCGTTTCACCAGCCTGTTCCAGCGCCTTCAGCAGCCGTGTCAGGGGCTTACCGGGGTTCGAAAGCGAGTCACGGAGGCGCACACCGCCGGAAAGGCCCTCCCGTCAGCAGTGACAGGAGGGCCTTTCGCGTGTGCGGCGCCGGGGGGCGCGGTCAGGGGCGGCGGAGGATCAGGGCGTAGGAGCCCAGGCCCAGGACCTGGGGGCCCGGGTGGTCGCCCGTGGTGGTGTGGAGGGTGAGCAGGGCGCCGGACTCCGGGTCGAAGTCGACGTCGGAGACGGTGCCGAGCGCGTCTCCGCGCTCGTCGAGGACGCGCTTGCCGGGGAGCGCCCGGTGCTTGTCGGCGAGGGGGGCCAGGTCGCCCGAGGGGGTGCCGAGGGTGGCGCCGGAGCGGACGATGACGGCGTCGGGTCCGATGGCGTGGATGTGGTCCCAGACGAGGGTGTCGCCGGAGCCGTCGGTCTTCTTCAGCCGCAGCGCCACGACCGCGGCTTTCGCCGGGTCGACGACGAAGGCGTCGACGATGCCGACCGTGCGGGCCTCGGCGGCGCTCACCACGTGGCGGCCGACCGTTTCGGAGAAGAGCATCAGACCTCCGTTCCGCGCCGGGCGCGGTACGCCTGGACCGCCGCGGCGAAGCCCGGCAGGTCGTCGGCGATGAATTCGGAGGCGGCCGCCGGGATGACGAGCGCCTCGCCGGAGACGGCGGTGGTCTCGGAGAGCGGGATGAACACCTTGCGGCCCTGCCGTTCCAGTGCGTCGGAGGAGGCGATCTCGTAGCCGACGACGTGCGCCGACGTCCCGTCGACGACCTCGACGACGACGTCGGAGATCCGGCCGAGGTCGGTGCCGCCGTCGGTCAGCACCCGGGAGCCGAGCACATCGCCGCCGCGGTCACCGGAGCCGCGGGCCAGGACGTCGGCCTTGCTCTCGAAGACCGTCTCGTCCTTGATCATCACGGCGTCGTGGCCGAGTCCGTGCACCCCCGACCACGGCAGGCTGTGGCGCAGCGGCCCCGACAGCAGGCCGCGGCCGCTGAGGGTGAAGCCGGCGACGCGTCCCACCGTGCCGTCGAAGACCAGGTCCTTGACCTGGGCGACGGCCTCGCCGGTCAGCGTCACGACCGGCCGCTTGGTGATCTCCGAGGCGAGCATCATCGCGGAGGAGACGGGAGCGTCGGGAGCGGGAACGTCGGGAACGTCCGGGGCGGGAATGTCCGGGGCGCGAGCGTCCGGGGCCGGAGTGTCGGGGAAGGGGGAGTCGGAGACGGTCACTTGACGCGCCCCTTCCCGCTCCGCCGTCCGACGGCGCCGCGCCGTACCGCGATCACGCCGCCACTGCGGCGCCGTGCCTGCACGCCGGCCGCCGTACCCGCCAGCACCAGCAGGACCGCCACAACGACGACGATCCAGATCCACCAGTCCATCGCTCACTCTCCCCTCCGAGCCGGGCCCCCGCCACGCGGTTGCCACGTTCCTACGACTGCCCCCGTCCCCCTTTCCCACGCGCTTCCCGCGCGCTCGAAGGAGGGACCGGGCGCAGGTCGCGGTCAGCTGCCGAACGCGTGCGGCGCGCGCTGCGTCCGGGGCTGGTGCAGCGGCTTGTCCGGGACAGCCGCCGGGGCCGGGGTCGAGGCCGTCGGGGCCGCGGTCGGCGCCGGAGTCGGGGCCGGGGTCCGCCGGGCCGTCTCGGCGCGCTGGCGCTCGACCTTGGCGGCGAGGGCGTCCCGCTCGGCGACCGCCGCGTCGGCGTCCTTGCGCGCCTCCCGCAGCCGGACGGCCTTGCGGCGGCGCAGCACCGCGCCCTCGCCCACCATCGCCAGGCTCAGGCAGAAGACCAGCGCGAGGGCGAGGCCCGCGCAGAAGATGGCGAGCGAGTTCATTCTGACCAGGTCGTGTCCGAGCAGCGCCACCGTGTAGTCGGGGCCGCCGCCCAGGTTGTCGGCGATCAACAGGGCCGTGAGAGTTCCGGTCGCGGCAAGAAGCACCAATCCCAGGAACAGCATCCGAGTCACCTCCGGTTGCTCCGGACGTCGTCCGAAACGTTGTCCGCATCCGTCGGGCCGTCGTCTACCCCGTGCGGGCGGCCCTAACGGCGCTCGGCGCGCGCGGCGGCATCCGGGCTTCGCTTGATACCCTAGGGGGGTATATGGTGGGCGAGAGTGGACGGCGACAGCCGTCACCGCACGAGACGCACGAGGAGAACGCCATGTCCTGCTGCTCCCCCGAGGGAACCTGCCACACCGACGGCGCGACCGACGAGTCGCAGGCCGCGGCCACCGTCGTCTACTCGGTCTCGGGCATGACGTGCGGGCACTGCGAGTCCGCGGTGACCAAGGAACTCGCGACGCTGCCCGGCGTGACCGTCGTCAAGGTGGACGTCGCCACCGGGCTGGTCACCCTCGCGTCCGAGCGCCCGCTGGACGACGAGACGATCCGTGCCGCCGTCGACGAGGCGGGCTACGAACTGGTCGGCCGGGCGTGACCGCACCGGTCAGACTCGGCGGCTACCTGCTGATCCTGCTGGTCGTCCTCGGCGCCGCGTTCGGCCTCGGCCGCGCGCTGCGCGGGGACGACGGCGGGCCGGCCGCCCCCGAGCCCCGTCCCGTCTCGCACCAGGGCATGTAGGGCACACGGAGTACACGGGACACACGGGACACAGGGGATACGCGGACACCCGGACACCCGGACACACGTCAGGACGTGCGGTAGGTGCGGCCTCGATCGAAGGAGTGGAGTGGAGTGGCGATGACCACGGCGCCTGCCGGGCACCAGGTGGAGCTGGAGATCGGTGGCATGACCTGCGCCTCCTGCGCGGCACGCATCGAGAAGAAGCTCAACCGCATGGACGGCGTCACCGCGTCCGTCAACTACGCGACGGAGAAGGCCCGGGTCAGCATCGAGGGCGGCGGTGTCGCCGTCGGCGACCTCATCGCCACCGTCGAGGCGACGGGGTACACCGCCGCGCTGCCCGCCCCGCCCGCGGAATCCGCCGGGGCGGAAGGACCGGAGGGGAGGGAAGGGCCGTCGGGGTCCGACGAGCTGACCTCCCTGCGGCAGCGGCTGCTCACCTCCGTCGTGCTGGCCGTGCCGGTGATCGCGATGGCGATGGTGCCCGCGCTGCAGTTCGACAACTGGCAGTGGCTCTCGCTGACGCTCGCCGCGCCCGTCGTCGTCTACGCGGCCTGGCCGTTCCACCGGGCCGCCTGGACCAATCTGCGGCACGGCGCGGCGACCATGGACACGCTGATCTCGGTGGGCACGCTCGCCGCGTTCGGCTGGTCGCTGTGGGCGCTGTTCTTCGGCACGGCCGGGATGACCGGCATGAAGCACCCCTTCGAGTTCACGGTCGCGCGCGGTGACGGCAGCGGCAACATCTACCTGGAGGCCGCCGCCGGGGTGACGGCGTTCATCCTGGCCGGGCGGTACTTCGAGGCCCGCTCCAAGCGGAAGGCCGGCGCCGCGCTCAAGGTGCTGCTGCAACTCGGCGCGAAGGACGTCGTCGTGCTGCGCGACGGGCGCGAGGTGCGCGTCCCCACCACGGAACTGGCGGTCGGCGACCTGTTCGTCGTGCGCCCCGGCGAGAAGATCGCCACCGACGGCACCGTCCGCGAGGGCGGCTCCGCCGTCGACGCCTCGATGCTGACGGGCGAGTCCGTGCCGGTGGAGGTCGTCCCCGGCGACGGGGTCACCGGCGCCACGGTGAACGCGGGCGGCCGGATCGTCGTCGAGGCGACCCGTGTCGGCGCCGACACCCAGCTCGCGCGCATGGCACGGCTGGTCGAGGACGCGCAGACCGGCAAGGCCGCCGTGCAGCGGCTGGCCGACCGGATCTCGGCGGTCTTCGTGCCCGTCGTCATCGCGCTCGCCGTCGCGGCCCTCGGCTACTGGCTCGGCTCCGGCGAGGGCGCCTCCGCGGCCTTCACCGCCGCCGTCTCCGTACTGATCATCGCCTGCCCGTGCGCGCTGGGGCTCGCGACGCCCACCGCCCTCATGGTCGGCACCGGGCGCGGCGCCCAGCTCGGCATCCTCATCAAGGGGCCGGAGGTCCTGGAGTCCACCCGGGCGGTGGACACGATCGTCCTCGACAAGACCGGCACCGTGACCACCGGCGTCATGACGCTGACCGAGGTCCACGTGGCCGCGGGCGAGGACGAGAAGACCGTGCTGCGGCTGGCCGGCGCCCTGGAGCACGCCTCCGAGCACCCCATCGCCCGGGCCGTCGCCACCGCCGCCGCGGAGCGGGCGGGCGAACCGCTGCCGGTGCCGGAGGACTTCGCGAACGTTCCGGGGCTCGGCGTCCAGGGCATCGTCGAGGGGCACGCCGTGCTGGTCGGCCGCGCGAAGCTGCTCGACGAGTGGACCCAGCCGCTGCCCGCGGACCTGGCGGCGGCGAAGGCCGCGGCCGAGGCCAAGGGCCGTACGGCGGTGGCCGTCGGCTGGGACGGGGCGGCCCGCGGCGTCCTCGTCGTCACCGACGCCGTCAAGCCGACGAGCGCGGAGGCCGTGACGCGGCTGCGCGCCCTCGGCCTCACCCCGATCCTGCTGACCGGCGACAACGAGGCGGTGGCGCGGGCGGTCGCCGAGGAGGTCGGGATCGCCGGTACGGACGTCATCGCCGAGGTCATGCCCGAGGACAAGCTGGCCGTCATCAAGCGGCTGCAGGCCGAGGGCCGCAGCGTCGCCATGGTGGGAGACGGCGTCAACGACGCGGCCGCGCTCGCCCAGGCCGACCTGGGCCTGGCGATGGGCACCGGTACCGACGCCGCCATCGAGGCGGGCGACCTGACCCTCGTACGGGGCGACCTGCGCGTCGCGGCCGACGCCATCCGGCTGTCGCGCAGGACCCTCGGCACGATCAAGGCGAACCTCTTCTGGGCCTTCGGCTACAACGTGGCGGCGCTGCCGCTCGCCGCCGCCGGGCTGCTCAACCCGATGATCGCGGGCGCCGCCATGGCCTTCTCGTCGGTCTTCGTCGTCGGCAACAGCCTGCGGCTGCGCGGTTTCAAGGCGGCCTGAGCCGGGGTCACGCCGGACGGTCCCGCCCGAGCCGGTCCCGCGGGGCGCCCCTCCCCCGTCACTCCTCCGCGAGGAGCGCCGCGAGGGCCGCGTCCAGGTCGAGGTACCGGCTCTCCTCGCCGGGCGGGACCGCCGTGTAGGAGCGCGTCAGGAAGTCCTGGACGTCCTCGGTGTCGAGCTGGAGCAGCGCCACTCCCACCGGCGAGGAGAGCTCGATCATGGTCCGCCGCCGGCCGCAGGGCCAGACGTGCACGTCGCCGTCGCCCGTCGGCATCCGCAGCCCCGCCGCCAGCAGGTCGCGCGCGAAGGCCCAGGTGACCTCGGCCCCGTCGAGCGTCGCCGACGCGGGGAACGCGAGCCGCGCGGCCAGCGGGTCGTCGCACTGGTAGATCAAGGTGGCGGTGATGACGCGGTCCCTCGCCGGGGACGCGCAGAGCCGGGCCCGAAGGGCCTGGTCGATGACGGTCAGCATGAGGTGTCCCTCTCCCGCTGGGTGGTATCCAGTCCTCTGCTAGACCGGGAAATCGGTCCGGGGATCACGCGCCTCGGCCTCCGACCGCTGTGATGTCCGCCACGCGCCGCGCCGAGGCGCTGTCAGAGGCACGTGTGAGCATGGGCGGATGACGGTCGACGGGGCGGTGCGGCGGATCGGCGGGGACGAGCGGCGGGCGCGGCTGGGGGCGCGGCACCGGCTGCTGCCGGGGCTGCGCGCGCACTGCGCGGAGGACGTCGCCCGCTCGCTGGTGGCGCTGCACGCGACCGATGCCGGGACGGTGTACCTCTCCACCGCCGCCCGGCTGGCCGAGCCGGGCTTCGCCGAGGTCGAGCGGGCGCTGTACGACGAGGTTTCGCTGGTCCGGCTGCTGGCGATGCGGCGGACGATGTTCGTGGTCCCCCGCGACTTCGCGCCGGTGGTGTACGCGGCGGCGGCCCGCGCGATCGCGGTCAAGGAGCGGGCGGGGCTGCTGAAGTACCTGGCGGAGGGCGGCGGCTGGGACGCGGCGTGGCTGGCGGAGGTCGAGGAGTCCGTGGTCGCCGCGCTGGCGGCGCACGGCGAGTCGACCGCGGCGCAGTTGGGCGGGTACGAGCCGCGGCTGCGCGAGCAGGTGGTCCTGGCGGCCGGGAAGCCGTACGAGTCGCGGCAGAACGTGGCGAGCCGCATCGTCAGGGTGCTCGCGGCCGAGGGCCGGATCACCCGGCGCAGACCGGTGGGGTCGTGGACGAGCAGCCAGTTCCGGTGGGCGGTGGCCGAGCCGCTCGACGAGCTGCCCGCCGCCGGGGCGCGGGCCGAGCTGGCGCGTGACTGGCTGGCGGCCTACGGCCCCGGCACCGAGGCGGACCTCAAGTGGTGGACGGGGTGGACGCTGACGGACACGCGGAAGGCGCTCGCCGCGGTCGGCGCCCGGCAGGTCGCGCTGGAGGCGACCGATACCCCGGGGTACGTGCTCCCCGAGGACGTGGACCCGGTGCCGGACGGGGGCCCGTGGGCGGCCCTGCTGCCGGGTCTCGACCCGACGCCGATGGGCTGGCAGCAGCGCGACTGGTTCCTGCCGGACGCCCACCGGCCCGCGCTCTTCGACAGGACCGGCAACGTCGGCCCGACCGTGTGGTGGGACGGGCGGGTCGTCGGCGGCTGGGCGCAGCGCCCGGACGGGGAGATCGTGTGGCGGCTGCTGCCCGGCGACGGGAAGGACCCGGGCACGGAGGCGGTGGCGGCGATCGCCGCCGAGGCGGAGCGGCTCGGCGGATGGCTGGGGGACGTTCGCGTGACGCCGCGGTTCCGGACACCGCTGGAGCGGGAGCTGTCGGCCTGAGCGGGGCGCGCCGGGAATGAACAAAAGCCACTTAACGGACACAATCCGATCGTGGACACTTTCCCGCGGTCACGCCTCACGTCGCGCCTCTCGACGCTCCTCCACGCCGTGGGGTCCTACGTCCGGAGCGCCCCCGGCACCTACCTCTGGCTGGCCGTCCTCTTCGTGACGACCGTCGTCATGCACCACGTCTCGCCGTCCCGGATGGACGAGATGCTCGGCGAGCGGTCGACCAACCTGCACAACCTCTCGGAGGAACCAGTCAGGGCGCTGATCAGGAGCGCCCTGTGGATCGACGGCGGCGGCTGGCTGCTCTACGCGTTCCTCTACACCGTCTTCCACGCCACCGCCGAGCGCTGGCTCGGCACCCTGCGCTGGCTGACCGTCGTCCTCATCGGCCACGTCGCGGCGACCTACATCAGCGAGGGCGTACTGCTCTGGGCGATCCACCAGGGCAGGGCCCCGGAGACCTCCGTCGACACCCTGGACGTGGGCGTCAGCTACGGCCTGGCGGTGGTCGAGGCCGTCCTGACGTACTTCCTGGCCTTCCGCTGGCGGTTCTTCTACGGCTTCTGCGTGCTCGGCTTCTACGGCCTCGCCCTGGTGCACGGCCGGACGTTCACCGACGTCGGCCACTTCACCGCCGTGCTGCTCGGCTTCGCCTGCTACCCGCTGACACGAGGGCGGCCGGGTCACCTGGACCCGGCCGCCGTCTTCTCCCGTGCCGCCCGGCGGATCAGCCGAGGCGGATGAGCTTGTCCCCGAAGGACGGCTCCGCCAGGTCCGACTTGAGTGCCACCGGCACCTTCGTCTCGCCCGTCCCGGTGCCGAGGCTCAGCGTGCCGATCTCGGTGCCCGCCTTCGCCGTGTGCGGGACGCCGGCCGCGAGGGCCGACAGCTTCAGGTCGGACTTCAGACCCGACCAGCCGATCGCCGTCAGGTCCTTGGTGGTGACCACCGGCGTCTTCCCGCCGAGACCGTCGTCCACATAGCCGACGACCTCGCCCTTCTTGACCACCACCGCCGAGGTGAGCGCGGCGCGCGCGCCCCTGATCAGGGGGTCGCTGGTGGACAGGGCGTACTTCAGCATGTCGTTGGGCGTCGAGCCCTTGCGCTGCTGCAGCACCACGCCGAGGATCATCCGCGGCTTGCCGTCGACGGTCTTGCGCGCCGCCCACATCAGGGCGCCGGCCGCCGGGGTGCTGGAGCCGGTCTTGATGCCGATGACACCCGGAGTGGTCGTCAGCAGCCCGTTGTTGTTGTAGATCGTGCCCACGCCGGGGATGACGGCGTGCTCCATCGACACGACGGAGCGGAAGACCTCGTCCTTCATGACCGCGCGCGCCAGCATCAGTTGGTCGACGGCCGTGCTCTTCGTCGTCTCCTCGAACCCGCTCGCCCCGGTGTACGTGGTGTTCTTCATGCCCAGGTCGGCGGCGGCCTTCTGCATCTTCGGGACGAAAGCTTCCTGCGTGCCGGAGTCCCAGCGGGCCAGCGCGCGGGCGATGTTGTTGCCGGACGGGATCAGCAGCATCTGCAGCATCTGCCGCTCGGTGAACTCCTGGTTGAGCTTGACCGGCACCGTGGACTCGTCCAGCGACGCCGCCTCGTCCGCGGCGGTCTGGTCGATCTTGACCTTCGGGCCGGTCTCCGCCGCCTTGAGCGGGTGGTCCTTGAGGATCACGTACGCGGTCATCACCTTCGTGACGCTCGCGATCGACACCGGGGTCTGCGCCCCGCGCACCCCCATGGTCCCGATGCCCTCGAGCTCGACGATCGACTGGCCCATCACGGGCCACGGCAGCGACGGCTGGCCGCCCTCGAAGGTGTACGAGGGGGCCGAGCTCAGGGTCAGCGCCGGGGCGGGCAGCGGGCGGAGCGACTGCGCGACCGCGAGGCCGATCAGCAGCAGCACCACCAGCGGCGTCCAGATCTTGAACCGCCGGACGACCGTCCGCATCTTCGTCTCGGGCGGCGGCGGGGTGTTCGTCAGCTCGGCCAGCAGCTTCAGCGGCTGCGCGGGCGCGGGCGGCAGCGGGAACGGCATCTGCCGGGTGCCCTGCGGTCCGGCCTCGGGCTCCTCGGCGGCGGGGGTCTGCGCCGGCGCGGGCGCCGAAGCCGATGCCGGAGGGGCGGCCGAGGCGGACGGGGCCGCCGGAGCTGCCGATGCCGAGGGGGCCGCCGCCGCGGGAGCGGAGCCGCGTACCGGAGGCTCCACCTCCGGCCACGCGAGGGCGTACGGAGACGCTGACTGCTCCTGTGAGGCCCGCGAGGGCTCAGCGGGCGATTCCGTGCGCGGGGCGGCCACGGCGTCCGCCGGGGCGCTCCTGGCGGCTTTCCACTCGGCCTTGCGGTCGCCGGGCGCCTCGGCGGGGTCCGCGACCGTCCGGTGCAGTTCCTTCGCCGGCGCCTCGGCCGGCGCGGGCACCGGAGCGTCGCGGGGCTCGTCCTCGGGCTCGGCCGCCGGCTCGGCCGGGGGCGCGGCAGCCGCGTCCGGCGCGTCGGACCCGCCGGACGCGCCGGATCCGTCCGCCGGGCGCGCGTCCTCGGGCTCGGCGGAATCCCCGGCGGCCTCCGCGACACGCTCGTCGTCGCGCTCGTCGGCAGGCTCGGCCACGGGTTCGTCAACCGGCACGCCGTCGGCGGGCTCCGGTTCCGTCACGGAATCCGCCGTGGTGTCCACCTCCGGAGAGACGGTCGCGGCGGCGGGCGCTGCGTCATCCGGCCCGTCGTGCGCGTCCTCGGGGACCGTAGGTTCGGCAGGGGGGTCGTCCGGATCGGATACGTCATCCGGCGTAGCCGGATCGGTACCGGGCGCAGACGCGCCGGACTGGCGCGGCAGGCTCCCGGCACCACCGTCCGCGCCCTCGCCGCCGGCCCCCTCGGGGGCCTCGTCGGTCACCGGGTGATCTTCGGGTCGGGGGTCGCTGCCGGGGACCGGGTCGTCGGGCAGGCCGCCGTGCTCCTCGCGTGCGGCCTCAGGCACCACATCGGGCCCACGGAACACCGTCAGCCTCGGGTCGAGCGCCTTCTGCTCGGCCGCCACCCCCGACGACTCCTGCTGCTGCTCCCTGCCGGGGGACTCGCCCGCCACGCAGACCTCCTCCACACATCACGAGGGGCGTCCTCGTACGCGACGCACGACGCCCCATCTCACTCCACCAGTTTCCAGTTCCCGGCCTGGAAGCCACCGTCAGACCCGCCGGAACCGATCGCGGCCCGTCTGCGACACCACCGCTCACCCCCTAGACGAGAACGACATACCAGTCGGTTCCCTCCCGAACACTCCAGGCGCTCTCGACAGATGAATGTGAGAGGCGTCACCCTGTCATTCATCCACGCGGGGAGGCATGGATGGGCAAGAGCCGCAGAACGATTCCGGAAGAGCTGTTGCTGCTCGCTCTGGACCCGACGACCGGGACCACAGCGCAGCCGCAATCGCTCGACCTCGGCCTCGCCGGGGCACAGCTCGTCGAGCTGGCCCTGGCTGGACGGATAGCCCCTGATGGGGATCGTATCGCCGTGGTACACCCACGGCCGACAGGAGATCCGACACTGGACTCCGCGCTGGAACTGCTGCGCCGTCGTGGCAGTCCGGTTCGCGCGGTCCACTGGATCGGCGGGCCCCGCCTGGGGCTGCGCCAGACGTATCTCGCGCATCTGGAGCGGTGCGGCATGGTGCATGCCGTAGCGGGACAGATGTGCGGGGTGCTGCCGACGACTCGCTACCAGGCGAGCGACAGCGAGGTCAGCCGGGACATCAGGGCCCGGCTCGACAACGCGATCCGCACCGGCGTCCCGCCGGACCCGCGGACCGCGGCTCTCGCTGCCCTCGCCCACGCGGTGGGCCTCGGCAAGCATCTGTATCCGGGGAACGAGGGCCGGTCGTCACGATCGCGCCTGCGGGACCTGATCAGATACGACCCGATGGGCGGCCTCGTCGCGCACGCCGTCATGGACGTGCAGAACGGCGCCGCGGCACAGCCGAAGCGGGCTCCCGTGCAGGGACGGCCCGCAGCGGTGGGGCCGGCCGGGCACAGCAGCATGGCCCGGGCCGGAGCGCGTTAGCGGCGCCCCGGAGAGGTGTGAGCAGTACCCAGCAGATCAGCGGTACGCAGGAAGCACAACGCAGACAACGAGGGCGGTGGGCCAGGGCACGGTGTCCGGTGGCAGGGACCGGACAGCGCAGGCCCACCCTCTCAACGACCTTCCCCGGCATTCGGTGCGGGGACGACAGGAACTGCTGCGACGCGCGGGGTGGGGCACCGGTCAACACCGGTCCCCCGCCCCGCGCGTTGCGTTTCCGCCGTTCGTACGACCATTCGCCAGCGCGCCGATGACCGGTAGTGGCAGGCTGCTGACCAGCAGTACGCACGCGGTAGGAGAAATGCGCACAGTGCGGAAAAAAGAAGCAGTACGAGAAGTAGTCCGGAGCCGGAGGTGCACCACCCGTGGCGGCCAACGTTAATCCCACCGTCAGGCGACGCCGACTTGGTTCGGAGTTGCGAAAACTCCGCGAGACCAAGGGAATGACCGCCGAGGAGGTGGCGGCCCGCCTGCTCGTCTCCCAGTCGAAGATCAGCAGGCTGGAGAACGGCCGACGGAGCATCAGCCAGCGCGATGTCCGCGACCTGTGCGGCGTGTACGGCGTGGAGGACCAGCGCATCGTCGACTCCCTCATGCACATGGCGAAGGAGTCCCGCCAGCAGGGCTGGTGGCACGCGTTCGGCGACGTGCCGTACAGCGTCTACATCGGGCTGGAGACCGAGGCCGAGTCACTCCGGGTGTACGACTCGCTCGTGGTGCCGGGTCTTCTGCAGACCCGGAACTATGCCGAGGCGGTCATCGAGGGCACGCTCCCCGAGGCCACCCCCGAGCAGGTCGACAAGCGCATCGACATCCGGCTGCGGCGCCAGGAGCGGATCACCGACCCCGCCTCGCCGCTCCGGTTCTGGGTCGTCATGGACGAGTCGGCGCTGCGCCGGGTGGTCGGCAGCAAGGACGTCATGCGCGAGCAACTCGAGTACCTCGTGCAGATGGGCTCGCAGGCGCACGTCACCGTCCAGGTGCTCCCGTACGAGGCCGGCGCGCACCCCGGCATGTCGGGGAACTTCGCGATTCTCGAATTCCCGGACGCGACGGATTCCAGTGTGGTGTACATCGAAGGCGTGACGTCCGACCTGTATCTGGAGAAGCCGGTCGATGTCCACGGATACAGCGTGATGTACGAGCATCTGCGCGCCCAGGCGCTGAGCGCCGAGGCGAGCCGCCAGTTCATCGCAGACGCCGCGAAGGAATACGCGCGCTGACCGGAGTTGTGCGACAGCGGGCCACAACTGGGGCCTCGGAACCGTCCTGCAACGCAAAAGGCGGGAGAGTACACCCACGTCGGCTCAATACGGAAGAGTCCCATGGAATATGCCATCCGGTCGAGTGAATAGACCCTGCGGTGGGTGATGTTGGCGAGTAGCTTCAATCGCGTCAGAGCCGCACTACCGAATAGCTCGGAGCGATCATGGCCATTCAGCTGGGCAACACCAAGGCGTGGACGAAGTCCTCGCGGTCGCAGGGAAACGGCGCATGCGTCGAGGTGGCCTCACCCACCTTCAGCGCCGTCGCCGTCCGTGACTCGAAGGACCCCTACGGGCCGACCCTCGACTTCTCCCCGGAGTCCTGGGCCGCGTTCGTCACCGATGTCGGCCGGGGTTCCTACGACCTCGACTGATCCCGATGGGAGCAGTCGTGCCGTTAAGCAGTGCAGAAGAGCCCTCTCGTCCGGCCCGCCGTCCTGGCCGAGGGGGCTCGCTGCGGACCGGATGAGGTCCGCGACCGGCTGCCGGGGCAGCCGGTCGACCCGGCCCCTCGGCTCAGCCCGTGAGGGCAGCAGGTCAGCGCAGTCGGCCGGCGCAGTCGGTCAGCGCAGCCGGTCCACGTAGGTGTCCGTGCCGGGGATGGTGGGGACGAAGGGCGCGACCAGCTCGACGCGGCCCAGTCCGGAGGCGGCGATCTCGTCGTCCAGGCCGGTGAAGTGCTCCTCCCACACCTCGCGCGGGTCCTCCTGGAGGAACCAGAGCAGCGTCAGGCGGGTGTCGACCCCCTCCACCTGCTTCACGTACGTCATCCGGTCGCCCGGCAGCGGCGTCGGCTTGAAGACCGTCACCATCGCGGCCGGTGAGCCCGCGAGGCGCTTGGGCAGGTGCCGGGAGCGCAGCCATTCGAGCAGTTCCTCGCGCTGCTCGGCCGACTCGGCGTCGATGACCTCCACCACCAGCCCGGCGTAGGGGTGGTCGAGCGCGTGGAAGTCCCGGGGGCCGGCGGCACCGTCCCGGTAGACGGTGGCGGCGTGGTCCTGGAACGCGGTGAAGACGTGGGTGCGGTCCTGGTAGACCCGCCCGTCCCGGTTGAGGCGCTTGTTGATGCCGACGGTCCACTTCATGTGGTCGTCGTAGCGGCCGGCGGTGACCCAGTAGGTGGAGATGTAGCAGCCCGCGGTGACGGGCTGGGCGACGGCGGACTTCTCCGGGTAGCGGAGCAGCTGCAGATCGCGGGTGGCGACCCAGCGGCGTCCGGCGTACATCCAGGGCATGGCCATGGCGCCCGCGATGAAGTGGTCGTCCTCGTACCACCGGTTGTAGGCGTACTCGTGGCCCGGCAGGGGCTCGACCATGGTGATCAGGGCGTGCCCGACCCGCACCCCGTAGGGCCCGACGGAGGCCAGTTCCGCGTACACCTCGCTGCGCGTCTCTTCTGTCATGCCTACAGGTGTAGCTGACGATACGTCAGATGGGGAGGGGTCGGTCACGGACGGCTCCGCGGGCTTCTCCGGCTCCCCGGGCTTCTCCGGCGAAATAGGTGGACAGGCCACGGATTATTCGTAGGCTTCGCGCATGACGCGTCCGAATCAAGCCATCCGAGCCGCCGTCCCCGCACCGGCCGCCCGAGCCGCCGTCCCCGCACTCGCCGCCCGGGCCGCCTCGGTCGGGGCGTCGCCGGTACGCGAGATCCTCGCGCTCACCGCGCGCCCCGAGGTGATCTCCTTCGCGGGCGGGCTGCCGGCCCCCGAGCTCTTCGACGCCGAGGGAATCCGCGCCGCCTACGACCGGGTGCTCGCCGAGGCGCCCGAGCGCGTGCTCCAGTACTCCACCACCGAGGGCGACCCGGCGCTGCGCGGCGCCGTCGCCGCCCGGCTGCGCACCCGGGGCCTGCCGACCGACCCGGACGACCTGCTGGTCACCGGCGGTTCACAGCAGGCCCTGGCGCTCCTGGCCACCGCGCTGCTGGAGCCGGGCGACACCGTGCTCGTCGAGGACCCCACGTACCTGGCCGCGCTGCAGTGCTTCGGCTTCACGGGCGCGCGGGTGCTGCCGGTGCCGTCCGACGGGGACGGGATCGATCCCGCGGCGCTGGAGGAGCTCGTCGTCCGCGAACGGCCGAAACTGCTCTATGTGATCCCGAACTTCCAGAACCCCACCGGCCGCACGCTCCCGCTCGCGCGCCGGCGGGCGGTGGCCGAGGTCGCCGGGCGGCACGGGCTGTGGATCGTCGAGGACGACCCCTACGGCGAGCTGCGCTTCGACGGCGAGCCGGTGCCGTGGATCGCCTCCCTGGAGGCGGCCGCCGACCGGACCGTCCTGCTGGGCTCGTTCTCCAAGATCATGGCGCCCGGCATGCGGCTCGGCTGGCTGCGGGCGCCGCAGGCGCTGCGCCGCGCCTGCGTCATCGCCAAGCAGGCCGCGGATCTGCACTCCTCCACCGTCGACCAGGCCGCGGCGGCCCGCTACCTCGCCGACCGCGACCTCGACGCCCATCTGCACCGCGTGCGCGGCGCGTACCGCCTGCGGCGCGACGCCCTGCTGGCCGGCCTGCCGGCCGCGCTCCCGGCGGGCAGCACCTGGAACCGCCCCGACGGCGGGATGTTCCTGTGGGTCCGGCTGCCCGACGGCTTCGACGCCACCGCCCTGCTGCCGGTCGCGGTCGCGCACGACGTCGCCTACGTCCCCGGCGCCCCCTTCTTCGCGGGCCCCGCCGACCCGGCCGCCCTGCGCATGTCCTTCACGACGCACACCCCCACCGAGATCACGGAGGGGCTGCGCCGCCTGTCCGCGGCCCTGTCCGCCGCGACGGCGCCCGCCCTGGGCTGACCGCCCGCCGCGAACGCGAGGCTGGCGTTCTTCCGGTGCGGGCCCTAACCTGACGACCCGTCAGGCATCGGAACCGCACCGGAGGCCCGCATGTTGCTGTCAGGAAAGACCGTGGTCGTGTCCGGGGTCGGCGCCGGGCTGGGGCAGCGCGTGGCGGCGGCCGCGGTGCGCGACGGCGCGCGGGTGGTGCTGGGGGCCCGCACCGAGGAGAACCTCGTGAAGGTGGCGGGCGAGATCGACGCGGACGGGTCGCGGACCGCGTGGCTCTCCACGGACATCGCGGACGGCGACCAGTGCGAGGCGCTCGCGGCGCTGGCGGTCGAGCGCTTCGGCGGCATCGACGCGGTCGTGCACGTCGCCGCCATGGACGGCTACTTCGGCGGCCTGGAGGACGCGGACTTCGCCACGTGGCAGCGCGTCCTCGACGTCAACCTGCTGGGGACGCTGCGGCTCACCAAGGCGTGCCTGCCGGCCCTGAAGGCGCACGGCGGCTCGGTCGTGATCATCGGGACGCAGTCCGCGGTCGCGGCGCCCTCCCAGGTGCGGCAGGCGGCCTACGCGGCGTCCAAGGGGGCCCTGACGTCGGCCATGTACTCGGTCGCCCGCGAGCTGGGCCCGTACCGGATCCGGGTGAACACGGTGCTGCCCGGCTGGATGTGGGGCCCGCCGGTGCAGGCGTTCGTCCAGTTCTCCGCGCACACGGAGGGGGTGTCCGAGGACGAGGTGCTGGGCCGGCTCACCGAGCGGATGGCGCTCCCGGAGCTGGCGACGGACGGGGACGTGGCGGAGGCGGCGGTGTTCCTGGCCTCCGACCGGGCGAGGGCGATCACCGGGCAGTCGCTGCTGGTGAACGCGGGCGAGCTGATGCGGTAGCGCGCGGCACCCGTCGGCCCGACAGGCTTCGGACCGGTTCGGGCCGGCGGTTCGGACCGGCTCGTACTGGTGCGGACTGGTTCTGACTTCTGACTGGTTCGTACGGGCCCCTCCTCTCTCTACCGCGCGGGATCCCGTTCCCGCGCGGTACTTCGTCATGCCCTGCAGGACGTCCAGCGAAGTGCCCGCTCATCGTGTGTTCGCCGTCACGTTCACGACAATGCCAAGGAAGGTCAAGAACGAGTAAAATCGTTCGGCTTTCTGATTTGCGTTCAGACTCTTGAACGCTGATGCCCTTGACCGACTGCCCCGCCAGGGGGTTCAATCCCGGAAGTCCCCACTCCCGCACGGGGGCGCCCGCCGCAGCGAACGTCACAGCGAAGTGCGATTCACGTTCACAAGGCGGACCCCCTGGAGGGGACATGAACAATCTCGACTGGGCTGTACTCATCGCCTACTTCGGCGTGATGATCGCGATCGGACTGTGGTCGCACAAGCGCATCGACGACGTCGGCGACTACTTCACCGCCGGCGGCAAGATGCCGTGGTGGCTGGCGGGCATCTCGCACCACATGTCCGGCTACAGCGCGGTGATGTTCACCGGGTACGCGGGCATCGCCTACAAGTACGGCGTGACGTCCTACGTCACCTGGTCCTTCCCGATCGCGATCGGCATCGCGATCGGCGCCAACCTCTTCGCGCCCCGGATCAGCCGGCTGCGCTCCCGGCTGCACGTCGCCTCGCCGCTCGAATACCTCAAGAACCGGTACAACCTCACCACGCAGCAGGCGCTCGCCTGGTCCGGCGTGCTGCTGAAGATCGTCGACGTGGGAGCCAAGTGGGCCGCCATCGCGACCCTGCTGTCGGTCTTCACCGGCGTCACGATCACCCAGGGCATCGTCATCACCGGCGCGATCACCGCCGTCTACTGCACGGTCGGCGGCCTGTGGGCCGACGCGCTCACCGAGCTGGGCCAGTTCGTCATCCAGCTGCTGGCCGGTCTCGCGATGCTCGTCGCCGCGCTCAGCAAGATCGGCGGCATCAGCGGGATCTGGAACGTCTGGGACGACCCGAAGCTGCAGGGCCACACCAGCGGCACCGCCGGTCCGTACACGTTGATCTTCCTGCTGGCCTACCTGTTCATCAAGACGTTCGAGTACAACGGCGGCATGTGGAACCAGGCCCAGCGCTACATGGCCACCGCCAACGCCAAGGAGGCCACCCGCTCGGCCCGGCTCTCCGCGGTCCTGTGGCTGGTCTGGCCTGCGGTGCTCTTCTTCCCGATGTGGGTCTCCCCGCTGCTGGTGACCGCCAAGAAGCCCGACGGTTCCGACTCCTACGGCCTGATGGTCGAGCAGCTGCTGCCGCACGGGCTGCTGGGCCTGGTCGTCGTCGGGTTCTTCTCGCACACGATGGCCATGTGCTCCTCCGACGCCAACGCCATCGCCGCCGTCGTCACCCGCGACATCGCCCCGGCGTTCTCCAAGACGGCACGGGCCTGGACCCAGCGCGCCGGGCTGATCGCCGCGCGGCTGACCACGCTCGCCTTCCTCGGCCTGTCCATGGCGATTGCCACCCAGGTCAACTCGCCGACCTTCAAGGACATCATCACCATCGTCATCAAGTGGGTGGCGGGCCTGATGGGGCCGATCGCGATCCCCTTCATGCTCGGCCTGCTGCGGCCGTTCCGTAAGTCCGGGCCAACCGCCGCGCTCACCAGCTGGGCGATGGGCCTCATCGCGTTCTACCTGCTGAACTACCCGATCAACGACGCGGTCTCGGGCGGGGTGAACCTGGAGTACCAGATCTCGGTGCCGCTCGCGGTCTCGCTCGTCCTCTACATCCTCATCGGCTACGTCAAGCCCGAGGACACCCCGGAGCGGGACGCGCTGCTGGAGAAGATCAACACCGACGGCGGCGGCGACAGCGGTTCCGCCGCGGCCGCGGCCGTCCCCGAGCCGGCCAAGCCGCAGGACGTGGCGGCGGTGCCCGCCACCGACTGACACGTCGCGCGTAGCGGAGGGGCGGGTCCTCGGCCGGGGGCCCGCCCCTCCGCTACGCGTTCGGGTAGCGCTCCAGCCAGGACGGCGACGAGCCCTGCGGGCCGTGCAGCGCCGGGGCCTGCGTCATCTCCATCGCGAAGTCGTCCGCGAGCTGCAGGATCGTGCCGCGCCCCTCCAGCTCCGCCGTCCACGACGGCGGCAGCGCCGTCTCGCCGTGCAGGGCGCCCAGCAGGTTGCCGCACACCGACCCGGTCGAGTCGCTGTCGCCGCCGTGGTTCACCGCCAGCAGCAGGCCGTGCCGCACGTCCTCGGCGACGAGCGCGCAGTACACGCCGATCGCCAGCGCCTCCTCCGCCGTCCAGCCCTCCCCCAGCGACTCCACCCGCTCCGGCGACGGCATCCCCTGCCGGACGGCGCCCAGCGCCCGCTTCAGGGCGTCCATCGTCTCCTGGTGGTCCGGGCGCAGGCCGAGCAGCCCCAGCGCGTGCTGCACGGAGCCGTCGAGCGCGTCCCCGCGCGCCAGCCCGTGCACGATGACGGCGAACGCTCCCGCGGCCAGCTGCCCGGTGGGATGGCCGTGGGTCTGCGCCGCGCACTCGACCGCGAGCTGGAACACCAGCTCCGGCTCCCAGCCGACCAGCAGTCCGAACGGCGCCGAGCGCATCACCGTGCCGCAGCCCTTGGAGCCGGGGTTCTTCGGGTGCTCGACGGTGCCCATCCGGTCGTCGCCGAGCCCGTTCAGGCAGGCCCGGCCGGGCGCCCGGCGGGCGTACAGCCACTCCTCGCGCGCCAGCCAGCCGGTGTCCTTGCGGCGCTCGTCGGGCCCCCAGTCGCTCTGGGTGGCCGCCCAGCGCAGATAGGCGCGGTGCACGTCGGTCGGCGGGTGCCAGGCGCCGCTGTCCCGCCGCACCTGCGCCCGGATCAGGCCCTCCGTGGTGAAGAGCGTCATCTGCGTGTCGTCGGTGACCGTGCCCCGGCGGCCGAACGCCGGTACGAAGTCCGTGACGCCGTCGGGGCCGTGCGCCGCCCGGATGGCCGCGAGCGAGTCGAACTCGATGCCCGCGCCCAGCGCGTCACCGATGGCTCCGCCGAGCAGGCAGCCGCGCACGCGGCTGCGGAAATCCTGCTGCTGCGCACGTCCCCAAACCGCCGTCAAAGCGAGCCCCTTCGGTCAGCAGCTGTCAGTCGCAGGCACGATAGTCGACATTGCCGCTCACGTCCTGTGTCGTCCGCACCACAGGGGGTGCACCGGCCAGGTGTGTCCGACACCCGTCGCACCCCCTGCCGCGGCTATGCGTCGAGCACCGGCAGCAGCTCCGGGAGGTGGCCGTCGGAGGCGAGACCCGCCGCCCGGCGCTCCTCGGAGACCTCGCCGTACAGGGTGGTGCGCTGGCGGGACGGCCGGCCGGCCGCCTCCGCGATGGCGACCAGGTCCTGGATCGACCGGTAGGAGCCGTAGCTCGATCCGGCCATCCGCGAGATGGTCTCCTCCATCAGCGTGCCGCCCAGGTCGTTCGCCCCGGAGCGCAGCATCTCCGCCGCGCCCTCCGCACCCAGTTTGACCCAACTCGTCTGGATATTGGGGATATGGGGGTGCAGCAGCAGCCGGGCCATCGCCGTGACCGCCCGGTTGTCCCGCGCCGTCGGGCCGGGCCGGGCGATGCCGGCCAGGTAGACGGGCGCGTTGGTGTGGATGAAGGGCAGCGTCACGAACTCGGTGAAGCCGCCGGTCTCCTGCTGGATCTCGGCGAGCAGCCGCAGGTGGCCCAGCCAGTGGTGCGGCTGGTCCACGTGCCCGTACATCATCGTGGAGGACGAGCGCAGGCCCAGGGTGTGCGCGGCCTTGACGACCTCGACCCACGTCGCCGTCGGCAGCTTGCCCTTGGTGAGGACCCAGCGCACCTCGTCGTCCAGGATCTCGGCGGCCGTGCCGGGGATCGAGTCGAGCCCCGCCTCCTTGGCCGCCGCCAGCCAGTCCCGGATCGACATCCCCGTACGCGTCGCCCCGTTGGCGACCTCCATCGGCGAGAAGGCGTGCACGTGCATGCCCGGCACGCGCTCCTTCACCGCCCGCGCGATGTCGAAGTACGCGGTGCCCGGCAGGTCCGGGTGGATGCCGCCCTGCATGCACACCTCGGTCGCGCCGACCTCCCACGCCTGCTCGGCGCGGTCGGCGACCTGCGACAGGGAGAGCGTGTACGCGTCGGCGTCGGTGCGGCGCTGCGCGAAGGCGCAGAAGCGGCAGCCGGTGTAGCAGACGTTGGTGAAGTTGATGTTCCTGGTGACGATGTACGTGACCTCGTCGCCGACCGTGTCGCGCCGCACGTCGTCGGCGATCCGGCACAGCGCGTCCAGCGCCGGGCCGTCGGCGTGCAGCAGCGCGAGGGCCTGCTCGTCGGTGAGCTTCGTCGGGTCGTCGGCCGCGGTCGCCAGCGCGGAGCGCACGTCCCCGTCGACGCGGTCCGGCACCATGCCGGGCGCCGCCTGCTCGCGCAGCGACTCCCAGTCGCCGTAGACGTCGTCGAAGTCGTCGCGGCGGTCGCCGGTGCGCCCGGTGGTGTCGATCGTCGCGTGCAGGTCCGTACGGCCGGTCGCGGTGAACGCCTCGTCCGGCTCCTGCCAGAGCAGGCCGCTGGGCTTCGCGTTCTCGTCCGCCAGTGCCGTCGCCGGATCCGCCAGGGCGCGGACGTGCGGCAGCAGGCGCGGGTCGAGCCACGGCTCGCCGCGCCGGATGAACTCGGGGTAGATCGTCAGCCGCTCGCGCAGCGCGAATCCGGCGGCGGCCGTCTGCGCCGCCAGCTCGTCGATGTGCGGCCACGGGCGCTCGGGGTTGACGTGGTCCGGGGTCAGCGGCGACACCCCGCCCCAGTCGTCGATGCCCGCCGCGATGAACCGCGCGTACTCGCCGTCCACCAGGTTGGGCGGCGCCTGGACGCGGGCCGCCGGGCCGAGGATCAGCCGGGCGACCGCGATCGCCGCCGCCAGCTCCTCCAGCTCCGCGTCCGGCATGCCGCGCATCGCCGTGTCCGGCTTGGCACGGAAGTTCTGGATGATCACTTCCTGGATGCCGTGGTACTGCCGGGCGATCTTCCGTATCGCGAAGAGCGACTCCGCGCGCTCGGCGTACGTCTCCCCGATCCCGATCAGGATGCCCGTCGTGAACGGCACGTTGGAGCGCCCGGCGTCCTCCAGCACCCGCAGCCGCACGGCGGGGTCCTTGTCGGGCGAGCCGTGGTGCGGGCCGCCGGGCTCGGACCACAGCCGGGTCGCGGTCGTCTCCAGCATCATGCCCATGGACGGCGCGACCGGCTTGAGGCGCTGCAGGTCCTGCCACGACAGCACCCCGGGGTTGAGGTGCGGCAGCAGCCCGGTCTCCTCCAGCACCCGGATCGACATCGCCCGCACGTACGCGAGCGTGTCGTCGTACCCGTGCGCGTCGAGCCACTCCCGCGCCTCGGGCCAGCGGTCCTCGGGGCGGTCGCCGAGCGTGAACAGGGCCTCCTTGCAGCCCATTTCCGCGCCCTGTCGCGCGATCTCCAGCACCTCGTCGGGCGACAGGAACATGCCGTGCCCGTCGCGGCGCAGCTTGCCGGGCACCGTCACGAAGGTGCAGTAGTGGCACTTGTCGCGGCACAGCCGGGTCAGCGGGATGAAGACCTTCCGGGAGTACGTGATCATTCCGGGCCGGCCCGCCGTCTCCAGGCCCGCGTCCCGCACCCGGGCCGCGGTCGCCGACAGGTCCACCAGGTCGGCACCGCGCGCCTGCAGCAGGACCGCCGCCTCGCCGGTGTCCAGCGCGACTCCGTCCCGGGCGCGCTTGAGCGCGCGCCGCATCCCGTTCGCGGTGGGGGTCGGCTCCTCGGGGCGGGACAGGCTCATGGTCATCTCCCGAGCATAGGTCGCTGCCCGGTGGGCGCGGTCATGGCGCCCGCTATGGCGTTGGCCACCCGGGGGGTGTCTCCAGGCGCCTTCGAGGATCCGCGCCGGCCGGCGCCGGCCGGGCCGGTCACAGGAACCGCGCGTAGTCGTCCAGCACCCGCAGCACTTCGTCCGCGCCGGCCGGCGGCAGCTGGACGACGCACTCCTCGATGCCCAGCTCGGCGAAACGCGCGAGCTTGCCCTCGGTCGGGCGCACCGCCGACGGGACGACCTGCGGCCCGCCCGGACCGCGGCCGGCCGCGTCCCACACCTCCCGCAGCCGCGGCAGCGCGTCGGCCAGCCCGCTGCCGCCGATCGGCATCCAGCCGTCGGCGTAATCCGCGATGTGGGAGAAGAGCTTCGGCCCGGCGGCCCCGCCGACCAGCGTCCGCAGCGGCCCCACCGGCTTGGGGTGGGCCTCGCTCGCCGCCACCGACGCGAGCTTGCCCTCGTACGCCGTCGGTTCCGGCTCCCACAGCGCCCGCATGACCCGCATCCGGTCCCGTACGAGGTCCCGCCGCCCGGCCCACTCCACCCCGTGGTCCGCCGCCTCCTCCACGTTCCACCCGAACCCCACCCCGAGCGTGAACCGACCGCCCGACAGGTGGTCGAGCGTGGCGATCTGCTTCGCCAGCACGATCGGGTCGTGCTGCGCGACGAGCGTGATCGCGGTCCCCAGGGTGATCCGCCGGGTGACGGCCGCGGCCGCCGCGAGCGCGGTGAACGGGTCGAGCGTGCGCCCGTACTCCCGCGGCAGCGGCTCCCCCATCGGCGCGGGCGTGGTCCTGGCCACCGGGATGTGCGTGTGCTCCGGCAGGAACAGCCCGGCGAACCCCCGCAGCTCCACCTCCTCGGCGAGCCGCACGGGGCCGATGGTCTCGTCGGTCAGGAAGATCGTGGTGTTGATCCGCATCAGCGGCCTCCATCGGGGAGCGGGACGGGACGACGTCGTGCGGGCCGCCGCCGGGAGGCCGGGTGGTGCGCGTTTGCACGCGATCCGGCCACCCGCAGGCCGCCCGCTGTTCCGGCCTCCGACGCTCCGGAGTAGAACAGTTCGCTGCGGCACCTCCCACCCTTCTCGCCCAGGAGGCACGACGGATGGAACGACGCGAAGTTCTCAGGTTCACAGCGCTCGCGGGAGCCGCCGGCATGTTCACGCTGGCCCCCGTGAGCTTCGCCGGAGCCGATGCGGCGAGTGCGGCGGACGGCTCCGGCGCGTCGGACGGCGCTCCCCCGGCCGAGGAGACCCGTACCGTCACCGGGCACCTGCCCACCGGGGTGGCGGACTTCGTCTACCTGCCGGTGAACGTGCCGCGCGGGGTCCGCGAGATCGCCGTCTCGTACACGTACGACCGGCCGGCCGTGCCCGTCGGGACCGTCGGCAACGCCTGCGACATCGGCATCTTCGACCAGCACGGCACCGCCCTCGGCGGCAGGGGCTTCCGCGGCTGGTCCGGCGGCGCCCGCACCGAGTTCGCGATCAGCGCCGAGCAGACCACGCCGGGGTACCTCGCGGGGCCGGTCTCCGCCGGCACCTGGAACGTCGTCCTCGGCCCGTACACCGTCGCGCCCCAGGGCCTGGACTACTCCGTCACCGTCACCCTGCGGTACGGGCCCCGGGGCACCACCCCGGCGCCCACCTACCCGCCGCAGCACGCGAAGGGGCGCGGCCGGGCCTGGTACCGCGGCGACTGCCACCTGCACACCGTCCATTCCGACGGGAAGCGCACCCCGGCGGAGGTCACCGCTGCCGCGCGGGCCGCCGGGCTCGACTTCATCAACACCAGTGAACACAACACCACTTCCGCGCACTCCGTCTACGGGCCCCTCGCCGGCGACGACCTCCTCGTCCTCACCGGCGAGGAGATCACCACCCGCAACGGCCACTACCTGGCGGTCGGCACGGACCCCGGCGTCTGGTTCGACTGGCGCTACCGCGCCCGCGACGACGCCTACGCGCGGTTCGCGCGCAGGATCCGCGGGGCGGGCGGCCTCGTGGTGCCCGCCCACCCGTACGGGATCTTCCCGGCCAGCCAGTGGAAGTTCGGCTACGACCAGGCGGACGCCATCGAGATCTGGAACGGCCCCTGGGGCCCCGACGACGAGCTCTCCCTCAACACCTGGGACAACCTCCTCACCGCGTCCCCGCGCGACGGTCACTGGATCCCCGCCATGGGGAACTCCGACGCCCACCGCGAACCGCAGGTCGTCGGCCTCCCCCAGACGGTCGTCCTCGCGGACCGCCTCGACCGGCCCGCCCTGCTCGCGGGCATCCGCGCGGGCCGCTCCTGGCTCGCCGAGTCCTCCGCCGTCCAGCTCTCCTTCACGGCCACCGGACCGCACGGGGAGCACGCGGGGATCGGCGAGCGGCTGGTCGTGCGGGCACAGGACGTCGTCACGGTGCGGCTGGAGGTGTCCGGGGTGCCGGACCCGGGCGGCGTGTTCGGTGCGCAGGCCCGGCTGATGACGGACGAGGGCCAGATGTACGCCACGCAGCTTCCTCCCTCCGGGACGGGTTCCGTCGAGTGGCGGACGACGGCGTCGCTCGCGGCGTACGTCCGCGCGGAGGTGCGGCATCCGGTGACGGACGGCGGGGCGAGCGGGCTGCCGGGAGCGGCAGCGGCGCTGACCAACCCGATCTGGCTGGACGTCCGGTAGGCCCCGGCGTCACCGCGTCGGCACGGACGCCGTGTCGCGGCCCGATCTCAGGACCGTTCCCGGCACGGCGCCGGTGATCTCGTCGTCCCTGATCGTCTCGACGCCGTTGACGCGGACCGAGACGATGCCGATCGCGCGGGAGTCGAGGCGGGGGCTGTCGCCGGGGAGGTCGTGGACGAGGGTGGCGGTGCCGGCGTCGATGCGCTCGGGGTCGAAGAGGACGAGGTCGGCGTGGTAGCCCTCGGCGATCCGGCCCCGGCCGCGCAGGCCGAAGAGCCGGGCGGGGTCGTCGGTGAGCATGCGGACGGCCTGCTCCAGCGGGACCAGGCGGCGCCCGCGCAGGCAGTCGCCGAGGAAGCGCGTCGTGTAGGGGGCGCCGCACATCCGGTCGAGGTGGGCGCCCGCGTCGGAGCCGCCGAGCAGGACGTCCTCGTGCTCCCAGGTGCGGGCGCGCAGCGCCCAGCTGTCCGGGTCGTTGTCGGTGGGCATCGGCCACAGGACCGTCCGCAGGTCGTCGTTGGCGCAGATCTCGACGATGGTCTCGAACGCCTCCTGCCCGCGCTCGGCGGCGATGTCCTTGACGACTCGGCCGCTGACCCCCTCGTTGGCCTGCGAGTACGTGTCCCCGATGACGTAGCGGCCGAAGTTGGCGAGGCGCCGGAAGACGCCCGCCTCCGGGCTGTTGGCGCTGCGCAGCATCTCGGCGCGGACGGCCGGGTCGCGGAGGCGGGCGATGCGCTCCGGGACCGGGAGGCCGAGGACCTCGCCCCAGCCGGGGATGAGGTTGAGGGCGCAGAACGTGCCGAGGGACATGTTCATCGGCGTCAGGATCGGCATGGTGAGGGCGACGATGCGGCCGCCCGCCTTGCGGGCCCGCTCCGAGGCGGTCAGCTGGCGCGGGACGCGGGCCGGGACGGAGGCGTCGATGGTGAGGACGTTCCAGTTGAGCGGGCGCCCGGCGGCGGCGCTCATGTCGACGAAGAGGTCGATCTCCTCGTCCGCGAACTGGTCCAGGCAGCCCGCCACGATCGCCTCGATCTGGGTGCCCTCGTGCTCGCCGACCGCGCGGGACAGCGCGATCAGCTCGTCCCGGCCCGCGTGCCGGGAGGCGACCGGCTTGCCGTCGCCGTCGGAGTGGGTGGAGGACTGCGTCGTGGACAGCCCCCAGCCGCCGGCGGCCATGGACTCGTGGAAGAGCCGGAGCATCTGCTCCAGCTGCTCCTCGGTGGGCTGCCCGCCGACGGCGTCCTGGCCCATGACGTGCCGGCGCAGCGCGCAGTGGCCGACCATGAAGCCGGCGTTGACGGCGATCCGCCCTTCGAGGGCGTCGAGGTAGTCGCCGAACGAGGACCAGGTCCAGTCGACGCCCTCCTCCAGGGCCTTGAGGGACATGCCCTCCACCTTGGACATCATCCGGCGGGTGTAGTCGGCGTCCTCGGGGCGGGCGGGGTTGAGCGGGGCGAGGGTGAAGCCGCAGTTGCCGCCCGCGATGGTGGTGACGCCGTGGTTCATGGACGGGGTGGCGAAGGGGTCCCAGAACAGCTGGGCGTCGTAGTGGGTGTGCGGGTCGACGAAGCCGGGGGTCAGGACGAGGCCGGCGGCGTCCTCCTCGGTCCGCGCGCGCTCCGTGACGGTGCCGGGCTCGGCGATGGTGGCGATCTTTCCGCCGCGCAGACCGACGTCGGCGGTGTACGCGGGGGCTCCCGTGCCGTCCACCACGGTGGCGCCCTTGATCAGGTGGTCAAGCATGGTCGATCTCACCTCTCCGGGTCGTGAAGTCGTGAAGTCGTGAAGCCGGGACGTTCAGGCGTCCGGACGTGGTTGCGCCTCCGGTCCTGACAGGTCGGCAGGCCGCTGCCGTACGACACCCTGTCCCGGCCGGAGGCGCGGGGCGGCGGTCCGGGAAGACGCCGCCCCCGCTCTGCTGCCGCGCTGCTACTGCCCCGCCGCCTGGCGGAACCGCGTGGTGCGGTGCACCGGGTCCGTGTCGATCTTCGGGATGACGTGCTCGCCGATGAGCTTGATCGTGTTCATCGTGTCCTCGTACGAGATCCCGATCGGCAGGCCGAAGGAGAGCTGGTCGGCGCCGGCCTGCTCCCAGCGCTTGCACTGCGCGGTGACCTCGTCCGGGTCGCCGCAGATCATCAGCTCCTCGGCGATGAGGAGTTCGATGATCTCCTCGCTGTACTCGGGGAGCAGCTCCGGCCACTCGGGGATGCCCTCGGGCCGCGGGAAGGTGTCGTGGTAGCGGAAGACCAGCGACTGGAGCCGGTTAAGGCCGCCGCCGACGGCGATCTGCACCGCCTTCTCGTGCGTCTCCGCGCAGATGGCGGTGGACGTGACCATCACGTTGTCGTTGACGAAGTCACCGATCGGCTCCGCCTCGCGGATGCCCGTCTTGTACTGCTCCAGCACCCACTCCATGTCGGAGACCTTCTGGACGCTGAAGCCGAGCACCCCCAGGCCCTTCTTGGCGGCCATCGCGTACGAGGACGGCGAGCCGGCGGCGTACCACATGGCCGGGTGGGACTTCCCGTACGGCTTGGGGAAGATCTTGCGCGGCGGGAGCGACCAGTGCTTCCCCTGGAACCCGACGTACTCGTCCTGGAGGAACATCTTCGGGAACTCCGCGATGGTCTCCTCCCAGATCTCCTTGGTGTGGTTCATGTCGGTGATGCCCGGCATGAACCCCAGGATCTCGTGGCTGCCCGCCCCGCGCCCGGTCCCGAACTCGAACCGGCCCTTCGAGAGGTGGTCGAGCATCGTGACCTTCTCGGCCACCTTGACCGGGTGGTTGACGGGGGCGAGCGGGTTGAAGATGCCGGAGCCGAGGTGGATGCGTTCGGTGGCGTGGGCGAGGTACCCGAGGAAGACCTCGTTCGCCGACAGGTGCGAGTACTCCTCCAGGAAGTGGTGCTCGGAGGCCCAGGCGTACTTGAAGCCGGACTTGTCCGCCTGGATGACGTACTCGGTCTCCTCCAGCAGCACCTTGTGCTCCGCCTGGGGGTCGACCGCGGAGCGCGCGACAGGCACATATCCCTGTACAAAGAGCCCGAATTCCAAGGAGGTTCACCGTCCTGAAGTATTTCTGACACTCCGTCAGATACGAACGACTCTGGCACTGCCCCGGCGGAGCGTCAATAGCTGATGCTGCGTCAGATCAGGCGGTCGGGCGACAGCGGGAGGACGGCTAGAAGACCGAGATCCCGGCGAGCCAGCCGCCGTCGATCACGAACGGCTGCCCGGTGATGTACGAGGAGTCGTCGCTGGTCAGGAACAGGGCGAGCTTCGCCACCTCGGCCGGCCGGCCGATCCGGCCCATCGGCAGGAGCTTCTTGTAGAAGTCGTCCAGCGCCGCCGAGGACGACGCCAGGTCGGAGTCCGGGTCGAGCAGGGAGGGGTTGGACATGGGGGTGTCGATGGCCCCCGGGCACATCGCGTTCACCCGGATCCCCTTGGCCGCCGTCTCCATCGCCGCCACCCGCGTCATCCCGACGATCGCGGCCTTCGTGGCGGCGTACGACGCCAGCAGCGCCATGCCGCTCAGCGCGGTGTACGAGGCGGTGTTCACGATCGTGCCGCCGCCCGCCGCCTCCAGGGCGGGGATCGCCGCCCGCATCCCGAGGAACGCGCCCACCTGGTTGACCTGCACCACCAGCTGGTACTCCTCCAGCGGGGTGTTCTTCAGCTCGTTGAAGCGCAGGATGCCCGCGTTGTTGACGAGGCCGTCGAGGTGGCCGAAGGCCTCCGTCGTCGCCGCGACGGCCGCCGTCCAGTCGTCCTCGCGGCTCACGTCCAGATGGACGTAGCGCGCGCTGTCCCCTATCTCCTTGGCCAGCGCCTCGCCCTGCTCGTCGAGCACGTCCCCCAGGACGACGCTCGCCCCCTCGGCGGCGAACAGCCGCGCCTCCTGCTCGCCCTGCCCGCGCGCGGCGCCGGTGATCAGCACCACGCGCCCGTCCAGCTTGCCCATGTCTGTCTCCTCGGTCGATGTGTGGCCGTGCGGACGGGTGCGGCTACGCGTCCAGGTGCGGCGCGACGTCGGCGGCGAACGCCTCCATCTGCTCGATCAGCTCGGCCCTGCTCCGGCTCCGGAAGCGGACCTGGATCTGCCCGACCCCCATCGCCGGGTACTCCCGCAGGCTCGCCGCCAGGGCGTCCGGCTTGCCGTGCAGCGTGCGGCGCCCGACCTCCCACGTCGGCTCCCCGATGTGCAGCGGCTCGGCGATGGTGCCGATCTCGATCGGCGCGGTGACGCCCGCCTCCTCGCGCAGCTCCCTGATCCGGGCGATCTGCTGCGGCAGCTTGGAGCGCGGGTCGCCCTGCGGCAGCCATCCGTCGCCCCGGACGGCGGCCCGGCGCACGGCAGCGGGCGACGACCCGCCGACCCAGATCGGCGGACCGCCGGCCTGGGCGGGACGGGGGCGCTGCCCCAGGTCGGCGAAGTCGAAGAATTCCCCGTGGTGCTCGGGGAACTCGTCGGTGAACGCCTCCCGCAGCGCGTCGATCGTCTCGTCCAGTACCGGCCCGCGCTGCGCGAAGTCGGCGCCGACCGCGTCGAACTCCTCCTCCACGTGGCCCGCCCCGACCCCGAGGACCAGCCGGCCGCCGGAGAGGTGGTCGAGCGTCGCGTACGACTTCGCGGTGATCAGCGGGTGGCGCAGCCCGGCGACGGCCACGTGGCTGAGCAGCCGGACGTTCGTCGTGACGGCGGCGAGGTAGGCGAGGGTCGCCACCGGGTCGTACCAGGTGGTGCTCATCGCGTCGGCCAGCCGCCGCGGGATGGCGACGTGGTCGCACGAGGCGATGTAGTCGAACCCGCACCGGTCGGCGGTCCGCGCGATCTCGACGAGGTCGGCGGGGCCGGCCTCCCGCTCCCATGGCTCGGCGTAGATCGTGCTCAGCGATTGGACGGGCAGTTGCATCCCGTAGCGCACGGCGCGGCTCTCCCTTGGTCGACGGGCGGGCCGAGGCCCGGGGCTCCGCGGCCCATCGTCGTATCTGACGATGCGTCAGTAAAGGGGTAGGCCGGCTTTTCCACCCGCACCCGTCCCGCACCCGCTCCGTGTGCGCGCCGCCGGGAGGGCAGGCCGTGGCGCCGCGCCCCCGCGACCGGGCGGGCGCGGCGCCGGGCGCCCCGGACCCGTCAGCCCGCCCAGAGGCCGTCCGGGGTCAGGCCGAGGAGGTCGATCGCGTTGCCGCGCACGATGCGGTCGACCACGTCCGGGGCCAGATGCCCCATCTGCGCCTCGCCGACCTCCTTGGACTTGGGCCAGGTGGAGTCCGAGTGCGGGTAGTCCGTCTCGTAGAGCACGTTCGGCACACCGATGTCGTCGAGGTTCTTCAGCCCGAACGCGTCGTCGAAGAAACACCCGTAGACGTGCTCCGCGAAGAGCTCGGACGGCGGCCGGAACACCTTGTCGGCGACGCCGCCCCAGGCCCGGTTCTCCTCCCAGACCACGTTGGCGCGCTCCAGGATGTACGGGATCCAGCCGATCTGCCCCTCCGCGTACATGATCCTCAGGTTCGGGAAGCGCTC
The DNA here is from genome assembly GCF_040636125.1 of Streptomyces sp. NPDC006733. Classification (NCBI taxonomy): domain Bacteria; kingdom Bacillati; phylum Actinomycetota; class Actinomycetes; order Kitasatosporales; family Streptomycetaceae; genus Streptomyces; species Streptomyces sp. NPDC006733. The sequence goes on along the minus strand of NZ_JBEYJD010000001.1, from coordinate 246,273 downwards.
GAACTTGCCCGACATCAGCCAGTCGACCATCGAGAAGCAGCAGTTGGCGAAGGTGATCGTGGACCCGACCGCCGGCGGCGCGTCCGCCGACGTCGAGGGCATCCTGCTGGACGAGCCGATGTGCATCGCGATGACGGTGCCGGTCTCGTCGCAGGCCCGCAGGAACGGGTCCCACTCGTCGGTGTGGATGGACGGCAACCCCAGGTGCGGCGGGATCTCCGAGAAGCAGACGGCCCGCACCCCGCGCGCCGCGTTCCTGCGCACCTCGGCCGCCGCCAGCTCGGCGTCCCAGAGCGGGACGAGGGTGAGCGGTATGAGGCGCCCGTGCGCCTCGGGTCCGCACCACTCCTCCACCATCCAGTCGTTGTACGCCCGCACCCCGAGCAGCCCCAGCTCACGGTCCTTGGCCTCGGTGAACGTCTGGCCGCAGAACCGCGGGAAGGTCGGGAAGCAGAGCGCGGACTGGACGTGGTTGACGTCCATGTCCGCCAGCCGCTCGGGCACGCTGAACGACCCCGGGCGCATCTGCTCGTAGGTGATCACCTCGAGCTTGATCTCGTCGCGGGAGTAGCCGACGGCGGTGTCGAGCCGGGTCAGCGGCCGGTGCAGGTCCTCGTAGACCCACCAGTCGCCGATCGGCCCGTCGTCACCCTGCTCCCCCATGACGGGGGCGAACTTGCCCCCCAGGAAGGTCATCTCCTTCAGGGGAGCCCGCACGATGCGCGGACCGATGTCGCGGTACTTGGACGGGAGCCGGTCCCGCCAGACGTTGGGGGGCTCAACCGTGTGGTCGTCCACCGAGATGATCTTCGGGAAGGTCTCCATAACCACCAAGGTAGCGTTTATCTGACGATCCGTCAGCTACGGGGACGCGGGCAGTGCGTACGGGCCGGGAGCCGGCCCCTGGCGGGCGCCGAGCCGGCTCGGCGCCGGGGCCGCCCGCCGCTCCACCCCGAGCAAGGCGTGGAGCCGGCCGCGCCGGAAGATCGACGCCGGGCCGGAGCGGGCTCCAGCCACCTTCCCCGCAGGGAAGCGAGGCGGGTGTGACGAGAGACGACATGCGTGACCCACGAGGCGGCATGCCGAGGCCCGCCCGCCACGAAGGACGCACAGAACACCGCCTGACGCAGCTCCGTGCGCCCAAGTTGATCGTCGGCGCCACCCCCACCCGCCCCGGGAAGCGCAGCGGACCGGCTCCCCTCCGCCCCCTCAGCCCGCGCAGCGGGCGCCCACACTGGCAGGCGCACCGCGCCGGGGCCTCCCCTCCCCCCGGTCAAGGCGCGCAGCGCCGCAGACGCCCCCTCCGCACCGCCCTGAGCTCAGCCCACGAAGTGGTCGTACGCCCCGGCCTTGACGCTCTTGATGAACGACGTGAGCCGCGCGGCCGTAGTGGCGAGGACGACGCCGGGGGCGTCGCTCTCCCGGAGGTGCACGGTCCGTCCTATCTTCGCCAGTTCGACGCAGTTGTTACCGTCGCCCCCTGCCGAGAACGACGACTTACGCCAGTGGGTGATGGAGGGCATGGTCCTGCCTTTCAGAGTTCTTGAGAGATGCGATGGATCAACTCGCGCGACGCTTCGGGATGAAGCGCCGAGCCTTCGACCTTGGCGAACACCGCCCGGTGCTTCCGGAGCTGCGCCTGTGTATCCAGAAACATGCTGTGGTGCGCGCCATCGATGACCACGGTGTCCAGTTGGGGCACCCGGCCGCCGGCGTACATCATCGAGTAGCCCGCACCGGCAAAGCCCTCAGCGCTGAAAGGGATGACGCGCACGGCAACCCGCTGGCGCTCCGAGAGGTCGAGGAGGTGGTCCAGTTGCTCACGCGCGAGCTTGCGAGAGCCGACCATGATGCGAAGCGCCGCCTCGTGAATGATCGCCGAGAACTCCGGGGGTCGGTCCTTGTCGAAGAGCAGCCGCCTTCGCATACGGTGCTCCACCCGGGCGTCGATGTCCTGGCTCGGGAGATCTGGTTTGACGTACGTGAAGACCGCCCTGGCGTAGTCCTCGGTCTGCATCATCCCCGGGACGTGCACGATGTCGAGGGTCCGTAGGAACGAGGCCCGGCAGTCGAGTTCGGCCAGATCCTGGAATCCGGGAGGAAGCACGCCCCGGTAGTCGTCCCACCAACCCTTGCCACGTTCGTTGGCCATCTCGACCAGCGCATCGATAAGCGCCGGGTCGTCGCACTCATAGAAGCCCGCGAGGCGGCGGAGCCGCTCTTCGCTGATGCCACCACGGCCGGACTCGATCTGGCTGATCTGAATCGGGTTGATCGCCAGCAGAGCCGCCGCTTCCCGGGCGGTCATGTCGGCCTGCTCGCGCAACCTGCGCAGTTCGAGACCCAGCCGCTCCTGCCGAGCTGTGGGATTGATCCTCGGGGGCATGGCTCCCTTCCTTGGCGCGGGGGTTGATCGAGCACGCCGCGTCAGCATGGACGAGGCCCCTCGTTCGAGGCAACCTCCGGTTTATGGTTGCGCCGGATTAACCTTGGCCCTTACCTTGGGTATCACTTCAGTCACTGAACGGAGTGGGCACCCGAGGGTGCCTCGCCTCCATTTTGCGCTGCCCGCAGGGCGGAAGTGCACCTTCTGTGAACGGCCGATCGCAGAGGGCGTTGCCACCGTCCCGCTGACACGCCACGGACCAACCCCCAACGCACCCCAGGGAGATCACCCATGGGCTCGACCACGTGCGCCCCCAGCTGGCCGCCGAGCGGCCGCAGCGCCCCGCACTCGTACACGATGTTCAGCCCGCCGCTGGACACGTCACCGAAGATCGCCCGCGAGTTCGCCGCCAGCGTGCTGCGGTCGCTCGACCTCGCGCACATTCTCGACACGGCGCAGCTCTGCGTGAGCGAGCTGGTCACCAACTCGGTCCAACACGCCCCCCGTGGCGGCTCCCTGCTGTGGCTCGACGTCCGGAGCGTCTGCGTCCGGATCCACGTCTACGACTCCTCCCCGGCGGCGCCGCGCCTGCGGAGCGGCAGCCGGGCGTCCGCCGAGCACGGGCGGGGGCTCGTTCTCGTTGACGTTCTCGCGGATCGGTGGGGTACGGAGCCGGGTGGGCCGGTCGGGATCGGCGGGTTGGGCGGCAAGGGGGTGTGGTGTGAGATCCGTACGCGGTAGCCGTGCGGTTCCGTTCCGGCAGGCGGTTCTGTTCCGGTGGGCGGTTCCGTTCCGGTGGGCGGTTCAGTCTTGGCGGGCAGGGTTGCGGCCCATGCGGTTCAGGAGGCGGTGCTGGCGGGAGGCGGTCACCGGGAGGCCTTCCGCCGGGGCGGCGAAGAAGCGGTGGGTGGTTTCCGGGGCGGTGGGGGTTTCGGCCAGGTCGGCGTAGATCGCGTCCAGGTGGTCGTCGATCCAGGCGACCAGGGTGGGGTCGAGCGTCTCGTCGGCGCCGATGGCGCGGGCGAGGTCCCAGGTGTGGACGGTGCTGTCCGTGCTGCGCACGGCGAGGGCCTGGGCGCCGGTGACCTTGCCCAGGGGGTAGTCGAGCAACCGCTCCAGCGCGCCCGGCCGGCGGAACGCGGCCGCGCACTCCTCGAAGGACCGGATGTACGCGGCGACCGGCTCGGCGCCGAGCGCGTCCGCGTCCCGCAGCCGCAGGAAGTCGGCGGCGCTGCCGCCGCCCAGCAGGCCCACGTAGCTGAGGTTGCCCCGCGTCATGTGGTTGACCAGCAGGCGCACGTCCCACTCCGCACACGGAGTGGGCCACCCCCACTGCTCGGCCCGCACCTCCCGCAACACCCGCCCGAACCCGTCCCCGGCCAGCACGTACCGCTCGACAATTCCCTCAAAGCTCTTGATCACGCGGACCACCCTGCCCGCTTTGCCCTTCTTTCGCCCGCAGGACCAGGCGCGCGTCGGACACCGAACGGGCGGACGGTTCCGTCGCGCTGTCCACCGGCGCCGGGACCGGTACCGTGAATCGCCCTGATCGCTCCTACCGGAGGTGTGCGACGACCGAGCAGCCCGTCGGCCCGTACGGGCCGCTGATCGCGACGCGGTCGAGGTAGGACGACCGGAGGATCGTGAGGGCGGACTCCGCGAGTTCGACATCCTCAGCGGGCGCGGCTTCTTCTCGTTCCTCGCTGTGCCGCGCCACGAGGCGATCCACATCTGCGCGATCACCTGGTACGAGTAGCCGGCATGCGGAATACCGACGCCCTTCCCTCGCGACCGCAGGTTCCCGCACGAGAAGAGAGACCGGCCACGGCGCCCCCTCCACGCCATGGTCGGTCTCTCGTGTTCCCCCTGGTGCGGTCCCGTTCCTCCCGCTGAGTCCCCCCGGACCCTGGATTCGTGCTGGGGTCCCCCCGGACCCGTTCTACGGTGGGCTCCCCCGAGCCCCGTGCGTCCCTGGGTTCCCCCGAACCCTGGGCGGTCCCCCCGGACCGTTCGCTCCTGGGCTCCCCCGAACCCCGGAACGTCTTTCCCCCGTGTTACCCCCGTGTGCGGTCCCCCCGGGCCGCTCGCTCCTGGGCTCCCCCGAGCCCTGGAACGTCTTCTCCCCCTGTGGATCCCCGAGCGGCTCGGCCGGTCAGCTGGCGGGCTCGGAGTCGTTGTGCCAGTTGTCCGGCTTCGTCTCGGTGCCACCGTCGCCGAGGAGGACGTCCGGGATCGGCTCCGTGGTGCTGTCGTTGTGCCAGTTGTCCGGCTTGACGATGGGGCCGTCGTTCTTGGGCTTCGGGATCTCGGTGGTCATATGGACTCCCCAGGTTTTGTCTGTCCTGTGTTGAACCCGCCCGGTGGCGACCCCCGTGCGCCACCGGGCGGGTGGCTCGTGCGATGAATGGAATCCTGGCATCCCGCGATAATCAACCGATAAACGAGCACGTTGCTCGCGGCGACCTGCGGTTATATGGCGACCGCGGGCGTCTGCCGGTCGTCGATGAGGCCGCGGACCTCGTCCGCCTCGGGGGAGTTGAGGGCGGTGAAGATGCCCAGGGCGTCGTGCCAGCAGGCACGGGCGCGGATGCTCTGGTCGAAGCCGGCGAGGGCCCGGCCGAGGACCGTCAGGGCGTTGGCCGTGCGCCATTCGCCGCCCACCTCGCGCAGGATGACGAGCGCCTGCTCGGCGTGGGACGCCGACTGGCGCCACTGGCCGCCCGCCAGGTGGACCTTGGCGAGCCGGAAGAGCGTCATGCCCTCCCAGAAGCGCTGCCGCGCCTCACGGAAGATGCCCAGCGCCTCGGTCAGGCACGCGGTCGCCTCGTCGAGCCGGTCGGTCGCGGTCAGGGCGATGCCCATGGCGTACAGGCCGTTGCCGAGCCGGAATCCGGCGCCCAGGCCGCGGTAGATCGCCACCACCTGCTGGGTGGCCGACACCGCGGCGTCCGTGTCGCCCAGCTCCAGCTGGGCCCGGGAGAGGTTGCTGAGCGCGGCGGCCTCGCCGTGCCGGTTGCCGTCCTCGCGGAACGCCTCCAGCGCGTTGCTGTGGTACTCGGCGCACTCGTGGAAGCGGCGGCTCTGCAGAGCTATCCCGCCGCGCAGGTTGAGGGCGTAGCTGCGGGTCAGCGGGTCCTCGGCGGCCAGGCCGACGATGAAGGAGCGCTGCGCCTCCCGATCGGCGGCCACGAACTGCCCCGACAGCCGGTGGAGCTGGCCGAGCAGCACGCGGGCCCGGCCCTCGACCAGGTGCTCGGCGCAGTCGCCCGCCGTCCGCACCAGCGCCTGCACCCCCTGCTCGTACTGGCGGGCGTAGACACCCGACTCCATGAGGTCCTGCGCCGCCCACAGCAGGTCGACCGCGCGGCGCATCGGGCCCTCGCAGCCGCCGCCCGCGGCCTGCTGCACGGCGGCGAGCAGGCCCTGGGCCTCGGAGAACAGCCATTCCAGGGCCTCTTCGCGGGTGCCGAAGGCCAGCCCTGCGTGTTCGGTGGGGGCGAGGTGGTCCAGGACGCGGTCGCCGGGGTTCTCCAGCTCGTAGGCGCACGCGGCGGAGGAGAGGTAGAAGTCGAGCAGCCGGGACAGCGCCCGGCAGCGGGCCTCGTCGGTCTCGTCGCGGTCGGCGCACTCGCGCGCGTACAGCCGCAGCAGGTCGTGGAAGCGGTAGCGGGCCGGGGCGGCGGACTCGATCAGGCTGATGTCGACGAGGGCTTCGAGCAGCTCCTCGGTCGAGTACGGGTCCATGTCCAGCACGGCGGCGGCCGCGTCCAGCGAGATGTCCGGGCCGTCGGGGAGCGACAGCAGGCGGAAGGCACGGGCCTGCGCCGGTTCGAGCTGGCCGTAGCCGAGTTCGAAGGTGGCCTTGACGGCCAGGTCGCCGGCGCGCAGCTCGTCCAGCCGGCGGCGCTGGTCGGCGAGCTTGCGGGCCAGGACGGCGACGGTCCACGTCCGGCGGGCGGCCAGCCGGGAGGCGGCGATGCGGATGGCGAGCGGCAGGAAGCCGCAGGCGGCGACGACGTCCAGGGCGGACTGCCGCTCGCTGGTGACGCGCTCCTCCCCCACGATCTTGGTGAAGAGGTGCAGCGCCTCCTCGGGGCTCATCACGTCCAGGTCGACGAGGTGGGCGCCCGCGAGGTCCACCATCCGGACCCGGCTGGTGATCAGCGCGGCGCAGCCGGGCGTGCCCGGCAGCAGCGGCCGGACCTGGGCGGCGTCATGCGCGTTGTCGAGCAGCGCCAGCACCCGGCGGCCGTCCAGGGTGGAGCGGTAGAGCGCGGCGCGGTCGGCGAGCGAGTCCGGGATCGCGCCGTCGGACAGGCCCAGCGCCCGCAGGAACGAGCCGAGGACGGCCTCGGGTTCCGCGGGCCTGGCATCGGTGCCCTGGAGGTCGACGTAGAGCTGGCCGTCGGGGAACGCGTCACGGGCGGCGTGCGCGACGTGGACGGCGAGGGTGGTCTTGCCGACCCCACCGATTCCGGCCAGCGCGGAGACGGCCATGACGTCCTTCTCCGCCTCGGTGAGCTGAGCCCCCAGCTCGCGGACGAAGGCGGCGCGGCCGGTGAAGTCGGCGACGGTGGCCGGGAGCTGGGCGGGCCGGACGACCTCGGCGGTGTGGCCGCCGGAGCCGTTCGGGGCGGCCAGGCCGGGGTCGGCCTCCAGGATCCGCTGGTGCAGCTCGCTGAGTTCGGCGCACGGGTCGACGCCCAGCTCGTCGGCGAGCAGCCGTCTGGTGTCGGCATAGACACCGAGCGCCTCGGCCTGCCGGCCGCTGCGGTACAGGGCGAGCATCAGCAGGCAGCGCAGCCGCTCGCGCAGCGGGTGTTCGGCGGAGAGCGCGGTCAGTTCGGAGACGGCCTCGGCGTGCGCGGCCAGCTCCAGGTCGAGCTCCAGCCGGGTCTCGGTGACGGTCAGCCGCCACTCCTCCAGCCGGGTGCGCTGGGCCTCCGCGTACGGGCCCGGCAGACCCGCCAGCGGCTCGCCGTTCCACATCCCCAGTACCGTGGCGAGCAGTTCGCGGGCGCGCGCCGGGTCGCCGGCCCCGCGGGCCTTCTCGGCCTCGGCGGCGAGCCGCTCCGCGGCGGCGAAGTCCAGCCCGTCCGGCGCCACATGCAGGGCGTATCCACCGGATTCGGTGACGAGCGCGTCGGCGCCGAGCGCCTTGCGCAGCCGGAAGGCGTACGAGCGCAGGGCAGCCAGCGCGGTGGTGGGCGCCGTCTCGCCCCACAGGGCGTCGAGGAGTTCCGACGCGGTCGCGGTCCGGCCGCCGCGCAGCAGCAGCGCGGCGAGCAGGGCGCGCTGCTGCGGGGAGCCGGTGACGATCGGCTGCTCGTCGCGCCATGCCCGTACCGGACCGAGAACTGCGAACCGCAGGCCCTGGTCGGGCCCTGTCGCGCTGTCCATGCTGCCCCCTGAGGCGTGCCGGCCGATGCGGTGTCAATCGGCGCGACGCGCGTATATCTATCGTTCATCGCGTACCGGAACAGTGTCCGCATGACGGGTGGGGCCAATCACTCAGCCCGCCGTCCCGTGCCAGTTTGCCGTGTCGGAGGGCCGGGGTCACCCCGTGCTAGCACCCGACCCGGCGTTACGGGGAAAGTTGTGCTGAATTTGAGGTTCCGTCTGTGTGTGACCGCGGATTGTGCTGTGTGCATTTCGGTGGTGCCCGTGTGTTTTCTGGTGCGAGGGAGGTGAGAGGTCAGTCATGTGTTCACGATGCGTACCGGTGGCGGTGACGAGAAGCGGCTCCGGATCAGGTTCCGGGACCGGATCCGGTGCGGGCGGCGGTTCAGGGCCGGGCTCGGGCTCGGGGTCGAATTCCGGCCACGGTTCAAAGTCCGGATCTCGCCCCCGGACCGGAACCAGAAGCCTGACGGCCGTCGACCGGCTGCCCGGACCGTGGCTGCGCCGCAGGGCCGCGTGGGCCCCCCAGTCGGTGCCGGCGCTGCCGTTCCCCGACGGCGACTCGACGGGGACCGCCGGCTGCAACTACCGGGAGTTGGACCGCCGGGCGCGGGCGGTGGCCGCGCGCCTCGGGCAGTTGATGCCGCCCGGCAGCCGGGTGCTGCTCGCCTACCCGGAGGGCGCCGACCTCGCGGGGGCGTTCTTCGGCTGCCTCTACGCGGGGATGACGGCGATACCGCTCGTGCTGCCCGCGCCGGGGGTGACGTCGGCGGTGGGCCGCTGCGTCGACCACTGCGCGCCGGCGGCGGTGCTGACGGGCGGCGACGGCTGGACCGCGCTGGCGGTGGACCGCACCCGCACGCAGGTGGTGGAGGCGGACGGCACCCTCGTCGGCGGTGAGCCGGTGTGGCGGCTGGCGGAGAGCTGGCGCCCGGTGGGCGTCCTGCGCACCGCGCCGGGCTACCAGCGCTACCTGGACGACGGCCCGGCCGGCGGCCGGCTGGAGCCCGCGATGGGGCACGGGGACCTCGCGGACGTGGTGGCGGAGCTGGCCCAGGCGGTACGGCTGGGCACCGAGGAGGAGAACGTGGGGTGGATCGCGGCGGTGCACGGGCTGGAGGACGCGGTGTGGCGCATCCTGCTGCCGACGCATGTGGCGCTGTAGGGGACACGTCGGTGCGCGGCGGTGCTTGAGCGCACGGCGTTGTGTGCGGGCACGGCGGTGCGTGAGAGCACGGCGGCGCGCTGGCCCCTGCGGCGCGTGAGCGGCGCCCCCATGTCCCTGCTGGACGTGAGCGGCGCCCCGGTCCCCGCGGGGCGGGAGGTGGCGCCCCGATCCCCGCGGGGCGGGAGGTGGCGCCCCGATCCCCGCTGGGCGGGAGGTGGCGCCCCGATCCCCGCTGGGTGTGCGCGGCGCCCCGCTGCCGCCCCGCTACCGCCTCGCCGCCCGCAGTTCCGCCTTCATCACCTTGCCGCTCGCGTTCCGCGGGAGTTCCGCCAGGAAGTGGACCTCCCTCGGCACCTTGTAGTTGGCCATCTCCCGGCGCGACCAGGCGATCAGGTCGTCGGCCGAGAGGGTGGAGTCGGGGCGGCGGATGACGTACGCCTTGCCGACCTCGCCCAGGCGGGGGTCGGGGACGCCGATGACGGCGGCGTCGGTGACGTCGGGGTGGTGGCGCAGGGCCTGCTCTATCTCGGCGGGGTACGCGTTGAAGCCGCCGACGATGAACATGTCCTTGATGCGGTCGGTGATGCGCAGGTTGCCGTCGGCGTCCATGACGCCGACGTCGCCGGTGTGCAGCCAGCCGTCCGCGTCGATGGCGCGGGCCGTCTCCTCCGGGTCCTCGAAATAGCCGCGCATGACGTTGTAGCCGCGGACCAGGACCTCGCCGGGCTCGCCCGGCCCCGCGGACAGGACGCGCACCTCGGTGTCCGGGATCGCGCGGCCCGAGGTGGAGGCGATGACCTCCGCCGGGTCGCCCCGGCGGCACATCGTGACCGTGCCGCCGGCCTCCGTCAGGCCGTACGCCGTGAGGACGGTCGCGATCTTCAGCTCGGAGCGCAGCCGCTCGACGAGTTCGAGGGGGACGACGGCCGCGCCGGTGACGACCAGGCGCAGCGCGCTCAGGTCGTGCTTGGCGCGGGCCGGGTGGTCGAGGATCGACTGGTGGAGGGTGGGCGGGCCGGGGAGGACGCTGATGCGCTCGGCGGCGATGTTGGCGAGCGCGGTGTCGACGTCGAAGACCGGCTGCGGCACCATCGTGGCGCCGCGCATGAGGCAGGCGATGATGCCCGCCTTGTAGCCGAACGTGTGGAAGAACGGGTTGACGATCAGGTAGCGGTCGCCCTCGGTCAGGCCCGCCAGTTCGCTCCAGACGCCGTAGACGCGCAGCGTCTGGGCGTGCGTGATGACGGCGCCCTTGGGGTGGCCCGTGGTCCCCGAGGTGAACGTGATGTCCGAGGGGTCGTCGGGGCGCAGCGAGTCCGCCCGGCGGCGTACCGCCTCGCGCGAGACCGCCTCGCCGCCCGCCAGGAAGTCCCGCCACGTCCGGTATCCCTCGGGCGCGGTGTCGGAGAGCACGACGACGTCGCGCAGGTGCGGCAGCTCGGCGTCGGCGCGGCGCAGCGAGGCGACGTACGACGTCCCGAGGAAGGTGCCCGTGACGAAGAGCAGCTTGGCGCGGGTGCGCTGCAGGACGTAGGCCGCCTCGGCGCCCTTGAAGCGGGTGTTCAGCGGGACGAGGACGCCGCCCGCCGACACCGCGCCGAGCGCCGCGACGATCCAGTCGAGCGTGTTGGGCGCCCAGACGGCGACCCGGTCGCCCGCCTCGACGCCGGCCGCGATCGTGGCGGCGGCGGCCCGTTCGACGCGTTCGCCCAGCTCCGCGTAGCTGACGCGGGTCCGGCCGTCCACGACGGCCTCGCGGTCGCCGTACTGCCGCACCGCCGCTCGTACCAACTCCGGGATGCTGCCCCAGTCCAGGTCACCGCGCATGATGCTTCCCTCCGCCACCGACCCACAACTACCCCGCCACCTGCTACCTGACTGTCCGTCAGATTAGCGGTACTCTGACTGGCTGTCAGCAGTGATGACCATGCCGGGAGGTGTCCGTGAGCGCTGCCCTGAAGGACGCGACAGCGATCGTGGGAATAGGCCAGACCCCGTTCGCCAAGAACCTTGTGGAGTCCGAACGCACCCTGGCCTGCCGCGCGATCATCGCCGCGCTCGACGACGCCGGCATCACGCCCGCCGAGGTCGACGGCTTCGCCTCCTACACGATGGAGGAGACCGACGAGGTCGAGGTGGCGAAGTCCATCGGCGCCGGTGACGTCACCTTCTTCTCCAAGGTCGGGTACGGCGGCGGCGGGTCCTGCGCGACCGTGGCGCACCTCGCGGCGGCCGTCGCCACCGGCCAGGCGACCGTCGGGGTGGCCTGGCGGTCGCGCAAGCGCGGCAGCGGCAAGCGCCCCTGGACCAACACGGCCGTCCAGCTCCCCACCCCCGGCCAGTGGACGCGCCCTTTCGGGCTGCTGCGCCCCGCCGACGAGATCGGGCTGCTCGCCCGCCGCTACATGCACGAGTTCGGCGCGACCCGCGACCACCTGTTCAACGTCGCCCTCGCCTGCCGCAACCGCGCCAACCAGAACCCCGCCGCGATGATGTACGAGCGCCCGCTGACCCGCGAGATGTACATGACGTCCCGCTGGATCAGTGAACCGCTCTGCCTCTTCGACAACTGCCTGGAGACCGACGGAGCACTGGCCTGCGTCATCGTCAGCGCCGAGCGCGCCCGCGACTGCCGGCGCAAGCCCGTCTACGTGCACTCCGCCGCCCAGGGGCTGCCCGCCCAGCACCACGGCATGGTCAACTACTGGAACGACGACCCGCTGACCGGCCCGTCCTGGGCCACCGCGCGCCACCTGTGGAAGAACTCCGACCTCACCCCCGACGACGTCGACGTCGCCCAGATCTACGACGCGTTCACCCCGCTCATCCCGCTCTCGCTGGAGGGGTACGGGTTCTGCGGGCGCGGCGAGGGCGCCGCGTTCACCGAGGGCGGCGCGCTGGAGATCGGCGGCCGGCTCCCCATCAACACCGGCGGCGGCGGCCTCAGCGAGGCGTACGTCCACGGCTTCAACCTCATCAACGAGGGCGTCAAGCAACTGCGCGGCGACTCCACCGCCCAGGTCCCCGACGCAGCGACCTGCCTGGTCACGGCGGGCGAGGGCGTACCGACATCCGCGCTGCTGCTGCGAAGCTGAGGAGCTGAACGCCATGAACGCCATGAACGCCATGAACGCTGCGAACGCTGCGAACGCTGCGAACGCTGTGAACGCCGCCGACGGACTGCTGCTGCCCGTGGTCGACGACGACGGTGCGCCCTTCTGGCAGTACGCGCGCCGCGGGGAGCTGCGCGTCCAGGCGTGCGCCGCCTGCGGCGCCCTGCGCTTCCCGCCCCGCCCCTGCTGCCCGCACTGCCAGTCCTTCGACAGCGAGTGGCGGCGGATGAGCGGCCGCGGCCGCATCTGGTCGTACGTCTTCCCGCACCCGCCCCTGCTGCCCGCGTACGCGGCGCAGGCCCCGTACAACGCCATCGTCGTGGAGCTGCTGGACGCCCCGCAGATCCGCCTCGTCGGCAACCTCGTCGCCTCGGCCGACGCGCCGCTGGACTCCGTCGACCCGTCGCGGCTCCGCATCGGCGCCGGGGTGAAGGTCGTCTTCCACGCGATGGCCGACGGCGTCACCGTGCCGCGCTGGCTGCTGGAGCGGCCATGAGCGTCACGTGCGACATGCCCACGTCGAAGGACGGCGTCGCCGTCGTCACCTTGGACCGTCCGCAGCGCCACAACGCGATCGACCTGGACACCGTCGCCGAACTCACCGCCCTGTGGCACGAGTTCCGGATGGCGGACGACGTCCGCGCCATCGTCCTCACCGGCGCCGGCGACAAGGCGTTCTGCACCGGGATCGATCGTTCCGTCGACGTCCCGCAGCCGCCGTCCCCGTACTCGATCGACGATCCGCTGCTGCGGCTCGGACCCAAGTCCAACGACCTGTGGAAACCGGTCGTCGCGGCCGTCAACGGGATGGCCTGCGGGGGCGCCTTCTACCTGCTGGGCGAGGCCGAGTTCGTCATCGCCGCGGAGCACGCCACGTTCTTCGACCCGCACACGACGTACGGCATGGTCAGCGCCTACGAGTCCGTCCTCATGGCGCAGCGCATGCCGTACGGCGAGGTGATGCGGATGTCGCTGATGGGGACCGCGGAGCGGGTCGGCGCGCGACGGGCGTACGAGACCGGTCTCGTCTCCGAGGTCGTTCCGGCCGACGAACTGCTCGACGCGGCCCTGCGCGCCGCCGCCGTCATCGCCTCCTACCCGACGGAGGCGGTGCAGGGCACGGTCCGCGCCGTCTGGTCCGCCCGCGAGGCGGCCCGCGCGCACGCGCTGGCGCAGGCCCCGCACCTGATCGCCCTCGGGAACCTGCCGCCGGAGCGGCAGGCGGAGCTGTTCACCTCACGGGGCGGGGAGTTCCGGGTGCGCTGACCGATCCGTGGCTGGTCGGCGGCTCAGCCGGTGGTGCGGTTGGCACTGGTGACGACGCATTCGGCCCAGTCGCTCCTCTGGGCGGTGGCGTCCAGGGTCCCGGTGACGTCGACCGTCTTCGTCGAGCGGGCCTTCACGAGGGTGCGGGAGAGCTTGGAGGTGCCGACCTGCCCGCCCTGGACGTCGTTCAGGCGCACCACGGCGGTGAAGTAGTACGCCTTGGTGCCCCGGCTGTTGTCGATCCGCAGCTGCGACGTGGGCCGGGAGGGGTCGGCTCCGGAGCTCAGGCACCGCAGGACCGTCACCTGGTCGATCGCGGCGGGCTGCGACGTCGAGCTGGCCGAGCCCGAGGACGTCGGCGAGCTGGTGCCCCGGCGGTAGGTGGTGGTGGGGCGGGGGCTGTGGCTGGAGTCGTAGCTCGAACCGGAACCGGAACTCGAAGTGGAACCGGAGGACGACCCGGAGCTGGAACCGGAGCTTGAGCTGGAGCTGGAGGAGCTGCTGCTGTGGCTGCTGCTGCAACCGCCCCCCTTGTGACTCTTGCTCTTGCTCTTGCTCGAGCTGAAACCCGTGAGCGCGAGAACGACGACGGCGAGTACCGCGACAAGTCGCAGTTGGCGGAGCTGCATGGCTGACGATCCCCAGTCGTTGGCAGGAGCGCGTCAGGCTAGCAGCCTGGTGGCGGGGCCCCCGGCGCGAGTCGGCGTTCTGCGACAGACCTTCACACGGACCATCAGACGGACCTTCACGCGGACCTTCACGCCGGTCTTCACACCCGTGGCCGCCCCGCGTGGCGGCCTCACGCCGCCCGGCTTAGCGTGAAACGCATGGTGGCGCCGCAAGGGGACGAGGCACGATGATCCGCAACGCCTTCGGGTCCCTGATCGCCCTGCTGGGAGCGGCGGTCGCCGTCTGGAGCCCCTTCCGGGCCTGGTACGCCGGCCGGAACGGCACCGAGATCCGCGCGGAGGACCTCTTCGACGGGATCACCGCCGACCGGGCCGCCGTCATGGGCTCACTGTTCCTCCCCATGCTCTTCGCCGCGCTGATCGCGCTCCTCGGGATCCTGCTGCGCTCCCGGTTCCTCGTCGCGTGCTCGGGCGTCGTCGTCCTCGGCATCACCATCCTGTGGATGGTCCGCCAGGGGCTGTCCGCCGGCTCCCTCACGGCGGGAGGTGAGGGCCTCGGCATCGGCGTCGCCAACGCCCTCGGCGGCGGCGTCCTGCTCCTGATCGCGGCCGCCATGATGTCGGGCCGCCGCCACCACCGGCGGGCGAGGTACGGCCGCCGGGCGCGTCGGGAGGCGGAACCCGCGGTGCCCTTCGATCCCGTCGAACCCGTCGAACCCGTTGATCGTGTCGAGCCCGTCCATCGCGTCGAGCCCGTCGGGCTTCTCGATCACGTCGATCAGGTCGATCACGTACGCACCGTCGACCGCACGGCCACTTCCCCCACCTGGCCCCCGCCACCCGAGACCATCACCGGGACCGGGACCGGGGCCATCACCGGAACCGTCCCCCAGCCCGTGATCACCCCCGAGCCGGCCTGGACCCCGCCGAGCCGCCCGACCGAACCCCCCACCGTGCACGAACGCCCGCAGTAGCGGGCACGCCGAGGCGGGTTGAGGCCGTCGCGCCCCGGTGGCCGGGTCGTCACCGGTGGTCGTGCCGCCGGTCGCCGCGCCGCCCCGTACTAGGGCCGCCGCGCGGCGGCGCCCGTGCCCTTCACCGCGTCCAGGGCGTAGACGCAGCGGTCCTTGCTGCAGGCGTACACGACACCGTCCGCCGCCACCGGCGACCCCGTGATCTCGCCGCCCGTTTCGAGCTTCCAGCGGAGCTGGCCGCCCCCGGCGTCCACCGTGTAGAGGCAGTGGTCCTTGGAGCCGAAGTGGACGCGGCCGTCCGCGACGACCGGCGATCCGACGATCTCGCCCTGTGCCGCGAAGCGCCACTTCGGATTGCCGGTGACGGCGTCGAGCGTGTAGAGCGCGCTGCCCGCGCCCAGCAGCACGTCGCCGCCGGCGACGAGCACCGGTTCGAGGGACTGCCGGGGCTCTGTCGCGACGCGCCAGCGGTCGCGGCCGCTGTGCGCGTCGAGGGCGTAGACCGTGCCGAGGTGGTCGGCGATGTAGACGCCGCCGCCCGCGGCGCTCGCGCCCGGGACGTGGGCGGGCGGACCGAACATGACGGCGGGGGCGTCGAAGCGCCAGCGCTCCGCGCCCGACCTGGCGTCGAGGGCGAGCACCCGCGTGCCGGCGGTGACGTAGACGATGCCGTCGGCCACGACCGGCCGCGTCGGGACGCTGCCGGTCGCGCCGGGGACGCCCGACGCACCGACCGGGTAGGACCAGCGCTCGGCGCCGGACCCGGCGTCGACGGCGTACAGCCGGCCGCCGCCCTGGAAGTACACCGTGCCGCCGGCGATCGACGGCCCGGACTCGGGGGACTCGAACTCCGTCTGCGCACCGCCCCGCTCCCAGCGCAGCAGGCCGCGGTCGGCGTCCCAGGCCTGGACGCCGCCGCCGCGCGTGCCCGTGACGACGGTGCCGTGTTCGGCGCGCAGCGAGTAGATCCATCCCTCGACGCCGGTGCGCCAGAGGTCGCCGCCGTCGACCGTGTCGAGGGCGTAGAGGCTGGGTCCGTCGGAGGCGTGGATACGGCCGTCGGCGACGGCCATCGTCCAGGCGACGTCGCGGGTCTTGAACTGCCGCCGCCCGCTGGCGATGTCGAGCGCGTGCACCTCGAAGGAGGTGACGTAGAGGCGGCCGTCGGAGACGACGGGCGTGCCCCACACGTCGTTGGACATGCGGAAGCGCCAGGGCCGCCACTCCCCCGCCGGAGTCGCCGGCTGGGGCTGCACGGGAAGCGCGCCGGGGCCGTTGGCCCGGTGCGCGCCACCGCGCCGCACCCAGTCCGTGCCGGGGGCGCCGTTCGGCGGCTGCGCCTTGTGGTCGGCGTCCGCGACGCGCAGGCCCGGCCCTATCGGGGCGGAGCCGGCCAGCCGGACGGGCCCGTGGGTGTGCGGCTCGGGCGCGGCGGCGCCGCGTCCACCGACCGGCGCGTTGGCACGACCGGCAGCGTTCGCCCCGCCAGGACCGTTCAGCCCGCCAGGACCGTTCAGCCCGCCGGGGCCGCCCGGCCCGGCCGGGTTGTTGAAGCCGTCGGGACCGTTGAAGCCACCGGCACCGCCCTGACGGCCGCCCGCCCCGCCATGCCGGCCGTGCCCGACCGGGTCGGGGGTGCGCGGCGGCGCCGACGGCGGCGGGGGCAGCGGCGGTGCGGTCCTGGCGTTGACGGCGACGGCCGGCCGGCCGCTGCGCCGCTGCTCTATCAGCGCGACCGCCCCGGGCGGCAGCCACGCGGACGCCGTGCCGGTGTCGTCGCTGCCGGTGGAGAAGAGGTGCGGGGCGAGCTGCGCCTGCAGCTCGGCGGGCGTGGGCCGCTGATCGGCCTCCATCCGCATGCAGGACTCGATGAGCGGCCGCAGCTCGCTGGGCAGACCCGCCAGGTCCGGACCCTCGCGGAGCAGCATGAAGACCGTCTCGACGGGGTTCGCGCCGTGGAAGGGGGCGTGCCCCGTCGCGGCGAACACCAGCGTCGAGCCGAGGGAGAAGATGTCGCTGGCGCCGCGCACGCTGCGCGAGTCGCGGGCCTGCTCGGGCGACATGTAGGCGGGCGTGCCGACGGCGACGTTCGTCATGGTCAGCCGGGTGTTGGACACCCCGCTGGCGATACCGAAGTCGATCACCCGGGGCCCGTCCTCCACGACCAGGACGTTGGACGGCTTCATGTCGCGGTGCACGAGGCCCGCGCCGTGGATCGACTGGAGCGCCTCGGCGACGCCGGCGGCGAGCCAGCGGACGGCCTGGGCGGGCATCGGCCCGGCCTCGTTGATGATCTCTTCGAGGGAGGGGGCGGGAACGTAGGCCGTGGCCAGCCACGGAACGGCCGCGCGGGCGTCCGCGTCCACGACGGCGGCCGTGTAGAAGCCGCTGACCGCGCGGGCCGCCTCGACCTCACGGCTGAAACGGACCCGGAACAGCTGGTCCTCGGCGAGCTCGGCGCGCACCGTCTTGATCGCGACCCGGCGGCCGGAGGCCGACCTTGCGAGATAGACCAGCCCCATGCCGCCGGCACCGAGCCGGGCCAGCACCTCGAAAGGGCCGATCCGTCGCGGGTCGTGCTGCGTCAGCTGCTCCACCACTGCCCGTCCCTCCCCGTGGGGTGTTCCCCATATGAAAGCTGATTCTTCCTGGCGAAGGGTCCGGTTGCGAACCCGGGGGCGTAACGACACGACATCTGTCGATTCTGTCGGTACCGACCCCGGGTTCTGTCAGGTGTGGACGGACGGCTGACCGGAGCCGGACGGGACCCGGAACGGGCCAGGGCCAGGGCCCGAACCAGGCCAAATCCGGACTCCGGAGGTGGTGGGCGGGGTGCGGCCCGAATCCTTGGCGGGACCGGGCCCACGGGTTCACGAATCGACGGGGAACGATGTCGGGACGGCGTGTCGCGCGGCGCCGGAGGCCGTACACATACCGCAAGTGGCCCTTACCGGTAGATAGCTGACTTATAGGTCGATTGCGGGCCGGTTATGGGGCGGTTACGGGGCGACTCTTGAGCCGCCCCGATCTCTGCCCACAGAAGTTATCCACAGGCTGTTGATAAGATGATTCGCTCGAATGGTGGACAGGAACCGATCCTGTTCGGCTCTCCGGCCCACCGCTCCGTCGGGCCGAAGGCGGTCGGCAGCGGCGGCGCCGCGAATAGTACTGACGGCCGGTTATCCGCCGGAATACGAGCGGAAAGCCGACGGAAAGCGTGCGGACAAACGCTCTGCGTATCGCTACCGACACGGTCGGGAGCGCACCCGCACACACCCGGAAACCGGCCGACCCCATTTGCAGGAGGCCGAATCGCGCGCTGATCACCCGCCGGTAAACTGACGGCATGACAGGACAAGTTCGCACCGTCGACGGCCGTGTTGCCGGTCGTCGAGGACAGGCGACGCGGCAGAAGCTGCTCGACTGCCTCGGCGAGATGCTCAGCACGTCGCCGTACCGGGACGTCAAGGTCATTGACGTGGCCCGGATGGCGGGCACCTCCCCCGCAACGTTCTACCAGTACTTCCCCGACGTCGAGGGCGCGGTCCTCGAACTCGCCGAGGAAATGGCCAAGGAAGGAGCGAGCCTCACCGACCTGGTCGCGGGACGCTCCTGGATCGGCAAGTCCGGCGCCCTCGCGGCGGAGGAACTGGTCGACGGCTTCCTCTCCTTCTGGCGGAAGAACGACGCGATTCTGCGCGTCGTCGACCTCGGGGCGGCGGAAGGGGACAAGCGGTTCTACAAGATCCGCATGAAGATCCTGAACGCCGTCACCAACTCGCTCACGGATTCCATCAAGGATCTCCAGAGCAAGAACAAGGTGGACAAGGAGGTCAGTCCGGCCGCGATGGCCGGCTCGCTGGTCGCCATGCTGGCCGCCGTCGCCTCGCACCAGAAGGGGTTCACCAGCTGGGGCGTGAAACAGGCCGAGTTGAAGCCGAACCTCGCACTGCTCGTCCACCTCGGCGTCACCGGGAAGAAGCCCGCCAAGTAACTCGTCGGGCCCAAGTGGCCCGTGTGGCGCGCCCTTTCCGTGTGTCCGTCCGTCCTGCCACATCGCTTCGCGCCCTACGCGGGCGCCGTCCGGTCCTCGGGGGAGGTAGCCGGTACGGCGCCCGCGTTCTCGTGCGCGGGGCCTTCTCGTGCG